>JBGAMF010000129.1:0-9778 GCA_044223185.1 Casimicrobiaceae bacterium | reverse complement strand
CGTCCGGTGCCTCGAGGCCGGCGATCACGTTGAGCAGCGTGGACTTGCCCGAGCCCGACTCGCCGAGGATTGCGACGAGTTCGCCGCGCGCGACGTCGAGCGTCACCCGCTCGAGCACCGTGCGCGGCCGCGGGCCCGGAAACGACCTGGTGACGCCGGAGAGGCGGATCACGGTGCGGCGGACGCGGTCGCGCTAGCGCGCTGCGCCGGTGATCCCCGCGAGCGCGGCAGCGTAGTCGGCGTCGAGCCTGGCGGGCGAGTCCGCCGCGATGCCAAGATCCTTCACGAGACCGTCGGAGAGGCCGTAGATCCAGCCGTGCAGAGTGAGCGGCTGGCCGCGCGCCCACGCGTCCTGCACGATCGTCGTGCGTGCGACGTGGCGGACCTGCGCGATCACGTTGAGCTCGCACAGCCGGTCGTCGGCCTGCGCGTCGTCCGGCAGCGCCGCCAGGAACTCGCGATGCCGGTCGGCCACGTCCTGCACGTGGCGCAGCCAGTTGTCGATGAGGCCGAGCGGCCGGCCCTGCCGCGCGGCGCGCACGCCGCCGCAGCCGTAGTGGCCGACCACCAGCACGTGCTCGACCCGCAGCACGTCGACGGCGAACTGCAGCACCGACAGGCAGTTCAAGTCGGTGTGGACGACGACGTTGGCGACGTTGCGGTGGACGAAGAGCTCGCCGGGCAGGAGGTCGACGATCTCGTTGGCCGGCACGCGGCTGTCCGAACAGCCGATCCACAGGTAGCGCGGACTCTGCTGCGCGGCGAGCCGCCGGAAGAAGTCGGGCTGCCGGGCGTTCACGCCCGCGGCCCAGCGACGGTTGTTCTCGATGAGGTGCGTTAGCGACGACATGCGCGGGCGCGTTCTTCGTGCAGGCGAGCGCCGATGATACCGGGAGGCGCGTCCGTCGCGTTGTTGCCGCGCACGCGCGGCGGTAGACTCGGCGCGCACGGGGACGCCATGAGGCTCGACGAAGCGATTCGCCGCGACGGATTCCGCCGCTGGTACGAGCGGCAGCTCTACGAGGGCCACGCCTACCTCGTGACCGGCTTCCTCGCGCTCATCATGATGGCGGTCGCGCTCGAGGTCATCTCGTTCCGCCGCTCGGCCGCCGGCCTGCTCGCGCTGATCGCGATCGGGGCCGCCGGCGGCGCGCTGTGCGTCTTCGCGTGGCGCCGGTTCACCGCGCTGCTCTCCCGCGCCGAGTACGTCGCCGAGCGGGCGGTGTGCCCGGCGTGCCACGTGTACGCGAAGTTCAGGATCGAGCACGCGGACGACGCACCGGGATCGATCTGCGGCTGCACGCTGGCGGTGCGCTGCCGGTCCTGCGGGCACGGCTGGACGATCGCCTGACCGCGCGGCTGCACGCGGCCGCCCGCGTGCGCAGGCTGCCACTTTTCGCTGCATTAACAGCGACTTGCCGCCGATCACCCCCGGCGATGGCGCCGATCCGAAATAACGATTGGATTTCGCCGGACGGGCTCCTTATCTTGTCGTTGTGCGGCGCAGCAGCGCTCGGGAAGCTCGGGGTGCCGGGCCCGTCGCCCGCCGCCTTCCAAGGAATCCCCAATGAACAATGGCGAAGTCATCCTCAGCGTGCTCGTGCCGGCGCGCGGCGGCCCGATCGCGATGATCGGCCCGGGCGACCTGGCACAACCCTGCGGCCCGAGCCTCTGGCAGCGCGTCGTCGCGTTCGCCCGCGCTACGGCCGACGTCGTGCGCGAAGCGCGCGAGCTCGAGACCGCGCTGGCCGCGAGCGGCGCGCACTACCGCAGCCGCGAATCCTGATTGCCTGCGCTTTCCGCGAAGGAGCAGTCGTGAACGCATTGACCCACGGTGCCGGCATGGCACTTCCCCAACGTGCGACCCGCGCGACCGGCGCGCTCGCGTCGCTCGCCGCGCTCTGGCATCGCGTCGCCGAGGACGCCTGGGTGGTCGTCGGCCTGTTCGGCTTCGCCGTTGCGACCGTCGCACTGCGCGTCGCGACGTACCCGTACACGGCGATTCCGCACGGCTTCGCGGTCGCCACGCTGCTCGGCGCGACGTTCGTCGCCGTCGTGGCGTTCGCGCTGGCCACGCTCCACCGCATGCGCAACGCCGGCTAGTGTCCGCCCGGCGGCGCTAGAGCAGCAGGCGCGCCAGCAGTCCGGCGCCGCCGCACGCGAGAATCACCGGGATCACGCCGGCCTTGGCGCGGAAGAGCGCGTAGAGCGCGGCCACGCCGATCGCCAGCGCGATCGCGTCGAGCCCTCCGGCCGGGGCGTCCCCGACCCACCCGCGCGGCCAGAACACGTGCCACGCGAAGAACGTCGCGAGGTTGACGATCACGCCGACCACCGCCGCGGTGATGCCGGTCAGCGGCGCCGTGTACCGCAATTCCCCGTGCGTCGACTCGATCACCGGCCCGCCGGCGAAGATGAACAGGAACGACGGCAGGAACGTGAAGTACGTCGCCACCAGCGCCGCCGCAATGCCCGCGGCCGGCAGCAGGCCCGGGCCGAACACTTCCTTGGCCCACCCGCCCACGAAACCGACGTACGTCACCACCATGATGAGCGGCCCGGGCGTGGTCTCGCCCAGCGCCAGGCCGTCGATCATCTGCACCGGCGTGAGCCACCCGAACGTCTCGACTGCGCCCTGGTAGATGTAGGGCAGCACGGCGTACGCGCCGCCGAACGTGAGCAGCGCGGCCTTGGAGAAGAACCAGCCCATCTGCGTGAGCGGCGACGCGGTGCCGAACGTCGCGGCGAGCGCGATGAGCGTGCCGGCCCACAGAGCGACAAAGATCGCGACGATCCGCCCGAAGCGCATCCAGTGCCACTGCGCATGCGGGGGTGTGGGCGTGTCGTCGTCGATGACGGCCGGCGCGTGCGTGCCGCCGGCGGCGAGGCGGCTGCCACCCGGCGCGAACGCCCGCGGCAGCAACCGTCCGCCCGCCATGCCGAGCAGCGCCGCCCCGAGCACGATCAGCGGAAAGGGCACCGCGAGCGCGAAGATGGCGACGAACGCGGCGGCGGCGATCGCCCACAGTGCCGGGTGCTTCAGCGCGCGCGAGCCGATCCGCCACGCGGCGTGCAGCACGATCGCCACGACGGCGGGCTTGACGCCGTAGAGGATGCCGGCCACGGCCGGCACGTCGCCGTACGCGACGTATAGCCACGACAGCGCGATCAGCAGCACGAGCGACGGCAGCACGAACAGCGCGCCGGCGACGACGCCGCCCCACGTCCGGTGCAGCAGCCAGCCGATGTAGGTCGCGAGCTGCGTGGCCTCCGGCCCGGGCAGCAGCATGCAGTAGTTGAGCGCGTGCAGGAAACGCCGCTCGGAGATCCAGCGGCGCTCGTCGACCAGCTCGCGGTGCATGATCGCGATCTGGCCGGCCGGCCCGCCGAAGCTGATGCAGCCCAGGCGCAGCCAGTAGCGGAAGGCCTCCGCGCGGGTCGGCGGCCGCGGCGCGTCGCTCAGAGCAGGCCCTCGAGCAGCTGGACGTCGACCGCCTCGCCCGCCGCGACGTTGCCGGTGTCGGTCCCCAGCACGATGAAGCAGTTCGCCTGCGACATCGACGACAGGATGCCCGAGCCCTGGTCACCGGTGGTGCGCACCTCGTAGCCGCCGCCCGCGGCGGGCGTCAGGATGCCGCGCTGGAACTCCGTGCGGCCGGGCGCCTTGCGGATCGGCGTCGCCAGCGTCGCCCGGAAGGTCGGCACCGGCGCCACGTCGGCGCGGCCCTGCAGCACGAGCAGCGCGTCGCGGACGAACTGGTAGAACGTCACCATCACCGACACCGGGTTGCCGGGCAGGCCGAAGAAGTGCGCGGCGCCGATGCGCCCGTACGCGAGCGGTCGGCCCGGCTTCATCGCGATCTTCCAGAACAGCACCTCGCCCAGCTTGTCCATCAGCTGCTTGACGAAGTCGGCCTCGCCGACCGACACGCCGCCGGACGTGATCACGACGTCCGCGTTGGCCGCGGCAGTCGCGAACGCGTGCTCGAGGGCTTCGGGCACGTCGGGCACCACGCCCATGTCGACGATCTCGCAGCCGAGCCGCACCAGCATCCCGTAGAGCGTGTAGCGGTTGCTGTCGTAGATCTCGCCGGCGGCGAGCGGCGTGCCGATGGACTTCAACTCGTCGCCGGTCGAGAAGAACGCGACGCGCAGCCGCCGGTACACGGTGACCTCGTTGACGCCGAGCGACGCGATCATGCCGAGCTCGGCCGGGCGCACCGGCTGGCCCCGCCGGAACACGACCTGGCCCTGCCTGACGTCCTCGCCGGCGAAGCGGCGGTTCTGCCCGGCCTTCGTGACCGCCCCGGCCGCGATTCGCACGCCGCCGTCGATCTCGGTCGCACGCTCCTGCATGACGACGGTGTCGGCGCCCGGCGGCATGACGCCGCCGGTGAAGATGCGCACCGCGGTGCCGGGCGCGAGCGTGCCGGCGAACGGCTTGCCGGCGAACGACTCGCCGATGCGCGGCAGCGTCGTCTCGCCGTCGGCGGCGAGGTCGGCGAAGCGGACGGCCCAGCCGTCCATCGCCGAGTTGTCGTGGCCCGGCACGGCGACCGGCGAGACCACGTCCTCGGCGAGCACGCGGTCGAGCGCGGCGCGCACGTGCACGCGTTCGGTGGCCGTGACCGGCGTCAGGAACTGCCGGATCAGCGTGCGCGCGCGGTCGACCGGCATCGAGTTGGGGTCGTAGTCGTCGGCGCAGGACGCCTCGCGCAGTGATTGGGGTGGGGTCATGATGTCCTTGCGGTTCGGTCGAACCGTGATTTTAGGCCGAGCGCCGGCCGTTCGAGCGCGTGCCACGAGAGTGCGGCGACGGCCAGCGACAGCGGCAGCGACAGCGCGAAGAGCTCCACCGGCTCCAGCGCGGGCAGCCGCTCCATCAGCGTCTGCTGCACGGGGAACGAGTAGACGTAGAGGCCGTACGAGTAGTCGCCGACGCGGCTTGCGGCGGGCCACGCGAGGCGCGGGTGGTACGCCACGACCAGCACGACGTACGCCAGCAGCGGCGCGAACAGTGCGCCGCGCGCCAGTCCGCCCGGGTTCCACGCGACGAGCGCAACGCACGCGGCCGCGGCGGCGAGCGACACCGGCAGCGCGTCGCGCCACGCGTACGCGAGCGAGCCCAGCGCGAACGCGAGTGCCAGCTCGCGCACGACGCGGTCGTTCGGCGACAACGGGAACCACTCGGGCCGCCACGCGAACGCCGCGACCAGCGCGGCGACGGTGGCGAGCCACGCGCTGCGCCGCGCGAGCAGGCCCGCGACGCCCGCCAGCAGCAGCGCGACGTAGAGCCGCAGCTCGATCGGCAGCGTCCACAGCGAGCCGTTCACCTCGTGCGGGAACGGATTGACCGGGAACGCGCCCGGCAGCCGGTACACCATCTCGAAGCCGAGCGCGACGCGCCACGCGTAATCGAGCGTCTGCGGGTGCGCGAGGAATTCGGGCCACGGCAGGCGCGACGACGCCCCGGCGAGCGCGATCGTGAACAGCGTCGTCGCGACCAGTGCCGGGTAGATTCGCAGCGCACGCGCCGCGGCGAACGGCACGGCCGCCCGCCGCGCGAGCCAGCTCTGCGTGACGAGGAAGCCGGAGATCACGAAGAAGATCTTGACGCCGAGCGCGCCGAAGTTGAGCTCGGGCGCGAGCTGCCACAGCGGCTCGGACGTCCACCGCCCGGTCAGCGCGTAGCAGTGGAACAGCACGACGAACGCCGCCGCCGCGAGGCGGATCGGCTGGAAGTTGTTGTCGCGGCCGTGCGCGAGGGCGGACAGCCGCGGCGTCATGTCCGGCGCGCGGCGCCCGCGTCCGCTCGCGTCACGCGCACTCGGGCGGCACGATCGCCGCCTTCAGCTCGTCGATCGTGTTGATGTTGCGGAACGCATCCGCCACGTCGTCGAACGCAACGGTGGCCACCGGCAGCGACGCGTACCACGCGTCGATCTTGCGTCCGCCGCCTTCAAGGAACGCGGTCAGGTGCGGCAGCACGCGGCGGTCGACCAGCGCGAACACCGGGTGCGGTTGCGCGAACGTCTGCGCGACCGCGAGTTGCGCGCGCTCGCGCTCGAGGCCCGCCGCGAGCCGCGCGACCAGGTCGGCCGGAAGGAACGGCGAGTCGCACGGCACGGTGACCACGTACGGTGTCGTCGCCAGCGTCAGTCCGGCCTGCAGCCCGGCGAGCGGACCGGCGAAGCCGCCGACCGTGTCGGGTACCACGGGGTATCCGAATTCCGCGTAGCGTTCGGCGTTCTGGTTCGCGTTGACGACGATTGCACCGACCTGCGGCGCCAGTCGCTCCAGCACGTGCGCGACCAGCGGGCGCCCGGCGAGCGCGACCAGCCCCTTGTCGACGCCGCCCATCCTGCGGCCCATGCCGCCGGCCAGGACGATGCCGGTCACGTCGGCGGCGGCGATGGTCACGGCGGGTCGCGCAGCGCGGGCAGCCAGCCGGCGTGCTCGGCGTAGAACGCGTGGACCGACGACGCCCGGTCGACGGGGTCGTCGAAGGCCGCCAGCACGACGTGCGTTTCGCCGGGCCACTTCGCCGATTCGAAGAAGAGCTTGGTGCCGCAGTGCCGGCAGAAGCGCCGGTACGTCTGCGGCGACGACTCGTGCGTGGCGAGGAACTCCGCGCCGGACGTGACGCGCACCTGCTCCGCCGGGAAGCCGACCCACGTGACGAACGCGGCGCCGTGCGCGCGCCGGCAGCTCGCGCAATGGCAGTGCGCGCAGAAGCGCGACGGAAACGTCGCGACGAAGCGCACGCGGCCGCAGTGACAGCCGCCGGCGGCCTGCGTGGGGGTCTCGCTCATCGACGCTCCTGCCGCATCCGCGCACCTCTCACCCGCCCTTCGGGCACCCTCTCCCCGCGGGCGGGGAGCGAAAGCCCGCCCCTCACCCGCCCTTCGGGCACCCTCTCCCCGCAGGCGGGGAGAGGGGAGAGGCGACGCGTCGGCGCGAGGCGCTCCCTCGCCCCGCTCGCGGGGAGAGGGCCGGGGTGAGGGGCAGCGGGCCTCATCGCACGAACCGGTCGACGCCGGTGAACAGCAGGTAGTGCCGGTTCATCGCGCGCCCGATCATCGTCAGGCCGACCTTGTCCGCGATCTCGCGGCCCATCTGCGTCAGGCCCGAGCGCGACACGAGGAACGGGATGCCCATCTGCGCCGCCTTGATCACCATCTCGGAGGTCAGGCGGCCGGTCGTGTAGAAGACCTTGTCGGCGCCGTCCATCCGGTCGAGCCACATGCGCCCGGCGATCGCGTCGACCGCGTTGTGCCGGCCGACGTCCTCGACGAACATGAGGATCGGCGCCGTCGCGCCGTCGTTGCGCGCGAGCGCGCAGCCGTGCACGGCGCCCGCCTGCTTGTAGATCGTCTCGTGGTGCCGGACGCGCTCGAGCAGGTCGTAGAGCGCGGCCTGCGTCAGCCGCGCGTCCGCCGGCAGCCGCACGCGGTCGATCTCGTCCATCAGGTCGCCGAACACCGTGCCCTGGCCGCAGCCGGTCGTCTTCGTGCGCTTCGCCGTCTTCGCCTCGAGGTCCGCGAGACCGCTCTTCGTGACGATCGCACACGCGCCGGTGTCCCAGTCGACCTGCACCGACACGATGTCGTCGATCGAGTCGACCAGGCGCTGGTTGCGCAGGTAGCCGATCGCCAGCGCCTCCGGCGCGCCGCCCAGCGTCATCAGCGTCAGGAGCTCGCGCTTGTCGACGTAGATCGTCAGCGGGTGCTCGCCGGCGACCGCGACGGACCGCGCCTCGCCGTGCTCGTCGACCGCCGGCACGTCGAACGTCGCCGGGCGCGCGGCATCGGTGAGCAGCGGGCGGTAGAGGGAGTTCGGGGCGTTCATGCTGGCAGTCATTACAGAGGACGCTGCAGGCGCCGGGAGAGTCGCGGGGACAGGGACTCCTCGGCGTCTCTGCGTCTCCTTGTGGAGTACTCCCGACTAACCGCCGATGTAGCTCATCTCGACCTTGGGCGCGCGCGGCGTGTCGGCCGTCCGGATCTCCGAGTAGCGGTCGTCGCGCCGGCGCCAGATCGCGCCGACCGCGCGCGCGAGCGCGGCGTCGTCGAAGCCGCCGCGCACCAGCGCGCGCAGGTCGTAGCCGTCGGCGGCGAACAGGCACGTGAAGAGCTTGCCCTCGGTCGACAGCCGCGCCCGCGTGCAGTCCCGGCAGAACGCCTGCGTCACCGACGCGATCACGCCGATCTCGCCGCCGCCGTCCGCATAGCGCCAGCGCTCGGCGACCTCGCCGCTGTAGTTCGGGTCGGCCGGCACGAGCGGCAGCTCCGCGCCGATCGTGCGCACGATCTGCCCCGCCGGCACGACGTCGTCCATCCGCCAGCCGTTGGTCGCGCCGACGTCCATGAACTCGATGAAGCGGACGATGTGCCCGCTGCCCTTGAACCGCCGCGCCATCGGCAGCACCGAGCCCTCGTTCATGCCGCGCTTGACCACCATGTTGACCTTGATCGGCGCGAGTCCCGCGGCCGCCGCGGCGTCGATGCCCTCGAGCACCTTCGCGACCGGGAAGTCGACGTCGTTCATCGCGCGGAACGTCGCGTCGTCCAGCGAGTCGAGGCTGACCGTGACGCGCGACAGTCCCGCGGCGGCGAGGTCGGCGGCCTTGCGCGCGAGCAGCGCGCCGTTGGTCGTCAGCGTCAGGTCGACGTCGCCCAGCGCGCGCAGCATCGCCACCAGGCGCTCGACGTTCCGGCGCAGCAGCGGCTCGCCGCCGGTCAGGCGGATCTTGCGCACGCCCAGGTCGACGAACACGCGCGCCACGCGCGTGATCTCCTCGAACGACAGCAGGTCCGCGTGCGCGAGGAACGGGTAGTCGCGGCCGAACACGTCCTTCGGCATGCAGTACACGCAGCGGAAGTTGCAGCGGTCGGTCACCGAGATGCGCAGGTCGTGCAACGCGCGGCCGCGCGCGTCGGCGAGCGGGCCGCCGACGGCGGGCGCGAGCGCCGCCTCGCGCGCGAACGCCGCCAGCGCGTCCGCGCGTTGCGGCGCGCGCAGGTCGGCGAGCGGAATGGTCTTGGCCATCGTCGTGCGCGGTTTCGAGCCGGAAATGGTAGCAGACGGTGGACGCCGCGGCCGCTCCCGCCCGTTCGCTGGTGTATGATCGCGCCGCCTTCGGCATTGCGCGCTCGCAGCGGGCGCGAATAACCATGCGATCCGCGTACTTTTCGATCGACGTCACGATGGAGCGCGTCCCGCTCGCCAGTCGCTGGGCCGACGAGCGCTGGCTGCCGTCGGCGGTCGTGCCGCTCGCGGAGGGCCGCGCGACTGCAGGCGCGCCAGTCCGCGAAGCCGACGGGCCGCAGGGAACCCGCTGGCGCTTTCCGCGCATGGAGGTGGAGCTTCACCCTACCGAGGCGGAGGGTTATTACCTCAACCTGACGTCCGAGGCCCCGGTCGCGTTCGTGATGTGGCGGTTCGCCGACGACGGCACCGAACCCGCGGCGCTGCCGGACAAGGTCACGCTGTCGTACAACGAGGCCGGGCGAAGCATGGACGGCGGCGCGCGTGTCGATCCGGTGCCGCTCGCCGAGACGCTGCGCGCGTGGCTCGCCGCGTTCGTCGAAGAGCACTACCGGCCCGAGCCGCGCCGCAAGGTGAAGCGCAACGATCCGTTCAAGGACGGCGCGTTCGTCCGCGACCGCGCGCGTCGTGGGTAGAGCGTGGGCGGGCCGGTGACCACCGACGAATCGCCGCCCGCCGAGCGCTTCTCGCTGTCGCGCTGGTCGCGCCGCAAGCACGAGGTCGCCCGTGC
>JBGAMF010000128.1:0-10306 GCA_044223185.1 Casimicrobiaceae bacterium | reverse complement strand
CAGCGGGCCGGCGTCCGCCCACTGCGCGCCATCGGCGCGGCCGCGCCCGCCCGCCGGCGCATCGCAGTCGCACACGGACGTCGCCGTCCCCGGCAGCGTGCGCCAGTTGCCGTTCCAGGTCGCGTTGCCGTTGCGGCGGCAGACGTCCGGACACTTGTTCTGCGCGTCCATGTTGTTCCAGATCGGTCCCGCCGGGGTCTCGACGGCGCGCGCGGGCGGTGCGGCGAGCAGGACGGACGCACAGGCAAGCAGGAGCAGAAAGGTCGGCACGTTTCGCAGCAAGGGGATCTCCGGGACGTTCGAGGAATCCGCGGCCGGGCGCAGGCGCCGGCCGCAAGCCCCGATCGTACATGGCCGCACGCCTGTCCTACAATGCCGCCCGCGTGCACTCCGCGCGCAACGACGGGGAGTCGGCGGAAATGACGAAGAAGATCACGCGGCGCGAGTTCCTCGCCGCCACGGCCGGCGCCGTGACGCTCGGCCTCGACGGTTGCGGCGGCACGACGCAGACGTGCGTCACCGGGCCGGATGGCCGGCAGGCGTGCGCGCTGCCGCAGCCCTCGGAGGCGCCGTTCGACACAGTCGTCGTGCTGATGATGGAGAACCGCTCGTTCGACCACCTGCTGGGGTGGCTGCCGGGCGCAAACGGCCGGCAGGCGGGCCTCGCGTACGCCGACACGAGCGGCGCCGTGCACGCGACGTGGCCGCTCGCGCCGGACTTCCAGGGCTGCGACTACGCCGACCCGGACCACTCGTGGCAGGGCATCGCCGTCCAGTACGCGGACGGCCGCTGCGACGGCTTCCTGCAGACGGCGAAGGTCGGCGACCGCTTCCCGATCGGCTACTACACGCAGGCAGACCTGCCGATCCTGTCGGTGCTGGCGTCGAACTACACGACGTTCGACAACTACTTCTGCTCGATGATGGGGCCGACGTGGGAGAACCGGCTCTACCAGCTCACCGGGACCACGCAGGTCGACATGCCGGACGGGTTCCCGAAGACCGACGCCGATCGCCCGTGCCTCATTGAGACGGCGATCTTCGACCGCGTGCGCGCCGCCGGCCTCACCACCGGCTACTACTACTTCGGCGAGCCGATGACGGGGCTGTTCAAGAGCAAGCGGTACGACGACATCGCGCGGACGATCGACCGCTTCTGGGAGGACGCGCGCCGCGGCAACCTGCCCAACGTCGTGTTCGTCGACCCCGACTACACGGACGCCGCCGAGGACGCCGGCACGTCGAACGACTACCACCACCGCGGCAGCGTGCTGGTCGGCGAGGCGTTCGTCGCGAGCGTCTACAACGCGCTGAAGGACAGCCCGCAGTGGGGGCGGATGGTGTTCGTGCTCAATTTCGACGAGCACGGCGGCTTCTACGACCACGTGCCGCCGCCGGCATGCCAGGACGACACCGTGCTGGCGGGACCCGGACCGCATCCGGACCTGAAACGCCTGGGCTTCCGCGTGCCGGCGATCGCGATGGGGCCGTTCGCGCCGCGCAAGATCGAGACGGCGGGGCCCTACGAGCACTGCTCGGTCCTCAAGATGATCGAGTGGCGCTGGAACCTCCCGCCGTTGACGCTGCGCGACCGCACCGCGAAGAACCTGGCCGACGCGCTCGACTTCCGCAACCGGCGCGAGGCGGTGGTGCTGCCGGCGTTCACACCGCCGGCGGCCGTCGTCTGCGGGCCGTGACGGCGCGGGAAAGCCGCGCCTACCGGCGCGGCGAGTTGCGCGGCGGCAGCGGGTTCGGGACGTTGCCGGCGGGGTCGCGACGCTCGTCGCCCGCCGCGTCACCGCGCCCGCGCCGCGGCTCGCGAACCGGCGCGTTCACGTACCACGCCGGATAGGAGACGTCGTACGCGGCGTACGCGGGAGGCGTGGCCGGCGGCAGCACGTACGTCGGCGCCGGCGCAGGCTCGCGCGGCTGGCGGCTCTCGACGATCCTCTGCGCGATGCTCTTCGCCAGCGCGTCGCGCTCCTTCTGCAGCGCGGCGAGCGCCGCGGCGTCGGGGTCGCCGGCGCGGATCTCGAGGACCTCGCCCGCGCACGGCTGGTCCGTGTACAGGACGTTGAGGTTGCGGTCGAAGCACTTGTAGACGGCCGTCGAGCCGGCCGCGGCCGGTGCGGCCAGCGCGCACGCGCCGACCGCGAGCGCGAGCCGGCGGAACGCAAGGCGAAGCAGGGCGGAGTTCGGCATGGCGACGACTCCCTGCGCGCGGCGGCGGTGCGCAATCGCCGCCTGCACGGGGGCGAGGACCCGATCCCATGCTACGCCGGCGCAGCCGGTCCGTCGAGGCCGGCCGCGGCGGCACGGCGCTAGAGCTTGCGGTACGCGTAGCGGTGGTACAGAAACTCGCGCGTGCGAAAGTTATCGTAGATGCGGCTGCCGACCACGCCGGCGAACTCGCCGGCCGGTTTGCGGGCGCGCGGGCGGCGCACCAGCTCCTCGATCAGCTGCCGCCGGCGCGCGTCGTCGGCTTCGAGCGCCGCGACGACCGCAGCGGTGATGTCCTCGCGGGCGATGCGCCGCCAGCCCGGCTGGGCGTCGAGCGCCCGCTCGAGAGCGGCCATGTCGTCGGCCTTGCGCAGGTCCGCGAACAGGAATACGCCGCCGGGCCGCAGCACGCGCGAGGCTTCGGAGAGGAACGCGGCGATGCTGCCGTAGCAGTGGCTGCTCTCGACGTTGACGACCGCGTCGAAGCTCGCGTCGGGAAACGGCAGCCGCTCGGCGTCGCCGGGCGTGAAGTCGAGGTTCGGCACGGCGGCGTGGAACGTGCGCGCCAGCGCGACCGCCTCCGCGGAGAAGTCGACGCCGGTGACGTGCGCCGGGCGGTGGTAGCGCGCGAGGAAGGCCGCGCCGCCGCCGCGGCCCGACCCCACCTCGAGCACGGAGAGGCCCGCCAGGTCCGCCGGCGAGACGGTCCGGTGGTAGAGCTGGATCGACAGCCGGTTGCGTTCGTCCTCCGGCGCGAGCGCGGGCGCGACGCCGTCGGGCGGCACCACGCCGTAGTTCATGAACGTCCAGCCGGGGTCGCGCTGGCGGGTCGCCATCCGGTTGTACAGCCACCTGGCGAACCACCTGCGCAGCGAGGCAAACCGGCCGACGAAGTCGAGGATGAAGTGCCAGAGCATGGCCGCGATTGTGCCCGATCGGCGGCCGTGTCTCCAGAAACGGCGCGTTCCATCGCGCGGCGTCCCGACGCCGTCGGGCCGCCGCGGCGGGCGCCGGCGCTACGCGGCGCGCAGCTGGGCGACGTCCGCGGGAACGTGGTCGCGAAACAGCGCGATCGCGTCGTCCGGGCTGCCCGCCTTGAGCAGGCGCTCCTGCACCTGCGCCGGCGAGTAGCGGCCGGCGGGCACGGCGTCGGCGAAGCGCTCCGCGGCGGCCGGGTCGTCGAAGAACTTGCCGAACATCCGCGCGAGCTGCCCGCGGTCGCACAACGACAGCTCCAGCCGGAAGTCGACGCGACCCGAGCGGATCGCCGCCTCGTCGATCAGCTGCGGGTGGTTGGTCGTCAGGAACACGACCGAGCCCTCGTGCGCGGCCACGCCGTCGAGCGCGTTGATGAACCCCGAGTACGACACGCGCACGCCGGTGTCGGCCTTCGCGCGCTGCTGGAAGAACGCGTCGACGTCCTCGATCAGAATGACCGAGCGCCGCGGCACGCTGGCGAGCAGGTTGCCGATCTTCTCGTCGGTGACGTTGGGCGAGGCGAGCGACAGCACGCACACGTTGAGCGACAGGTGCGACGCGAGCGCCGTGACGAGCGACGTCTTGCCGGTCCCCGGAGGCCCGTACAGCAGGTAGCCGCGCCGCCACGGGATGCCGAGCGTCTCGTAGCGCTCGCGCGAGGCGAAGAACCGCTCGAGGTCGGCGAGGATCGCCTCGCGCTGGCCGTCCTTCAGCACGACCGAGTCGAGCTTGCGGTTGTTGCCGAGGCGCGCGCGCGTCCACTCGTTGTTGTACGGGGAGGGCACGTAGATCGCGATGCGGTTGAGCTCGCGCTCGATCCGGTGCGCCATGGCCGCGTGCACGAGCGCCTCCAGCGGGCGCTTGTCGCGCCCGAACGTCGACAGCGCGATCTTCTCGATGACCGACGCGGCGACCTGCACCTCGCGCTTCATCCACATCAGCCGCCCGTCGAGCCAGAAGACGTGGAAGCCCTCGCCCGGCGAGAACAGCGGCACCGGCCGGCCGCCCTGCTGCAGCTCGTCGTGCAGGCTCTGGTACGACGAGCCCTGCTGGCGCACCGCGCGCACGGTGAAGTTGTTGATCCGGCGCAGCGCCTCGCGGCTGTCCATGTATTCGACCAGCGCGGGGAACATGAGCTCCTCGCGGCTGTCGACCGCCAGCGTGGTGACGAAGAAGTGCTGCGCCCACCGGAAGACCTTGACCGGCAGCTCGCGCAGCCACATCGCGACGATGCCCAGCCCCGCGAGCACGAGGCCCCCCGAGACGAGCTGATTGGAGGACAGGAAGGACTGCAGCGATTCCAGCACGGCGACTCCCACGCGACGCGGCCCAAGCCGGGCCGCGCGCCATTAACGCGCGAGGGGCTTCATCGGCTGACAGGAGGGCGGCACGCGCCCGCGGCGACGGGGGAACCGGCGGCTACTGATAGTTCGGGAAGACCCCGTTCGTCACGATGCAGTAGGTCATCACCAGCGTCGGCTGGGCATTGCCGAATGCGATCGGCTGGCCGCCGCCGGCGGGTCCCAGCGTCGTGGCAACCGTGGCGCTCAACTTGATGTCCGACGCATCCATGTCCACGTCGGCGGGCACGCTCGAGTAGCCGTTGGTGGTGGTGAACGTGCCCCGAAGGCGTTTCCAAGCGAGGCAAAGGACCTGCCGGAGGGCTCGTCGCTGTCGTCACGCAGGGACTGACCGCGCAGCGTGAGTTCGACGTCCGCCGTGGAGCTCGCCGGATGATCGTGCGGCGGAAGATTGGCCTCGGCGACCTGAAGGTCGAGGGTCCCGAATTGCTGCCCCATCTCCCGGTTCGTCAGGCCGCGACCTTGGCCCCGATTGATGACGACGCGCCCGCGCAGGTCCGGCAGTGCGAAGGTGGCTGTGCCACTGCCGCCGCAGGTGGTCCCCAGCTACCTGAACAACGGTTCGTTGCCAGTGATTGGGATGAGCCGGCCGTCGGCGGTCAAACTGCCGGCCGGGCAGCAGTCCTGCGCGACCGTGAAGAGCTGCCCGACGTAGGGGTTTGGCGAACACGTGAACGCGCCGGGACTCGGCCCAAGCACCAGGGCCGCTGCGAACATCAGGCGTCGGGTCTGGCGATTCATGCCGATCTCCATTGCGCCAACCGCGGTACGCTTCCGTTCGGCGCGCAATCGATGTGCGTCGCGTTCAAATCGCCGGCAAGACGCGAGCGGAGGGCGGACAGTGCGCCGGTTGGCTGCGTTTGCCAAGGGGAGCGAAAGCCCGACGCTGGGGGACGCGCTTGCAGCGCGCCGCCGGACACGCCTCAGGAAACGAGAAACTCACCGAGCAGCCGGTGGAAGTGATGGACGCCTTGCTCGCGCGCCGGCGAGTAGCGACCGCCGCGATAGAGCCGCGCGCGCACACCGCGCTGGACCGCGTGCACGATTGCCTCGTCCTCCTGCTCGACGCGGTCGAGCGCCGCGCCCGCGCCCGCGGCGAGCAGGGCGGCGTCCCCGACGTAGCTGCGGAACGCGACGCGCGTGCGGCCCGGGCTCTCGGGCTGCACGAGGTTGACGGACAGCCCCCACGGATAGAAATTGAGCATCAGGTTTGGAAACAGCCACCAGTAATACGCGGCAACGCGGCGGCCGTGGTCGGGCGACTCCGGCGGCGGCGCGAATGCCGGCTCGCCGGGCGCCGCCAGCGCGACCTGCAGGCTCGCGAAGCGGAAGAGCTCCGTCGTGTAGCTCGCGTAGTCGACCACCGCGTTCAAACCCGCGTGCACGAACGGGATGTGGAAGCCTTCGAGGTAGTTCTCGACGTAGAGCGCCCAGTGCGCGGCGATTGCGTAGTCGCGGTCGCGCGCCGGGTCGTGCCGGAACCGCCCCACGGGCAGCCATGCGGTCCTGGTCATGAGGTCGCTCGCGAACGCGGCGAACGGCGCCACGGGATCGAGCGACGCAAAGCCGTGGCCCATCCATGCCGCGAACGGCACTTGCGGCAGGTCGTCTGCGGGCGACGGAAAGTCGCGCGCGCCGTCGAACTCGGGCATGAACGTCATGCGCCCCGCGAGGTTGAAGCGCCGCGAGTGGTAGCCGCAGCGGATGTGGTCGGCGCGGCAGGGCGCCTTGACCAGCAGGTTCGCGCGGTGCGTGCAGACGTTTGACAGGCAGCGCAGCGTCCCGCTGCCGTCGCGCGCGAGCAACAGCGGCTCGTCGAGCATGCCGGGCAGAAGGTCGCGTGGCGACAGCGTCCCCAGCTGCGCGACGTCGGCGAGGTTGCCCAGCCACTGCCACGTGCGCGCGAAGAGACGCTCGCGCGTCGCGGCGTACGCGGCTTCGTCCGCGTAGAACGCGGGGTCGAGCGTCGCGGCGCGCGTGATGTCGGGGTCGACCGTGTAGTTCATGGCGGGCCGGCGGTGCGTCATGCGATGCGGTTGGGTGCGTCGGTTCCCTGCGCGTGCAGCCGCAGCCCGTCCACCAGCATGTGCGCCATCGCGACGCGCGTCTCGATCGTCGAGCTGCCGATGTGCGGCAGCATGAAGACGTTGGGCAGGTCGAAATAGCGGCTGTAGACGGCCGGCTCGCCGTCGAACACGTCGAGACCCGCGGCCGCGACGTGTCCGGAGGCGAGCGCATCGGCGAGATCGGCGTCGACGACGACCGCGCCGCGGCCGACGTTGGCGACGATCGCGCCGCGCGGCAGCAGCGCGATGCGGCGCGCGTCGAAGAACCTGGTCGTCTCGGGCGTGGCGCGGGCACGCCAGCAGCAGGAACTGCGCGACGCGCAGCAGGTCCTTCCTGGATCCGCGTGGTGCGTCGCGCCGTCCTCGCGCGGCGCGTCGAGGCGCGAGCGGTTCGCATAGTGGATCGCCATGCCGAACGCGCGGGCGCGCCGCGCGACGGCGCGGCCGATGCGGCCCATGCCGACGATGCCCAGCACCTTGCCGGCGAGGCCCGTGCCGTTCAGCTGCGTCGGCGTCCAGCCCGCCCAGCGGCCGCTGCGGAGAAGGGCGACGCTTTCGGTCACGCGCCGCGCGGCGCCCAGGAGCAGCAGCATCCCGACTTCGGCGACGGCGTCCGACAGCACGTCGGGCGTGGCGAACACCGCGATGCCGCGCGCACGCGCCGCGGCGAGGTCGACGTGCTCGTGCCCGATCGAATACGTGGCGATCGCGCGCACGCTGTCCGGCAGTGCGCCGATCGTGCGCGCATCGAGCCGGTCCTTGGTCGCCGAGACGACGAGCACGTCGTGGCCGGCGATGCGCGCGGCGGCGTCCGCGGCACCGAACGCGAAGTCGGGCGCGTAATCGACGCGATACGCGGCGGCGAACACCGCCCGCACCTCCGGCGGAAGCTCGAGCGTGACCAGCGCGCGGTACGGCGGCGTCACGCCGCGCGGACGAGCGGGTTCGACGTCACTCCGGCTTGATGCCGGCATCCCTGACGATCTTGTGCCACTTCGCCGTTTCGCTCTTCATCATCGCGGCGAACTGCTCCGGCGTGCCGGTCCGCGCCTCGACGCCCTGCGCGATCAGCGCATTCTTCACTTCGGGGTTCTGCATGACCTTCGTGACCTCGGCGTTGAGCTTCGCGATGACGGCGGGGGGCGTTCCGTTCGGCACGAGGATGCCGAGCCAGCCCGTCGCCTCGAAGCCCGGGAAGCCCGACTCGGCCACGGTTGGCACGTCGGGCAGCGCGGGGCTGCGGGTGGCCGACGTGACGGCGATCCCGCGCACCTTGCCGCCCTTGATGTGCGGCATGCCGGACGCGACCGACAGCGCGGCCAGCGCCGTGTGGCCACCGAGAAGGTCGGTGATGGCCGGCGCCGCGCCCTTGTAGGGCACCTCGACCATCTTGAAGTTGCCGGCCTGCGTCAGCAACTCGACGGCGAGTTGCGGGAACGTGCCGTGGCCGGCGGTGCCGTACGTGACCGCGGTGGGATTGGCCTTCGCGGCGGCGATGACGTCCGCGAGCGTCTTGAACTTGGAGTCCGCGTTGGTCATCAGCAGGCTGGGCGAGCTCGCGACCTGCACGACGGGCGTGAGGTCGGTCAGCGGATCGAGCCCCGGATTCTTCATCGTCGCGGGCGCGATGATCATGTTGTCCGCCTGGCCCATCACGATGTCGTAGCCGTCCTTGGGCGCGCGCGACGCCTCGACGAGGCCGATCGTGCCGGCGGCGCCGGCCTTGTTCTCGACCACGACCGTCCATCCCGTGGACTTGGCGAGCTCGGTGGCGACGAGGCGCGCGACGAAATCGGTGCCTCCGCCCGGCGGGAACGGCACGATCATGCGAATCGGCTTGGTCGGGTAGGTCTGGGCGTGCGCCGGCGCGGCGACCGCGACGAGGGCAAGCAGGGCGAACAGCAGGCGAGTCATGGTCATGCCTCCTTGGAATGGAACGAAACTCAACCGACGGCGCGGCGGGTGTCGCCGAGCGAAAACCTGCGCAGGCGCGGCCCGGCCTTCATCACCTGGCCCGGCAGCGTGCGGCCCATCACTTCCTCGACGCGGTGCGCGACGGCGATCAGCGCGTCGAGGTCCACGCCCGTGTCGAAGCCCGACTCTTCGAGCAGGTACACGAGGTCTTCCGTGCAGACGTTGCCGGTCGCGCCGGGCGCGAACGGGCATCCGCCCAGCCCGCCGATCGACGATTCGTACTCGCGGATGCCGAGGTCGAGCCCCACCATCACGTTCGCGAGCCCGACGCCGCGCGTATTGTGGAAATGCAGCGCGACGTGCATTGCGGGGAAGCGCGCGCCGATCGCCTCGACCAGCCGCGCGACCGTCGGCGGCGTCGCCATGCCGGTGGTGTCCCCGAGCGTCAGCCGCTCGATGCCGAGCTTGGCGTAGGTATCGACGATCCGCAGCGCCGCGTCGACCGGGACGTCGCCTTCGAACGGGCACCCGAACGCGCACGCGACGGCGCCGCGCAGCGGCGTCCTGCCGCGCGCGATCGCGGCGATCTCCGCGACGTTCGCGAGCGATCCGGCGATGGGCGCGTTGAGGTTGGCCTGGTTGTGCGTCTCGCTCGCGGAGACGAAGCACACCATCTCGTCGACGCCTGCGCCCAGTGCCCGCTCCGCGCCGCGCGCGTTGGGCACCAGCGCGGCCAGGTGCGCGTCGGCGCGGCGGCGGACCTGTGCCAGCAGCTCGTGCGCGTCGGCCAGCTGCGGCACCGCGCGCGGGCTGACGAACGACGTCGCCTCGATGTTCCGCAACCCGGCGGCGATCAGCGCGTCGAGGATCCCGGCCTTCACGTCCGTCGGGATGAACACGGGCTCCGACTGGAAGCCGTCGCGCGTGCCGACCTCGGTGACGGCAACGCGTGGCCGTGGCGACGGCGGGTTTGCGTAGTTCATGCTGGGGGCTCCGTGCGGTCCGGACGGCGCGTACACCCGCAAGTGTACCGGGGAGCGCCGCACGGCGAGGACTTCCGCGATCCCGCGGGCTTTGGCGCAGCGCGATGGCCATCCCGTGCGCCCGCCGCCGGGGAAGGCCGGCCCTGCATCATGCCGCCTTCTTCGCGTGCAGCGCGGCGATCTCGTCCGCGCCGTAGCCGAGTTCGCCGAGGATCGCATCGGTGTCGGCGCCGAGATCGGGAGGCGGGCGATGGACGCGGCACGGGTCGTCGGTGAACTTGATCGGGAAGCCAAGCACGTCCATCGGCCCGTATTTCGGATGCTCGATCGTGATCTTCATCTGCTGGTGCAGGACCTGCGGGTCGTCGAACACCTCCTTCAGACCCATCACGCGGCCGCACGGCACGCCGGCCGCGTTGAGCACCTCGAGCCAGTGCGCGATCGGCTGCTTGCGGGTTTCGGCGTTGACGAGCGCGTTGATCTGCGCGCGCCGCTCGAACCGGTCGCGGTTGGTGAGGAACTCGGGGTGCGTGCGCAGCCCGGAGAGGCCCAGCACGTCGAGGAGCTTGAAGTAGATCTGGTCGTTGGACGGCGCGATCGCCACTTCGCCGTCGGCGGCGTCGAACAGGCCGTACGGCGCCACGAGTGCATGGTCGTTCCCCGTGCGCAGCGGCTGCTTGCCCGTTTCGAAGTAGTGGGTCGCGAGGAAGGCGAGGTTGGCGATCATGCTGTCGGTGAGGGCGGTCGCGACTTCCTCGCCCTGTCCCGTGCGCTCGCGCCGCAC
>JBGAMF010000127.1:0-9843 GCA_044223185.1 Casimicrobiaceae bacterium | reverse complement strand
ACCGTCGTCACGCCGGCACGCAGCGCGGCGACCTGGCCCAGCATGACCATGCCTTCGCGGCGCTGCTCGTCGGCGTCGACGCGCACGAGCGCGTCGCCGTCGCGGCGGATGCCCTTCGCCGCGATGCGCAGCCGGCCCAGGTTCAGCTCCTCCAGCGCCTGCCACATTGCCTGCGCCGGCACGCCCGCCCGCTGCAGGCGCTCGCGCTCCGCGCGGAACGCGCGCACGTAGCCGGTGTCGGCGCAGCGCGTCGCGTGGCCCGGCGCGGTCTCGAGCAGCACGGTCTCCGTGCACGCGACGGCCGCCTGCTGGAACGCGGGCTCGATCGCGCCGGCCGCGACGGCCTCGCGCGTGAACAGGTACGCGGTGCCCATCAGCACGCCGATCGCGGCACCCCGCTCGACCAGCGGCGCCGCCAGCGCCGCGACCATCGCCGCGCTCCGCCCGTCGTGGATGCCGCCGGCGAACACGACCTCGAGTTCCGCGGGATCCGGATGCGCGAGCAGGCGCGCGACCTGCTGCTCCCAAAGCACGAGGCTCGAGCGCGGGCCGACGTGGCCGCCGCACTCCATGCCTTCGAACACGAAGCGGCGCGCGCCCTGCTTGAGGAAGAGGTCGAGCAGGCCCGGCGACGGCGTGTGCAGGAAGGTCCTGATGCCGAGCTCCTCGAGCGGCTGCGCCTGCGCCGGCCGGCCGCCCGCGATCAGCGCCACCGGCGGCCGGATCCGGCGCACGACCTCGAGCTGCTCTTCGCGCAGTTCGGCCGGCACGAAGCCCAGGATGCCCACACCCCACGTGCGGCCCGCCAATCGCTGCGCGGTCTCCGTCAGCAGCGCCTCCACTTCCGTGCCGCGCATCAGCGCGAGCGCCAGGAACGGCACGCCCCCGGCCTCCGCGACGGCCTGGGCGAACGGCGCGCGGTCGGACACGCGGGTCATCGGACCCTGGAAGATCGGATAGCGAACCGACAGGCGCTGCGCCAGCGGCGCGCCTTCCGCCAGCGCGCGCTGCGCGTCCGCCGCGGCAACGCCGTGCGCGATCGCCGCGGCGATGCCGCGGACGATGCCGCCCACGGTGCGGTAGCGGTCGGCCAGCGGCTTCGCGAACGCGGCGTCCTGTCCCGCCGGCAGCAGTTGCGTCACGAGGTCACGCCCGCCCAGCAGCGCGGCGACGTCGGCGGCGGGCAGGTGCGTGCGCACCGGAAGGTCGGGCCGCACGTATACGCGATGCCCTGCGACGAGCGCGGTCTCGCTGCCGTCCATTGCGGCGAGCGCCGACCGGACGGGCGCCGGCAGCGTCGATTCGCGGGCGAGGGCCAGCTGCGCATCGAGGACGACACCCGCGGCACCACCGGCGACGCACGCGGCCGCCGTGTGCACGCCGACGCCGCCCTGCACCCAGACCGGCAGCGTCACCGCACCGGCCAGTGCCTGCAGCAGCACCAGCGACGTCTCCTCGCCGACGCGCCCGCCGCTCTCCGCGCCCTTGGCGATCAACCCGTCCGCACCCGCGGCCGCCGCCGCGGCAGCTTCCGCGGCCGAGGTGACCTGAACGAGCGTCGTCAACCCCAGCTCGCGCCAGCGTGCGAGCGGCGTGCCGGCGGCGACGACGACCGTGCGGACGCACGCGGGCAGCGCCACGCCGTCGAGCACCGCCGCGTCCGCAACGCGCAGACCCACCGGGGCCTCGTTGCAGGCCGCGAGTTCCGCCAGTGCGGCCCGCGCGATCGCCGCGTCGCGCCCGACGTCGAGCACGCCCAGGGCACCGGCGCGGATCGCGGCACGCACGACCGGGACGTCGGGATGCTCGAACGGAGTGATTGCGATGATTGTGGCGGACAGCGACGGCATCGGGCTTCCTGCGGCCTTGATCATGAATTTGCGTGCGGTGCAGCGCTCTTCGGGCGGGTGCGAAAAGCTTTGCTGGAAAAGACAGTGAAATTAGCAGTGACGACGCACTGCCGCAAGCGATTTTGCGCTTGTGCAACATCGCATTTGTCGATCACAGTCGGGCCACACGCGCACTTTCATCGCGCAAATAGGACATTGTCATAAGACGGCGACGCGACGCGCGCTGTTGCGGCGTTGCAACGACGCGCGCCGGACGTCCGGGGCGGCCCGCATCCACGTGCCGCGCGCGCTGCCGTTCGCTACGACGGCGACGGCACAGGCCGGCGTAGTCCCTTGCGCTTGCATGGGCAACGCGGGCGGCCGGCGCGCCGCCGCTGCGCTTGCGCGCGGGGCCGGCCAATGAAAAGGGGCGGCTCGCGCCGCCCCCTGGTCCGCCTGCCGACGCGCGACGTTACTTCGCGAACGCGAGGTACTTCGCGTCGAAGTGGACGGCGTGCCGGACCTGCGCGTTGTCGAACGCAGCGAAGCCGAACGGATACTGCGCGGCCAGATCCTTGAACTGGACGTCGTTCTTGCTGCCCGTCACGAGCTTGCGCGCGACGACCGAGGTGAGCACGCCGTCCTTCCACGACGTCGCGACCTTGATGTCGGCGCGATCGTCCTTCAGCGGGAAGATCAGGTACGACGCGACCTCGTCGCCGGCCTTGAACTTGGCGTCGTCGAACGGCACCTTGTTGCCGTCGATCACGTAGTACGTGCCGCCGGCGTTGGCCGCCTTCGCATCGCGGTTCATGAACTCCGGCTTGCCGTTGACGAGCTTCATCGCCGCGTACTCGGCGCCGCCCGGGTCGCTCTTGCGCCCGGCGTTCGGGTTCTTCTGCGCGTCGTAGCGCGTGTTGTCCGTGAACTGGTCGTCGACGTTGCCCAGCGGCGCCGTGCGCCCGCCCTTCATGTGCCACATGTCGAGGATCTCGCCGGCGTTCGCCGTGTACTTGTTGCCGTACGGCTTGCCCTCGCCCAGGTGGCAGGTGACCATGCAGCCGCTCTGCTCGAAGCCCTTGACCGAGTTGTCGATCGGCCACAGGAACGCCCACTTGTCCTCGTAGTACGTGTTGTCGTCGCCGCCCTTGTCCTTCGGGTCGGTCAGCTTCTTCCACGTGCCGTCCGCCTGCTTCTGGAACGGGCCGCGGCGGATCGAGTTGGTCGGATCGGCGTACTGGATCAGGAAGTACACGGTGTCCGCCGTGTACACGGCCTTGAGCGTCGCCGTGGTCGAGCCCTTGCCGCCGAAGTTCTCGCCGCCCGCGAGGTCGATGCGCAACGGCCGCGCCGCGTTCCACGCGGGATCGCCGGCGCCGGCCGCGAGCGCCGGCGCGGCCGCGACCTTGGAGGCCAGCAGCGTGTTGGGTGAAACGGCGGTCTCCTGCTGCGTCGCGCAGCCGGTGGCGGCCAGGACGGCCAGCGCGATCGCGCTGGCGCGGAGCGATGTACTCATCGGGAACTCCCCTCTCGTCGTCTTCGAAGGAACCGCGCACCGCCCGGAGCGGGCCTGCAGTCGGTTTTCGATATTGTGATTCGATCGTTGCGCGCGAAGTTTGCGCTGCGTCAATCGACACGGACGCGGCGGGTCGCGGATAATCGTGGCGGCAATGCGCGCGCCGTGACGCACGCCGCGGGTTCGCGCGCCACCAGGGTTCCGCCATGCAATCGGACAAGGACCTCTACAGCGGGATGGTGCGCCTGCACATCCTGCACCACGCCGGCGAGGGCCCGGTGTTCGGGCTCGGCATCATCGAGGAGTTGCAGCGGCACGGCTACAAGCTCTCCGCGGGCACGCTGTACCCGATGCTGCACGGCCTGCAGCGCAAGGGCTACCTCACGTCGCGCATCGAGCGCGACGGGCGCCGCGCCCGCCGCGTCTACGCGATCACCGACGGCGGACGCGCGGCGCTCGCGCTGGCGCGCGCCCGCGTGCGGGAGCTGTTCGGGGAATTGATCGAAGGCAAGACGCCCGCCCGTCGCGCGAAACGGCGGGGGCGGACGTAGCGCCCGCGCCGGTCAGCCGTAGCGGACCGACAGGATCTCGTAGCTGCGCACGCCGCCGGGCGCCTGCACTTCGGCGACGTCGCCCTCGCCCTTGCCGATCAGCGCGCGCGCGATCGGCGAGTTGATCGAGATCTTGCCGTGCCTGATGTCGGCCTCGTCGTCGCCGACGATCTGGTAGGTGACCTCGTCGCTGCTGTCGAGGTCGGCCAGCGCGACCGTCGCGCCGAACACGACGTGCGGCACGTCGAGCGTCGCGGGATCGATGACCTGGGCGTTGGCGAGCTTCGCCTCGACCTCGGAGATGCGGCCCTCGATGAAGCCCTGCCGCTCCTTCGCCGCGTCGTAGTCGGCGTTCTCCGACAGGTCGCCGTGCGCGCGCGCCTCGGCGATCGCCTGGATCACCGCCGGACGGTCGACGGTCTTCAGCCGGTGCAGCTCGTGCTTGAGGCGCTCGGCGCCGGCGACGGTCATCGGGACTTTGCTCATGTGCGCTCGCAACCTTTGACAAAGAGACGCAGAGGCGCCGAGGGGATGCCGGAGAACTTGCCGTTCTCGGCGCCTCTGCGTCTCCTGTGACGAGGGCGTCAGTCCAGCCGCTCGTGCAGCGACTGGATCGCGTACGGCGTCAGGCCGCGCATCGCCCGCATGCCGATCACCGCGGCCCGCGCGCCGGCGAGCGTCGTGTACGTGGGCACCTGGTCCACCAGCGCGGCGCGGCGGATCTGGTAGCTGTCGCGGATCGCCGCGCGCTTCTCCTCGACCGTGTTGACCACGAGCGCGATCTCGTCGTTGGTCAGCATGTCGACGATGTGCGGCCGCCCTTCCGCCACCTTGTTCACCGTCGCCACCTTCACGCCGGCGGCCTCCAGCGCGGCGGCGGTCCCGCGGGTCGCCACCAGCTCGAAGCCCAGCTCGACGAGCATCCTCGCCGTCTCGACGGCCCGGGCCTTGTCGCTGTTCTTC
Source organism: Casimicrobiaceae bacterium (assembly GCA_044223185.1). Classification (GTDB taxonomy): domain Bacteria; phylum Pseudomonadota; class Gammaproteobacteria; order Burkholderiales; family Casimicrobiaceae; genus VBCG01. The sequence continues at coordinate 4,984 of JBGAMF010000127.1, read as the reverse complement.
ACGCTGATGAACGCCCGACCGACCGCGGGCAGCTTGACGCCGGCGGCGAGCTGGCTCTTGACGAACGCCTCGCCGAACGACTCGCCGACGCCCATCACCTCGCCGGTGGACTTCATCTCGGGTCCGAGGATCGTGTCCACGCCCGGGAACTTGATGAACGGGAACACCGCCTCCTTCACCGAGTAGTACGGGGGCACCACCATGCCGGCCACGCCCTGCGCGGCCAGCGCCTGCCCGACCATGCACCGCGCGGCGATCTTGGCGAGCGGCCGGCCGGTGGCCTTCGACACGTACGGCACCGTGCGCGACGCGCGCGGATTGACCTCCAGCACGAAGATCGTGCCGCGGCCGGCGTCGTCGAACTGGATCGCGAACTGCACGTTCATCAGGCCGACGACGGACAGGCCCTTCGCCATCGCGATCGTCTGCGCGGTGAGCTCGCGCTGCAGCTCGGCCGACAGCGAGTGCGGCGGCAGCGAGCACGCCGAGTCCCCGGAGTGGACGCCGGCCTGCTCGATGTGCTCCATGATGCCGCCGATCACGACCTCGGTGCCGTCGCATACGGCGTCGACGTCGACCTCGATCGCGTCGTTGAGGAAGCGGTCGAGCAGCACCGGCGAGTCGTTGCTGACCTTGACCGCCTCGCGCATGTAGCGCTCGAGCTCGCGCTGCTCGTGCACGATCTCCATCGCGCGGCCGCCCAGCACGTACGACGGCCGCACGACCAGCGGGTAGCCGATCTCCGCGGCCGCCGCGATCGCCGCCTCCTCGGTGCGTGCCGTGCGGTTGGGCGGCTGCTTCAAGCCCAGGCGGTGCAGCAGCTGCTGGAAGCGCTCGCGGTCCTCCGCCATGTCGATCATGTCGGGCGACGTGCCGATGATCGGCACGCCGTTGGCCTCGAGGTCGCGCGCGAGCTTCAGCGGCGTCTGCCCGCCGTACTGGACGATCACGCCCCACGGGCGCTCGACGTGGACGATCTCGAGCACGTCCTCCAGCGTCAGCGGCTCGAAGTACAGGCGGTCGGACGTGTCGTAGTCGGTCGAGACGGTCTCCGGGTTGCAGTTGACCATGATGGTCTCGTACCCGTCGTCGCGCAGCGCCATCGCCGCGTGCACGCAGCAGTAGTCGAACTCGATGCCCTGCCCGATGCGGTTCGGCCCGCCGCCCAGCACGATCACCTTCTTCCGGTCCGTCGGCTCCGCCTCGCACTCGTCCTCGTACGTCGAGTACATGTACGCGGTCTTCGTCGCGAACTCGGCGGCGCAGGTGTCGACGCGCTTGTACACCGGCCGGATCCCGAACGCGTGCCGGCGCGCGCGCACGTCGGCCTCGGTCACCTTGAGCAGGTAGGCGAGCCGGCGGTCGGCGAAGCCCTTGCGCTTGAGCGCCCGCAGCTCGTCCGCCGTGAGCGACGGCAGCGTCCGCCGCTCGAGTGCCAACTCGAGGTCGACGATCTCCCTGATCTGCGCCAGGAACCAGCGGTCGATCCGCGTGTGCGCGTGGATCTCCTCGAGCGACATGCCGATGCCGAACGCGTCGGCGACGTACCACAGGCGCTCGGCCCGCGGGTAGGCGAGCTCGTCGCCGATCGTGTCCGGGTCGACCGTCTTCAGGTTGAAGCCGTCCACGCCGGTCTCGAGGCCGCGCAGCGCCTTCTGCAGCGACTCCTGGAACGTGCGGCCGATGGCCATCACCTCGCCGACCGACTTCATCTGCGTCGTCAGCCGGTCGTCGGCCTGCCGGAACTTCTCGAAGGCGAAGCGCGGGACCTTGGTCACCACGTAGTCGATCGTCGGCTCGAACGACGCCGGCGTGGCACCGCCGGTGATGTCGTTGGCGAGCTCGTCGAGCGTGTAGCCGACGGCGAGCTTGGCCGCCACCTTGGCGATCGGGAACCCGGTCGCCTTGGACGCCAGCGCCGAGCTGCGCGACACGCGCGGGTTCATCTCGATGACGACCATGCGGCCGTCGGCGGGGTTGATCGCGAACTGCACGTTCGACCCGCCGGTGTCCACGCCGATCTCGCGCAGCACGGCGATCGACGCGTCGCGCATGATCTGGTACTCCTTGTCGGTCAGCGTCTGCGCCGGCGCCACCGTGATCGAGTCGCCCGTGTGCACGCCCATCGGGTCGAGGTTCTCGATCGAGCACACGATGATGCAGTTGTCCTTCTTGTCGCGGACGACCTCCATCTCGAACTCTTTCCAGCCGAGCAGCGACTCCTCGATCAGCATCTCGCGCGTCGGCGACAGGTCGAGCCCGCGCTTCACCATCTCGACGAACTCGTCCTTGTTGTAGGCGATGCCGCCGCCGGTGCCGCCCAGCGTGAACGACGGGCGCAGCACGGCCGGGAAGCCGATGTCCGCCTGCACGTCGAGCGCCTGCTCGAGGTTGTGCGCGATGCCCGAGCGCGCGGAGCCGAGCCCGATGCGCGTCATCGCGGCCTTGAACTTCTCGCGGTCCTCGGCCTTGTCGATGGCCTTCTTCGACGCGCCGATCAGCTCCACGTCGAACCTGTTCAGCACGCCCTCGCGCGCGAGGTCGAGCGCGCAGTTCAGCGCCGTCTGCCCGCCCATCGTCGGCAGCAGCGCGTCCGGTCGCTCGCGCTCGATGATCTTCGCGACCATCTGCCAGGTGATGGGCTCGATGTACGTGACGTCGGCCATCTCCGGGTCGGTCATGATCGTCGCCGGATTGTTGTTGACGAGGACGACCCGGTAGCCCTCCTCCCGCAGCGCCTTGCACGCCTGCGCGCCCGAGTAGTCGAACTCGCACGCCTGCCCGATGATGATCGGGCCGGCGCCGATGATGAGGATGCTCTCGATGTCGGTGCGCTTCGGCATGGAATCAGGCTCCCACAAAGAGGCGCAGAGACGCCGAGAAGACCGGATCCTGCCTTTCCTCTGCGTCTCGGCGTCTCATTGTGAGGCGTTCTTTCGCTCCATAAGCGCGACGAACCGGTCGAACAGGTAGCCGACGTCGTGCGGCCCCGGGCTCGCCTCCGGGTGGCCCTGGAAGCAGAACACCGGGCGGTCGGTCCACGCCATGCCCTGCAGGCTGCCGTCGAACAGCGACACGTGCGTCACGCGGACGTTGCCGGGCAGCGACGCGGCGTCGACGGCGAAGCCGTGGTTCTGGCTGGTGATCAGCACCTGCCCGGTGTCGCGGTCGAGCACCGGGTGGTTCGCGCCGTGGTGGCCGAACTTCATCTTGAGCGTGCGGCCGCCGGCGGCGAGGCCCAGCAGCTGGTGCCCGAGGCAGATGCCGAACACCGGCAGCCCGTGCGCGATCAATTCGCGGATCGCGGCGATCGCGTAGCCGCACGGCTCGGGGTCGCCCGGCCCGTTCGACAGGAACACGCCGTCGGGCTTCATCGCCAGCACGTCGCCTGCGGGTGTCGTCGCCGGCACCACGGTGAGGCGGCAGCCGCGCTCGGCCAGCATGCGCAGGATGTTGTGCTTGACGCCGAAGTCGTAGGCGACGACGTGGAAGCGCGCCGCGCCCATCGGGCGGTAGCCGGCGGACAGCGCCCACGTGCTGGCCGTCCACTCGTAGGGTGCGGTGCAGCTCACGACGCTGGCCAGGTCCTGCCCGGCCATCGACGGCGCCGCGCGTGCGGCGGCCACCGCGCGCGCCGCCGCGGCGTCGTCCACGCCGGCACCGGCGACGATGCAGCCGTTCTGGGCGCCCTTCTCGCGCAGCAGGCGCGTCAGCTTGCGCGTGTCGAGGTCGGCGATGCCGACGACGCCGGCCTCGCGCAGGTACGAAGTGAGGTCCTGCTCGCAGCGCCAGCTCGACGCCAGCGCGGGCACGTCGCGCACGACGAGCCCGGCGGCGAAGATGCGGCGCGACTCGGCGTCCTCGGCGTTGACGCCGACGTTGCCGATGTGCGGGTAGGTGAGCGTGACGAGCTGGCCCGCGTACGACGGATCGGTCAGGATCTCCTGGTAGCCGGTCATCGCCGTGTTGAACACGACCTCGCCGACCGTCGTGCCGTCGGCGCCGATCGCCCGCCCGCGGAACAGCGTGCCGTCGGCCAGCGCGAGCAGCGCGGGGATCGCCGGCGGAAACAGCGCGGCGGTCGCGGCAACGGTGGTGGCAGGGGCGTTCATCGCGGCTTCGCTGCGGTTGGCCCGGGGCCGGCGCCGTTCGCGCGGACCCGAGCGGACGGGGACACCCTCCCGGAGCGGTGGACGTGCAAACGGGGAAGGCTCGTCACCTTCCCCGCTTCGACCCAGCGAATTGTACCGCGAACGGCGCGACGCGACAAACAGGCCGTCAGTAGGCGGCGGCGAACCCGCCGTCGACGTAGAGCAGGTGGCCGGTGACGAAGTCCGCGGCGGACGAGGCCAGGAACACGGCGGCACCCGCGATCTCCGGCGGCTCGGCCCAGCGCCCCGCCGGCACGCGCCGCGCGACCCACGCCGAGAACTCGGCGTCGGCGACGAGCGGCGCGTTCATCTCGGTCCGGAAGAAGCCGGGCGCGATGCCGTTGACCTGGACGTTGTACGGCGCCGTCTCGACCGCCAGCGCGCGCGTGAGCATCTTGAGCGCGCCCTTGCTCGCCGCGTAGGCGACGATGCGCGGGCGCCCGAGGTCGGAGGCGAGCGAGCAGATGTTGACGATCTTGCCGCGCCGCCGCGCCTGCATGCCCGGCAGCACGGCGCGGATGACCAGGAACGGGCCGTCGACGTTGGCCGCCTGCAGCGCGCGCCACTCGCCGGCCGTGAACTCCGGCAGCGGCTTCCGGACGTTGACCGCGGCGTTGTTGACGAGGATGTCGATCGGCCCCGCGTCGCGCTCGATGGCCGCGACGCCCGCGGCGACCGCCGCCTCGTCGGCGACGTCGAACGCGCACGCGGACGCCGCGTGGCCCGCGGCGGCGAGCCGCTCGACGGCCGCGTCGAGCTTCGCGCGATTGCGGCCGTTCACCAAGACGCTCGCGCCCGCCGCCGCGAGTCCCTCCGCGATCGCGAATCCCAGC
>JBGAMF010000126.1:0-9895 GCA_044223185.1 Casimicrobiaceae bacterium | reverse complement strand
GTCGCGGTCGGGATCGACCGCGACGCGCTCGCGGCGGAGATGGACGGGCGAATCCCGCCGGCCCGCGGCGAGCGAACGCTGCACTCGCAGACAATCGCATTGAGGGGCAACGCGCGCGCGCTGATCGAGAGAGCGGTGGGCGGCGTGGTAGCGACGAGCGGTTCCCGGGCGCCGCCGCGCCGGCAGGACCTCGGGGAAGCGGAGGTGGTGTCGCTGGCGGCCGACCTGCTCCTGCGGAACTCCGCGGTTCGCGATGCGGTGCCGGTCGCCGCGGCGCGGCTCGCGCTGGTGGAAGCGTGGATCGACGCGCACCTGCACGAGCCGATCACGATGGGCCGCCTGTGTGCGGTCGCGGGCGTTGGCGCGCGCAGCCTGCAGGCGGCGTTCGCTGCGGCGCGCGGCGTGTCGCCGATGCGTTTCGTCGCCGAGCGACGGCTCGTGGCCGCCCGCGGCCGGCTGCTCCGCATCGGTGAGGCGCGCGACGTCACCGGTGTCGCGCTCGAGGTCGGCTTCTCGCACCTCGGCCGCTTCGCGACGCTGTATCGGCAGGCCTTCGGCGAGTCGCCGTCGCAGACGTTACGCGGCCGGCTCGAACGGGCCGCGGAGCCGCGGACCGCGTGAAGCCGGCCCCGGAGCACCCGGGCAATTTCGCTTTTCGGATAGCGCCGACGGGGCGCCGCGGGCTGTAATCGCGGGCTTGGACGATCCGGCGCGCCGTGCGCGGGCGCCGGGCGCGAACCCCGGACAGGAGAGGCACCTTGAAGATGAACATCGGCACCGCCGTGGCGGCAGGCATCGTCCTGCTGACGGCGGGAGGCGCGGCCAGCGCCCAGATCGTGCTGTACGAGCACGACAACTTCAGCGGGCGCAGCGTGCAGTCGACGCACAGCGTCTCCAACCTCGCGGACAACGGCTTCAACGACCAGGCGTCGTCGGTGATCGTCCGCAACGGGCGCTGGCAGATCTGCTCCGACGCCTACTTCGGCGGGCGCTGCGAGACGCTGGGGCCCGGCGAGTACGCCTCGCTCCGGTCGCTGGGCATCAACGACGAGGTGTCGTCCGTGCGCGCGCTCGGCTGGACGCCCGACGGCGGCGGAGGCTGGGGCAACAACCCGCCGAAGTGGGGCGGCAGCGGGGCGGGCGGCGGCAACTGGGGTTCCGGCGCGCGCGCGATCCTGTACTCGGACTACGGCCTGACCGGCCAGGCGTTCGTCGTCGCGGCGGCGGGCCTCAACAACCTCGACTGGCAGGGCTTCAACGACAAGGCGCGGTCGCTGCGCGTCGAGTCGGGCTACTGGATTTTCTGCAGCGACGCGAACTTCCAGGGCAACTGCCACACCTACGGACCGGGCGACTACCCGAGCCTGCCGTCGGGGCAGAGCCACAGCATCTCCTCGGGGCGGCGCGTGTCGGGCAACTACCCGTACCGCGACAACCCGACCTGGGGCAACTGACCGCGCGGCGGGCGAGAGGGCAGGCATGAACATCGGCATTCTGGGGCGGCTCGCGCTGGCGGGCGCGGCCGCATTCGCATTCACGACGGCGTCGGCCACCGACGGCATCGAGACGCGGCCGCTGCGCTTCGCGAAGGGCGCGTCGGCGGCGACCGTGAAGGGCACGCTCAAGGGCAGCCAGACGATCGACTACAAGGTCGGCGCGAAGGCCGGCCAGACGATGACCGTCGGCCTCAAGACGAGCAACGGGTCGAACTACTTCAACGTCCTCCCGCCCGGCTCGAACGACGTCGCGGTGTTCGTCGGCTCGAGCGACGGCAACGACTGGAAGGGGACGCTCGAGGCCGACGGGACGTACACGATCCGCGTCTACCTGATGCGCAACGCCGCGCGCCGCAACGAGACGGCGAACTACACGCTGACCGTCGGCATCACCGGCGCGGCGGTGAAGGGGGCGGCGAAGCCTGCGGACGAGGACGCGGCCGCCTCCGACGCGACGAAGCGCGCCGGCGAAGGCAGGTTCAACGCGACGGGCAGCGCTCCGTGCGCGCAGGCGAAGGGCCAGCCGATGTCGCAGTGCCCCCTCGGCGTCGCACGCGCTGGCGGCGGCACGGCGACTGTCGCGATCACGCGGCCGGACGGGCGCAAGCGCTTGATCTTCTTCACCAAGGGCAAGGCGACGGGTGCCGACTTGAGCCAGGCCGATGGGAACGTGCAGTTCCGCGCGACGAAAGAGGCCGACTTGTACCGGATCCAGATCGGCGACGAGCGCTACGAATTTCCCGAGTCCGTGGTGTTCGGCGGCTAGAAGCGCAGCGTCGCGCATCGCGCGGGCAACATCGATCGGAGGCACGCATGGACATCGTCATCACGCTCGTCGTCGGCCTCGTCGTCGGCGCCATCGCCAAGTTCCTGATGCCCGGCCAGGACCCGGGCGGCTGGATCATGACGATCGTGCTCGGGATCGCGGGCTCGTTCGTCGGCAGTCTGATCGCGGGCGCGCTCGGCATGCAGGCGCCGGTGGGCTGGATCGGCTCGATCCTCGGAGCGATGCTCCTGCTGTTCGTGTACCGGCTCATCAAGCGGTCGTGATGTCCGGCGCGGGCGCCGCCCGGCGGCCGCGCGCGACGGGAACCCGCGACAGTTCCGCGCACACGCTGCGATGGAAGCGATGATCGAGTGGCTGGCCGGCCGGCTCGTCGGCCAGCCGGCGCACATCCTTTTCGTCGCGGCCGTGCTGGCCGCCGCCTGGGCGTTCGGCCGCGCAACGCTGCTGCGACACACGCCGAAGGCCAACGCCCTCTGGGTGCCCGCCGCCCTCTGGCTCGCCTACGCCGGCTGGGAGTGGCTCGTCGTCACGCAGTCTCCCGAGGCGAACATCCGCGGCGACCTCACGCCCATCTGGCCGGTGCTGGCGTTGACGACGGCGTGGGCGCTCTGGCGGGCCGTGCGCGGTTCGGTTGCAGCCGCGCGCGGTGGCGGCTGACGCCCGCGGTTCGCCCGAATCGTTCGTCGGCTCGCCCGCAGTACGCCACGCGCGCGGCGCAACGAAATGCTCTAATGCGCGTCGTCGCCGCGTGCTGCCGGCCGCGTGGCGGCCTTGCCGTCGCGCCGGATCACCAAGAGGCCGCCCGCATGTCGTCGTTCGCACTCGTCGCTCCTGCCCGCGCAATTGCCGCGGTCGCCCTGCTCACCGCCGCGGCCGCGTTCGCGCGACCGGTGGAGTTCTTCAGCCCGCAGGGCGAGGTCAAGGGCGTGCGGCAGGTCACCGCGCGCTTCGCGCAGCCGATGGTCGCGTTCGGCGACCCGCGCCAGCCGGAGCCGTTCGCGATCGACTGCGCGGAGGCCGGCACCGGCCGCTGGGCCGACACGAGGAACTGGGTGTACGACTTCGCGCGCGACCTGCCGGCCGGCGTGCGCTGCTCGTTCGCGCTGAAGTCAGGGCTCACTGACGCGGCCGGCAAGGCGGTCGAAGGCGGCCAGCGCTTCGACTTTTCGACCGGCGGTCCCGCCATCCTGCGCAGCCTGCCGTGGGAAGGCAGCCGCATCGACGAGAACCAGGTGTTCGTGCTGGGGCTCGACGCGCCGGTGAAGCCCGAGACCATCGTCGCCAACGCGCGCTGTGTCGCTGCCGGCGTCAACGAGGAGATCGGCGTGCGGCTCGTCACCGGCAGCGAGCGCAGGACGATCCTCGACAATCGCAAGTCGTTCGCGGCGTCGTACCTGCGCGTGCTGCTCCTGGACGGCGACGCCGGCCGCACGCGCAGCGTGCTGTTCCGGTTGCCCACGACGGGTTCCGACCAGGACCGGTTCCTGCGCCTGCGCGACGCGCCGGACTCGCCGCTCGTGACGCTCGCGTGCGCGCGCACGCTGCCGCAGGGCGCGGAGGTCAAGCTCGTGTGGGGCAAGGGCATCGCGGCGACCACGGGGGTGGCGACGTCGACGGCGCAGGCGCTCGCGTTCAAGGTGCGCCCGGCGTTTCGCGCGTCGTTCTCGTGCGAGCGGGTGAACAAGGACGCGCAGTGCATCCCGATCCTGCCGCTGTCGCTCAACTTCACCGCACCGATCGCGAAGGCCGACGCGCAGAAGATCCGCATCGTGGACGCCGCGGGCAAGGCGTGGCCCGCAGTCCTGCCGAAGGACGGGGGCGCGTGGATGGACTCGCTGTCCTTCGGGCCCGGGCTGCCCGAGCGCACGCAGTTCCGCATCCAGCTGCCGGACGGATTGAAGGACGACGCCGGGCGGCCGCTCGCCAATGCGAAGAGCTTCCCGCTCGCCGTGCGCACCGACGAGAACCCGCCGCTCGCCAAGTTCGCCGCCGACTTCGGCATCCTCGAGCGCGTGCTGCCCGGCGACGAGGTGCCGCTCCTCCCGGTGACGGTGCGCAACGTCGAGCCGGTGCTGCCCGGGCAGGTCGCGGCGGTGCGCGCGCCGTCGGCGGCGAAGGACGCGCCGATCCCGGGCCAGGTGGCGCAGGTGAAGCGCGGCGACGAGATGGCGGTCGTCGGGTGGTTCAGGCGTCTCGCGACCGCCAACCGGATCGAGCGCGAGTTCGACAGCAAGACGGAGCAGTGGATCGTCAAGCGCAACGGCTACGCGCGCTCGGTGTTCCGCGCGAGCGACGCGCGCACGCAGATCGCCGTGCCCAAGCCGGGCGGGGCCAAGGCGTTCGAGGTCGTCGGCATTCCGCTGAAGGAGCCGGGGTTCTACGTCGTCGAACTCGCGAGCCCGAAGCTCGGCGCGGCGCTGCTCGGCACGCCCGCGCCGTTCCACGTGCGCGCGGCGGTGCTGGTCACCAACCTCGGCGTGCACGTGAAGGTGGGCCGCGAGAGCTCGCTCGTCTGGGTGACGCGATTGAACGACGCCGCGCCGGTCGCCAACGCCGAGGTCGCGGTGCGCGACTGCGCGGGCAAGGTCTACTTCGAGGGGCGCACCGACGCGGCGGGCATCGCGCGCGTCCCGAAGGCACTGCCCGACCGCGACGGACTTCCGTCGTGCACGACGGAGGAGGGGATGCGCGAGTACTTCGTGACCGCGCGCACCGCCGACGAACTGGCGTTCGCGTTCACGAGCTGGGGCGAAGGCATCGCCCCGTGGCGCTTCAACGTGCCCACGGGCAGCTGGAACGGCCCGTACGTCGCGCACGCGGTGCTCGACCGTTCGCTCGTGCGCGGCGGCGAGACCGTGTCGATGAAGCTCTTCGTGCGGCAGCAGACGGGCGGCGGGTTCGCGCTGCCGCCGCGCCGCGCGCTCACCGACAAGCTGACGATCCGGCACCTGGGCTCGGAGAAGGAGTACGAGGTGCCGGTGCGCTGGGCCGGCAGCGGCGCCGTGTCGTCGGGCGAGGCCGCCTTCGCCGTGCCGAAGGACGCCTACACGGGCGCCTACCAGATCGTCGTCCGCGACACGCTCGCGCCGAACACGACCGAGCCGCAGGAACGCGTGGCGGGGTCGTTCCGCGTCGAGGCGTTCCGCGTGCCGCTCCTGCGCGCGCGGCTGCAGGCGGTGGGCACGCCGCTCGTGAACCCGGCCGACGTGACGTTCGACGTGCAGGTCAACTACCTGGCGGGCGGCGCGGCCGGGGGCCTGCCGGCGACGCTGCGCACGCAGGTCGAGCGCAAGCGCGTGGCGTTTGCCGACTACGACGACTACGCGTTCGCCGCCGGCGACGTCAAGGAGGGCCGCGACGAGCAGGGCGACGGCGCCGCGCGCTTCGACGGCTTCGCGTTCGCCGATCCGGACATGGAGGATCCGGCCGAGGGCGGCGGGCCGCCGAAACGCGGCACCGCGCAGCCGCTGACGCTCGACGCGGCGGGCGCCGCGCGCGCGACGGTGCGCGGCGTCGAGAAGTCGGCGGAGCCGCAGGACATGGTCGCCGAGCTCGAGTATCGCGACCCCAACGGCGAGACGCTGACCGCGGCCGCGCGCGTGGCGCTGTGGCCGGCGAAGCTCGTGCTCGGCATCAAGCCCGACAGCTGGGTCGCGACGAAGGAGCGCCTCAAGTTCACCGTCGTCGCCGTGGACCTCGCGGGCAAGCCGGTCGCCGGCGTGCGCGTGCGCACCGACGCGTTCCGCCGCGAGTACTTCTCGCACCGGCGGCGGCTGGTCGGCGGCTTCTACGCGTACGAGCACGGCACCGAGACGACGCGCGCCGGCGACCTGTGCAGCGGCACGACCGACCGGCTGGGCCTGCTGGTGTGCGAAACGACGCCGCCGGCCACCGGCACGCTGATCCTGCGCGCGCGCGCCGACGACGCCGACGGCCGCGCGGCGGTGACGCGCGCGGAGACGCTGGTGGTTTCCGGTGACGACGAGTGGTTCGGCGCCGGAGACAACGACCGCATCGACCTCCTGCCCGAGAAGAAGCGCTACGCGCCCGGCGAGACGGCGCGCTTCCAGGTGCGCACGCCGTTCCGGGAGGCCACGGCGCTCGTCACCGTCGAGCGCGAAGGCGTGCTCGACGCGTTCGTCATGACGGTCGCGCGCGGCAACCCGGTGCTCGACGTGCCGCTGAAGGGAAGCTTCGCGCCCAACGTGTTCGTGTCGGCGCTGCTCGTGCGCGGCCGGGTGGGCGACGTGGCGCCGACCGCGCTGGTGGATCTCGGGAAGCCGTCGTTCCGCATGGGGCTCGCGGAGCTGAAGGTCGGCTGGCAGGCGCACGAGCTCGCGGTGAAGGTGACGCCGGCGCGCGACGTGGCCAAGGTGCGCGAGAAGGTGGCGGTGGCGATCGCCGTGCGCAAGCCGGACGGCTCCGCGCCGCCGGCGGGCAGCGAGGTCGCGCTCGCCGCCGTCGACGAGGGCCTGCTCGAGCTCCTGCCCAACGACTCGTGGCAGCTGCTCGACGCGATGATGGCGCGGCGCGGCGAGGAGGTGGAGACGGCGACCGCGCAGATGCAGGTGATCGGCAAGCGCCACTTCGGCCGCAAGGCGGTGCCGGCCGGCGGCGGCGGCGGCCGCGCGTCGTCGCGCGAGCTCTTCGACACACTGCTGCTGTGGCGCGCGCGGGTGCCGCTCGACGCCGCCGGCAACGCGACGGTCGAGGTGCCGCTCAACGACTCGCTGACGAGCTTTCGCATCGTCGCGGTCGCGTCGGCGGACGCGGGACTCTTCGGCACCGGCGCGGCGTCGATCCGCAGCACGCAGGACCTGATGCTGCTGTCGGGGCTGCCGCCGGTCGTGCGCGACGGCGACCGCTTCCGCGCGAGCTTCACCGTGCGCAACGCGTCGACGCGCGCGCTCGACGTCGCCGTGACCGCGAAGGCGACGGTGACGGGCGCCGCGCTGGCGCCGCTCGACGCGCGGCAGGTGTCGCTGGCGCCCGGCGCGGCGCGCGAGTTGGCGTGGGAGCTGACGGTGCCGGCCACGGCGACGAAGGTCGACTGGCAGGTCGAGGCCGCCGAGCGCGAGCCGCCGGCGGGCACGGCCGGCGTGCGCGACGCGCTCGCGGTGTCGCAGCGCGTGGTGCCCGCGGTGCCCGAGCGCACGTACCAGGCGACGATCTTCCAGCTGACCGAGCCGCAGTCGGTGCCGGTCGAGCGCCCGGCCGGCGCGCTGACCGGGCGCGGCGGCGTCAACGTGCAGGTGCAGGCGAAGCTCGCCGGCGAGTTGCCCGGCGTGCGCGACTTCCTCGCGCGCTATCCGTACACGTGCTTCGAGCAGCGCACCTCCGTCGCGATCGGCCTCTCCGACCCCGCGCGCTGGAGCGCCGTGATGGCGAGCCTGCCCGACCACCTCGACCGCGACGGCCTCGTGCGCTTCTGGCCGGTCCTGCGCGACGGCGACGACGCGCTGACCGCGTACGTGCTGTCGATCGCGGCGGAGGCGGGCTACGCGATCCCCGAGCGCGAGCGCGCCAAGATGGAGCAGGCGCTGATCGGCTTCGTCGAGGGCCGCGTGATCCGCCACGGCGCGCTGCCGACCGCCGACCTCGCGATCCGCAAGGTCGCGGCGCTGGAGGCGCTGTCGCGCCGCACCGAGCCCTTCAACGCGAAGTGGCTCGACAGCATCGCGCTCGAGCCGAACCTGTGGCCGACGTCGGCGGTCATCGACTGGTACCTCGTCCTCAAGCGCCAGCCGAAACTGCCGCGCCACGACGAGCGGATGAAGGCCGCCGAGCAGGTGCTGCGCGCGCGGCTCGACTTCCAGGGCACGACGATGCGCTTCTCGACCGAGAAGACCGACGCGCTGTGGTGGCTCATGGTCTCGGCGGACGCCAACGCCAACAAGCTCGTCGTCGCCCTCTCCGACGTCGCCGCGTGGAAGGACGACGTGCCGCGGCTCGTGCGCGGCGCGCTCGGCCGGATGCAGCGCGGGCACTGGAACACGACGGTCGCCAACGCGTGGGGCGTGGTCGCGCTCGCGAAGTTCTCGGCGCGCTTCGAGACCGCGCCCGTGACCGGCACGACGACCGCGACGCTCGCCGAGCGCACGTTCGCGCACGCGTGGCAGCCGGCGGATGCCGCGAAGACGTTTTCGCAGGTGCTGCCGTGGCCGGAAGGGCGGCAGGCGGCGGCGGTGCGGCAGGAGGGCACGGGGGCGCCGTGGGTGACGCTGCAGAGCCTGGCCGCGATCCCGCTGACGGCGCCGCTGGCGTCGGGCTACCGCGTGACGCGCACGGTGACGCCGGTCGAGCAGAAGGGCAAGGACGCGTGGCGGCAGGGCGACGTCGCGCGCGTGCGACTGGAAGTGGACGCGCAGTCCGACATGACGTGGGTCGTCGTCGACGATCCGCTGCCTGCCGGCAGCACGGCGCTCGGCCGCGGCTTGGGCGGCGACTCGACGCTGGCGACGCAGGGCGAGCGCCGGCAGGGCACCGTGTGGCCGGCGTTCGAGGAGCGCACGTTCACCGCGTACCGCGCGTACTTCCGCTACGTGCCGAAGGGCCGCTTCGTCGTCGAGTACACGGTGCGCCTGAACAACCCGGGCGCGTTCAACCTGCCGGCCACGCGGGTGGAGGCGATGTACGCGCCGGAGATGTTCGGCGAGCTGCCCAACGCCCCGTGGAGCGTGCAGCCGTGATGCGCGTCGCCGCGCGTGCCGCGGTACTGGCCTGTGCGCTGGCGGCGGGCGCCGGTGCAGGCGCCGCACCGCCGTCGTTCGCGGAGGTGCGGCACGCGTACGTGCCGTCGGAGGCGGTGCTCGTCGACCGGCACGGCGTCGCGCTCGGGGAAATCCGCGCGGATGCCAGGGTGCGCCGGCTCGCGTGGGTTGCCCTGGACGACGTATCGCCGGCGCTCACCGCGGCGCTCGTGGCCGGCGAGGACAGGCGCTTCCACGAGCACGCCGGCGTGGACTGGGCGGGGCTCGCGGTCGCGGCGTGGGACAGCGCGTGGCGCGCGCTCGACGGCCGCCGTCCACGCGGCGGCTCGACGCTGACGATGCAGCTGGCGGGACTCCTCGACCCGGCGCTCGCCCCGGGCGGCGGGCAGCCGCGCACGCTGGCGCAGAAGTGGGACCAGGCGGCGGCGGCGCTCTCGCTCGAGCGCACTTGGACGAAGCGCGAGATCCTCGAGGCGTACGTCAACCTCGCGTCCTATCGCGGCGAGCTCACGGGCCTGCGCGCCGCCGCGCAGGGGCTGTTCGGCAAGGCGCCGTCCGGACTCGACGCGCGCGAGTCGGCGGTGCTGGTTGCGCTGCTGCGCGCGCCGGGCGCGCCGCGCGCGGTCGTCGCGCAGCGCGCCTGCGCGGTTGCCGCGGCGGTCGAGCCGGCCGCCGCGTGCGAGCCGGTGCGGGCGCTGGCTTCGGTCGCGCTGTCCGGCGGGTACCGCATTCCCGCGGGCGGCGGCAGCGCCCCGCACGTTGCGGCGCGGGCGACGAAGGCGCCCGGTGCGCGGATCGCGACGACGCTCGACGCCGAACTGCAGGCTATCGCGCAGGCGACGCTGCGCGACCACCTCGCGGCCCTCGCGGGCCGCAACGTCGGCGACGGCGCCGTCGGCGTG
>JBGAMF010000011.1:0-59108 GCA_044223185.1 Casimicrobiaceae bacterium | reverse complement strand
CGCGGCGGCCGCCGCGCTGCCGCGCAGCGGATGGCGGATCGCGCATCCGGCCGACTGGCCGGAGGCCGAGCGCGCCGGGCTCGCCGCGCGCCTCGCGGGCGCGACGTGCGACGCGCCGGCGTTCGCCGCCGATCCCGCGATCGCCGCGGGCCTCGCCGTCGCCGCCGGCGGCAACGTGATCGACGGCACGCTCTCGGGGCTCACGGCCGACCGCGCCGCGATCGGCGCGCGGCTGCTGGGCCTGCTCGAGGACCTGCGATGAGCGTCGCGTCGATTCGCTGGATCAGCGGACCGGTGCTGCGGGCGAAGGCGTCCGGCCCGTTCGCGCTGCGCGAGGCGGTGCGCGTCGGGCCGGATGCGCTGCTGGGCGAGGTGGTGCGCCTCGTCGACGACGAGATCGTCGTGCAGGTGTACGAGGACACCACGGGGCTGCGCGCGGGGACCGAAGTCGTCGGCGACGGCCTGCCGCTCGCGATCCGCCTCTCGCCCGCGCTGCTCGGCAACATCTACGACGGCCTGCTGCGGCCGCTGTCCGGCACGGGCTCCGCGCACGTCGCCCCCGGCATGCGCGCCGCGGCGCCCACCGCGCTCGCGTTCGTGCCGCGCGTCCGCGCCGGCGACGCGGTGACCGGCGGCGCGGTGATCGGCGAGGCGACCGGCGCGTCCGGCCGCGTGCAGCGCTGCACAGCACCGCCGGACGCGACGGGCACCGTCGTGCGCATCGTCGGCGCCGGCACCTGCCTCGACACCGACACCGTCTGCGTGCTGGACACCGGCGGCGGCACGACGCGCGAGCTGGCGATGAGCCACGCGTGGCCGGTGCGCACGCCGCGCCCGGTGCGCGCAAGGCTGCCGACAGCCGCACCGCTCGTCACCGGACAGCGCATCCTCGACAGCCTGTTTCCGGTCGCCAAGGGAGGCCGCGCCGCGATCCCCGGCGGCTTCGGCACCGGCAAGACCGTGCTGCTCGAAGCGCTCGCGAAGGGCTGCGACGCCGACGTGATCGTGTACCTCGGCTGCGGCGAGCGCGGCAACGAGCTGGCCGGCGTGCTCGAGGAGTTCCCGGCGCTGACCGACCCGGCCACCGGCCGGCCGCTGATGGAGCGCACGGTCGTCATCGCGAACACGTCGAACATGCCGGTCGCCGCACGCGAGGCGTCGATCTACAGCGCGGTCACCGTCGCCGAGTACTTCCGCGACCAGGGCCTCGCCGTCGCGCTGATGGCCGACTCGACGAGCCGCTGGGCCGAGGCGCTGCGCGAGGTCTCCGGCCGCTTCGGCGAGCTGCCCGGCGAGGGCGGCTACCCGGCGTACCTGTCGTCGCGGCTCGCCGACTTCTACGAGCGCGCGGCGCGCGTCGACACGCTCGGCGCCGGCGAGGGCTCGGTCACGGTGATCGGCGCGATCAGCCCGCCGTCGGGCGACTTCTCCGAGCCGGTGACGAGCCACACGAAGCGCTACGTGAAGGCGTTCTGGACGCTCGACGTCAAGCGCGCGCAGGCGCGCTTCTACCCGGCCGTGCACCCGCTGCAGTCGTACGCGGAGGACGCGCTCGAATTCGCGCCGTGGTGGGAGGCGCACGGCAACGTCGCGTGGTGGCGGCTGCGGCGGCGCTTCCTGACGCTGCTCGACGACGAGGCCCGGCTCGAGCGGATGGCGCGCATCATCGGGCGCGACGCGCTGCCGGCCCGGCAGCAGATGACGCTCTTCTGCGCCGAGCTCGTCAACGACGCGTTCCTGCGGCAGTCGGCGTTCTCGGAGGTCGACCGCGTCTGCGCACCCGCGCGGCAGGCCGCGATGATGCGCCTCATCGACAAGTTCATCGACCACGCGGACGCGGCGGTCGCGGCCGGCATCCACCCGGATGCGCTGCGCGCGCTGCCGTCGCTGCGGCCGCTGCAGCGGATGGCCGAGGACGTCGGCGACGCCGAGATCGCACGCCTCCACGACCTGGAAGCCGCGCTCGACCGCGAGTTCGCGGACCTCCTCCACGCGGCGGAAGGCGCCCATGCGGCTGACGGTTGAAGGCGCGGCGGTCAGGCTCGAAGGGCCGCTGCTCTTCCTGCGACGCACGCTCGCGGTGGGGCTGCACGACGCCGTCGAGGTGATCGGCGCCGACGGCCACCCGCGCCTGGGACGCGTCGTGGCGCTCGACGACGCGCTGATGACGATCGAGGTGCTGGAGTCGACGTCGGGACTGACGCTGCCCGGCACCGCCGTGCGCTTCCGCGGCGAACCTCTGGCGTTCGGCCTGTCGCCGGGGATCCTCGGGCGCGTGTTCAACGGCGTGGGCCAGGTGATCGACGGCGGCCCGCCGATCGCGGTGCGGCAGTCCCGCCGGATCGAGGGCCTGCCGATCAACCCGCACGCGCGCGCCGGTCCGCGCGACTTCATCGAGACGGGCGTCACCGCGCTCGACCTCATGAACAGCCTCGTGCGCGGGCAGAAGCTGCCGATCTTCTCGGGCGGCGGCCTGCCGCACGACCGGCTGGCGATGGAGATCGCCCGCCACGCACGGCTGCGCCGCGGCGGCACCGGCGAAGGCGGCGACTTCGCGATCGTGTTCGCCGGCATCGGCGTGCCCTACGACAGCGCCGAGTACTTCCGCAGGAGCCTCGAGGGCAGCGGCGCGCTCGAGCGGACGGCGCTGTTCCTCAACCTCGCGTCGGACTCGTCGACGCAGCGGCTGCTGACGCCGCGCTTCGCGCTCACCGCCGCCGAGTACCTGGCGTTCGTCGAGGGCAAGCACGTGCTGGCGATCCTCACCGACATGACGAACTACGCCGAGGCGCTGCGCGAGGTCAGTTCGTCGAAGGGCGAGATCCCCAGCCGCAAGGGCTTCCCGGGCTACCTGTACTCCGATCTCGCGAGCCTGTTCGAGCGCGCCGGCTGCATCCGCGGCAACCCCGGCACGCTGACGCAGCTCTCCATCCTCACGATGCCCGCCGACGACATCGGGCACCCGATCCCCGACCTCACCGGCTACATCACCGAAGGGCAGATCGTGCTGTCGCGCGACCTCGACCGCCGCGCCGTGTACCCGCCGATCGACGTGCTGCCGTCGCTGTCGCGGCTGATGAAGGACGGCACCGGCGGGCGCTACACGCACCCGGACCACCCGGCGCTGGCGTCGCAGCTGTACGCCGCGTACGCGCGCGCCGTGCAGGCACGCGTGCTCGCGAGCGTCGTCGGCGAGGAGGGGCTCGCCGCGACCGACCGGCAGTACCTGGCGTTCGGCACCGCGTTCGAGGAGCGCCTGGTGAGCCAGTCCGCCGCCCGCACGCTCGAGCAGAGCATGGACGAGGGCTGGCGCCTGCTCGCCGGGCTGCCGGCGACGGAGCTGACCCGGCTGTCCGACGCGCAGATCGCCGCGCACCTGCGACCTGCGTGATCCGGCTCTTTCACAAAGCGACGCAGAGGCGCAGAGAAGTCCATGCAAGCCCGGCACTCGACTGGTGACCGATCGGACGTACTCCGCGTCTTTGCGCCTCCAGTGAAAGCACTGGCGCGGCCATGACCGAAGCCACCCCCACCCGCGCCGTCGCGCTGGAGCTCATGGACGAGCGCCGCGCGATGCGCGAGGGCTACGTGTTCCTCGACGAGAAGTGCCTGCTGCTCGCGGGCGCCATCCTGGCCGAGCTCGCGCACTACCAGGCGCTGGCCCGCGCACTCGCCACCGCGCACGACGCCGCGAGCGACGCGCTGCGCGCCGCCGTGGGCCGGCACGGCCTCGAGGGACTCGCGGTCTACCCCGCGGCGCCGCAGGCCGACGCCCGGCTCGACGTGCAGCGCCGCTCGGTGATGGGCGTCCCGGTGCAGGAGGCCGCCTGGCGGCCGGCCGCGGCCCCCGCGCCGCCGGCGGTGCACCCGTCGCCCGAGGCCGAAGCCTGCCGGCGTGCTTACGCGGCGGCGACCGCGGCCGCGGCGGCCGCCGGCGCCGCCGCAGGCAACCTCGAACGCCTGTCGCTCGAGTACCGCCGCTCGGTGCGCCGCGCGCGCGCGCTGCAGGACGTGCTGCTGCCGGAGCTCGACCGCACGCTGGCCGGGGTCGAGACCCGGCTCGAGGAACTGGAGCAGGAAGACGCCATTTCGATGCGCCGTCGTGGTTGAATGGCGGTCTCGCGAAGAGACCGCCCGATGGAAGTCCACAAGACCGCGCTCGTCGGCCACTCGGCCGAGCACATGTTCGACCTGATCGAGGCCGCCGAGCGCTACCCGGACTTCCTGCCGTGGTGCAGCTCCGCCACGATCCTCGAGCGCACCGACGCGGTCGTGTCGGCCCGCATCGCGATCAACTGGCACGGCGTGAAGATCGAGTTCGTCACGCGCAACCCGAAGCGCCGCCCCGAGTGGATGGCCATTGACCTCGAGCAAGGCCCGTTCCGCCGCTTCGCCGGAGACTGGCACCTGCGGCCGCTGCTGGACGCGGGGTGCAAGGTGGAGTTCAATCTCCGCTACGAATTCTCGAACGCCGTGATGGCCCGCGTGGCCGGACCGGTGTTCGACCGGATCGCCAACACCCTCGTCGACGCCTTCGTCGTGCGGGCCGGAAGCGTCTACGGTCCCGGGACGTTCGCCGGGACAACCGCACAACCACCGAAAGGTCTCACTTCCCCATGACCGACCTCGCCAAGATCGACGCCCTGCGCGCCTCGAAGATCGGCGTCGAGCTGACGCCGGACCAGTGCCGGCGGCTGGCCGACGCCATCCGCTACCGCGACCTCAAGGACGGCGAGGTGCTGGTCAGCGAGGGCACGCGCGACAACCACCTGTACGTGATCGTCACCGGCAACCTCCGGGTGGTCCGCGGCGCAGGCAGCGCGGACGAGGTCACGCTGTTCGTGCTGTCCGCCGGCGACCTGGTCGGCGAGCTGTCGTTCATCGACGGCACCGAGCACTACGCGTCGCTCGTCTCGCGTGGCGACACGCACGTGTTCGGCCTCGAGCGCGAGCAGCTCGAGTCGATGCTCAAGACCGACGCCGACGCCGTCTACCGCGTGATGCGCGGGATCCTCCGCACCGTCCACCAGATCCAGCGCCGGCTGTCGATGCAGCAGGTCGAGCTGACCAACTACATCTACAAGCAGCACGGGCGGTACTGAGCCGCCCCCCCCTCACCCGCCTCTGACGGGCGCCCTCTCGCCTGCAAGGAGAGGGAACGGAAGAACCGAGCCTGGCTCAACGGAAGAACCGAGCCTGGCTCGGTTTTCTCCCCCTCACCCGCCCCAACGGAAGAACCGAGCCTGGCTCGGTTTTCTCTCACCCGCCCTGACGGGCACCCTCTCCCCTGCGGTTGTGTTCGTCAAGTTGTGCAAAAGTGGTCAGGGTCTGAGGTCTTAGGCTGCCTTCCTCAGTTGATCCTTGCGCGCCTCTCGTAGCAGGTCCATGTTGAGGTAGCGATGATCCTCGAGCCAGCTCTCGTGCGTCTCCACGCACAGGGCGCGGATCAAACGCATGCAACTGGCCACGTTGGGAAAGATGCGCACCACGCGCGTCCGCCGGCGCAGCTCCTCGTTGAGCCGCTCCAGCATGTTGGTGCTCTTCAGGTGCTTGTGATGCTGCCGTGGGAGCCGGTAGAAGGTCAGGGTGCTGCCAATGTTCTCCTCCACCCAATCGGTCAGCTTCGGATACTTGCGCTGCCAGCGGCCAAGCCACGCCGCCAGGTCGTGCTGCGCCTCCGCCAAGTTGCGCCGGGCGTACAGCCAGCGCAGCTCCTGCAGGCAGTCGTCGTCGCCCCTGCGCGGCAGGTAGTCCAACGCATTGCGCAGGAAGTGCACGTAGCAGCGCTGCCAGGCGGCCTCCGGCAGGACCTCGGCGAGCGCCTTGCGTAAGCCGGCGTGATCGTCGGTCACCGCCAGCTCCACCCCGCGCAGGCCGCGCTGCTTCAGCCCCAGCAGAAAGTCCCGCCAGCTGGTCTGGCTTTCCCGGTTGGCGAGCTCGACGCCCAACACCTGGCGTTGCCCTTCCCAGTTGATCCCGATGGCCAGCAGCACCGCCTGGCTCTGGATGATCCCGTCCTCCCGCACCTTCTCGTACCGGGCGTCCAGGATCAGATACGGGTATTCCTCGGTCAGCCGGCGCTGGGCGAACTTGGTCAGCCCCTCGTCCAGGCCCTTGTTGATGGTGCTGATGGTCGAGGCGGCAAAGCTGTGCCCGCACAATTCCTCGGTAATCGCCTTCACCTTGCGCGTCGACACCCCTTGCACGTACATCTCCACCAAGGCCGACACCAACGCCTTCTCGCTGCGCTGGAAGCGTTCGAAGAGCGCCGTCGAGAACTCCCCCGACCGATCGCGGGGGATCCGCAGCTCGATCTTCCCGACCCGGGTCACCAAGCCTCGTTCGTAGTACCCCGCCCGGTAACCCACCCGGGTCGCGTTGCGCTCGCCCGGCGCCGCGCCCAGAAAGTCGGTCATCTCCGCCTGCAGGATCTGATCCAGCGCTTCCTTGACCAGAACCTTCAGCAGGTCTCGATCTTGTGCCACCAACGCTTCTAACCGCGGCCGGACTGTCTTAAGATTCCTCTCGGTCATGGTGTGGCCCTCCACAGAAGGGTTAAGGGTCGATCTCGCAGTCGCCCTCATACCATGACCACCCCCGCCTTCCTCAAGCGGCGGTTCTGCACATAATCTCGAACACTACTTCCCCTGCGGGGAGAGGGAACGCGCGACGGCGTCTCGACCCAATCTCCCTCTCCCCTCCGGGGAGAGGGTTGGGGTGAGGGGTGAGGGGCGCTACGCCGGCTCCGGCACCGACGGCAATCCCGCCAGCGCCATCGCCAGTTCGGCCTCGTCGTAGTCGACATCCTTCAGCTTGCCGGCGAAGTAGTCGATGTAGGCCTGCATGTCGAAGTGGCCGTGGCCGCACAGGTTGAACAGGATCGCGCGCGACGTGCCCTCCTCGCGGCAGCGCAGCGCCTCGTCGATCGCGCCCTTGACCGCGTGGTTCGCCTCTGGCGCGGGCACGATGCCCTCGGCGCGCGCGAACGTCACGCCCGCCTCGAAAACCGTCGACTGGTGGTACGCGCGGGCGTCGATGAGACCGAGTTCCTTCAGGTGCGACACCAGCGGCGCCATGCCGTGGTAGCGCAGCCCGCCGGCGTGGAACCCCGGCGGCGTGAACGTCGAGCCCAGCGTGTGCATCTTGGTCAGCGGCGTCAGGTGCCCGGTGTCGCCGAAGTCGTACGCGTAGCGGCCGCGGGTCAGGCTCGGGCACGCGGCCGGCTCGACGGCGACGATGCCGACCCTGCGCCCGCCCCGCAGCTGCGCGCCGAGGAAGGGGAACACGATGCCGGCGAAGTTGGAGCCGCCGCCGGTGCAGCCGACGATCACGTCCGGCCAGTCGTCGGCCATCTCCATCTGCGCCATCGCCTCCTGCCCGATGACCGTCTGGTGCAGCAGCACGTGGTTCAGCACGCTGCCGAGCGCGTACTTGGTGTCGTCGCGCTGTGCGGCCACCTCGACCGCCTCGGAGATCGCGATGCCGAGGCTGCCCGGGTGGTCGGCGCGCTGCGCGAGGATCGCGCGGCCGGAGTTCGTCTCGGTCGACGGCGACGGCGTGCAGCGCGCGCCGTACGTCTCCATCAGCGCACGCCGGTACGGCTTCTGGTCGTACGACACGCGCACCATGAACACCTGCACGTCGAGGCCGAACAGCGCGCCGGCGAACGCGAGCGAGCTGCCCCACTGCCCCGCGCCCGTCTCGGTGACGAGGCGCTTGACGCCGGCCTCCCTGTTGTAGAACGCCTGCGGGACGGCCGTGTTCGGCTTGTGGCTGCCCGCCGGCGACACGCCCTCGTACTTGTAGTAGATGCGCGCCGGCGTCTGCAGCGCACGCTCCAGCCGCCGCGCCCGGTACAGCGGCGTGGGCCGCCACTGCCGGTACACGTCGCGCACCGGCTCCGGGATCGGGATCTCGCGCTCGGTCGACACCTCCTGCAGGATGAGCTCCAGCGGGAAGAGCGGCGCGAGGTCGTCGGGACCGACGGGCTTCTTCGTGCCCGGGTGCAGCACCGGCGGCAGCGGCTTCGGCAGGTCGGCCTGCAGGTTGTACCAGGCGCGCGGCAGGCGCGTCTCGTCGAGGACGTACTTGATCGAGTCGTTCATGGAGGGGCTCCGGCAGGCGGGACGGACGCCGCACGCGCACGGCGCCGGGCGTTGCGTCGATTCTACCGCGCGGGCCGGGCAGGACGCGCTTGATGCAGGTCATGGCACCCGTGCGCCGTTCGCGCGATGCTGCGCACATGGGAGACGCACCGACCACGACGGTCGCGCCGCCGACGCGCAAGGTCCACGACGCTGCGCGCCACCCGCGCCTCGCCCGCGAGCTCGCGACGATGCGCGCGATGATGCGGATCTACTGCCACGACCTGCACGCCGAGGACCACGGGCTGTGCGCCGGCTGCGAGGCGCTGATGGGCTACGCGACGCGGCGGCTCGACCGCTGCGTGTTCGGCGACGGCAAGCCGACCTGCGCCAACTGCACCGTGCACTGCTACAGCGCGGCGATGCGCGAGCAGGTGCGCGCCGTCATGCGCTACGCCGGCCCGCGGATGCTGCGCCGGCACCCGATCCTCGCGCTCCGCCATCTGATCGACGGCCGCCGGCCAGCGCCAGAGCTGCCGCGCGCGAACCGGCCGCCCGCCGCCGCGGGCGACGACGCCGCCGCGCCCGGCCCCCGCTAGCCGCACGACGCGGACGCGCTCCCTCTCCCGCGTGCGGGAGAGCGCCGCGGTGAGGGTCGTCCGCCAAAGAAAAGCCCCGCACGAAGCGGGGCTCGAAGGGGTGATGCGGAGAGACTACTTCGTCGACTCGCCCTTCGCCTGCACTTCCACGCGGCGGTTGGGCGCCAGGCACTCGACCAGCGCCTTGAAGTTCTTCTGGTCGCACTGGACGACCGGCTGCTTCGGGCCCACGCCGACCGTCTCGATCTTCGCCTTGTCCACACCCTTGCCGACCAGGTAGTCGCGCACCGCGTCCGCGCGCCGCTCCGACAGCTTCATGTTGTGGGCGTCGGTCCCGATCCGGTCGGTGTGGCCGGTGACCAGCACGACCTCGAGCTTCTGCATCTTCGACAGGTTGCCGACCACCTGGCTGTCGATCGCCGCCTTGCCCTCCGGCTTGAGCACCGCCTTGTCGAAGTCGAACAGCACCTTCGAGTCCAGCGTGATCTTCTGCACCTGCGGGGCGGGCGCCGGCTTCGGCGCCGGAGCCGGCGGCGGAGGCGGCGGCGGCGCCGGCTTCGCCGCGGGCGGCGGCGGCGCGTCCATCTTCATCTGCGCGACCGACAGCGGCGGCGCGTCGAACTTGTACGTCACCAGCAGGTAGAAGATGTTCTGGTGGCCGTCGGTGAACGCGTCGTAGCCGTTGAGGTAGGACAGCGACGTGTTGGTGGCGACCGCGCCGGCGTACGGCAGGACGTACTGGTAGCCGTTGGTCGCGACGTCGTCGTGGCTGTACTTCGCATACGAGTAGCCGCCGGTGACCGACCAGTTCTTGTTGTAGTTCCAGACGCCCTTGACGTTGAACCACTGCTGCTTGCTGTTGTCGACGTTGTTGATCGGCAGCACCGGCGGGTTGTTCAGCACGATGCCGTCCTGGTAGCCGAACGTCGCGTTGCCGTCGTTGTTGACGTACAGGTACGACGCCGACAGCTTCAGGTTGTCCATCGCGTCCCAGTCGCCGCCGACGCCGATCATCCACGTCTCGTCCTTGGTCTGCGAGTTCCAGTTGTACGACGCGGTGCCGGACCCGGCCGACTGCTGGTACGGCGGCGCGGACGGGCTGAAGCAGTTCGGGTTCGCCGCCGTGCACCAGCCGGGCGGCGGCGTCGGGCCGCCGGCGACCGTGCCGATGTAGCGGTGGTTCGACGGGTACTTGGTCTCCTCCCAGCTGCCGAAGGCGTTGAGCCGCACCTTGCCGGTCGGGTTCCAGTTGCCGGACAGGAAGTAGCCCTGCTTGTCGTTGGCGGTGCGCCCGAACGTCACGTCGTCGTAGTCGCTGTTCGACCAGACGCCCTCGAAGGACACGCCCGCGTTGGCCATCGGCGTCCAGTCGAGGTTCAGCTTGAACTGGTTCGTCGTGGCGCTCTGCAGGTTGAACGACGACGTGTACGCCAGCAGGTACTCGGGCTGGTTGGGCGTCAGGCCCGCGGTCGTCCAGTTGAGGTCCGAGTCGCGCTTGATGTACTGGTACTTGAGCCGCGCCGACAGCGTGTCGAGCATCGTGTTCTTGTACTCGAGGAAGAACTTGTTCGTGTGCGACTTGTCGTAGTCGGGTGCCGTCTGGTCGAGGTTGAAGTAGTCCCAGCCGAAGCCCATGCGCTGGCCGCGCGCGAACTTCCACCAGACGTCGAAGCCGACGTTGTTCTTCGTGTAGTCGTACAGCTCGTTGTCGCAGTTGCCGGGCACGAACGTGTTGGCCGCCGTGCCGGCGACGTTGCCGCAGCCGAGGCCCGTGGCCAGCGGCGTCGTCGGCGCGTTGCCGTACTCGACGAGCGTCGACTTGTTCTGCAGCTTCGTCCAGTAGTAATAGACGCGCGTGTCGACGTTGGTCGCCGGGGTGGCCGTCCACGCCAGCGCGAACGACTGGTTGACGTGCTCGCCTTCGAAGTTGCCCTCGTGCGGCAGCGTCGCAGCGTACGCCGGTCCGGTGTTGAGCGCCGACGTCGCCAGAGGCACGTCGCTGGTCGTCTTCGCCCACGTGTAGCGCGCGGAGATCACCGACCGCCACGGCAGGTCGCGGTAGTTGCCGGACAGCGTGAACTTGTTGAACGTGTTGCCCGGGGCCAGGTAGTTCGTGTCGAGGCGGTTGCCGCCGAAGTACGGGTTCGTCCACTGCAGCGTCTCGTTGTCGTTCTGGAACTTGCTGTAGTCCCAGCGCGCGGCGAACGTCGCCTTGCTCGACTGGTAGCCGCCCTCGACACCCCAGTTGCTCGTCTTGAACTCGGCCGGGTAGGCCAGGTCGACGTAGCCGTTGCCGGGGCTCGTGCCGTTGGCCGCCGAGCCCGGCTTGGTGCCGGAGAACGTGACCTGGCTGCCGTCGGCGCGGAAGTACCACGGGCTGTTCTTCTGCCACTCGACGTAGCCGCCGGCGTCGCGCCGGTCCGTGCCCAGCGTGAAGTTGTTCCAGTTGCCGCCCGGCTGCGGATTGGGCAGCGCGCCCAGCGGGAACGTCGCCGTCAGCAGGTTGCCGCCGTTGCCGTTGTACGGCGACCACGCGTTGGTCGAGTAGACGTGCGGGATGTCGTTGAGGTACGCGCCCGCCTTGAACGTGTCGTAGATGCCGCCGCGCAGGAACATGTACTGGTCGGTCCGGCCGAAGTTCTCGCCGTAGCCCTGGAACCAGGTCGTGCTGTTGCGGCCCTGCACGCCGACGTTGGACAGCGCGCCGTTGCCGAGGTCCTGGTACTCCTCGAGCTTCGCGCGGTCGGTCGCGCTGGAATTGTTGTAGATGCCCCCGAGAGTCGCGGTGCCCTGCACGCGCATCGGGTCGTCGGCGCTCTGGCCGAGTGCCGGCGCCGCGGCGAACAGGCTGGCGATCAGGGTGGAAAGCAGCTTCTTGGTCATGGTGGTCTCCCGGCCCTAGCGCGTGAAGTACTTGCCGCGGTTGCCCGGCGCATTCGAGCCGTGGACCGCGCTGTGGCAGTTCACGCACGCGCGCGACACGAGGCGGTTGTTCACGGCCGAGTTCGGCTGGCCGGTCTTGCCGGCGCACGCCGCCGACGTGTCACCCGGCTGGCAGTTGAACGCACCGGCGGCGCCGTAGATCGTCCCGGGGTGCCGCGACCAGTCGTGGCAGTCCTGGCACAGGTTCGGCGCGGACTCGTTCAGCAGCGCGCGGTGCACGGAGCCGTGCGGGTTGTGGCAGGTCGCGCAGTTCTCCTCGACCGGCGGGTGGTTGAACACGTACGGGCCGCGCTTGTCGGCGTGGCACGAGTAGCACTGGTCGTTGATCGTCGGCTGCTTCAGCATCGCCGGCGTGATCGCGCCGTGCGGGTTGTGGCAGTCGCTGCACTTGACCTTGCCTTCGGGGATCGGGTGGTGCGACGGCTTCAGCGTCGCCGCGCGGATCGGCTGGTGGCAGCTGCCGCAGCTGTCCGCCTGGTTCGGCAGGAACGTCGTCACGAACTTGTTGATCGACGGCGCCAGCGACTTGCCGTGGATGCTGTGGCAGTTGCTGCACGTGACCTCGTTCAGCTGGTGCTTGCCGGAGGTCCAGAACGCGAGGTTGCGGTTGCCGGAGTGGCAGGTCATGCAGACCGCGGTGCGCGCGTCGGCCGTGCCGCCCTTGCCGAACGGGTTGGCCGGCTTGTTCTTCGTCGGGTCCTTGAGGTGCGCCGACGAGTCGCCGTGGCAGGCCTGGCACATGCCGCCGTCGGGGCCGCTCTTGGCGCCGTGCGCCGAGAGGTCGATCGAATTCCACTGCGCCTCGTGGCAGTTCGCGCACACGGGCGCCAACTGCGTCGTCGCCGGCTTGGTCTGCGCCTGCGCCGGCAATGCCAGCAGCGCCGCCATGGCCGCCGCGGCCCCCGTCATCGCGATGAGTGACTTGAATCGCATGGAATGCCCCTTTTCGTGTGCCTCGTCTTCGGTTTCACGCGCGGCGCACCGGTGCGCCGTGCCTGACCGCTTCTGCTTCCGGCGCCGCTGCAGCGGCGCGGCCTTCGCGTTGCTGATGCCCGTTCTACCGTCGGGGCGCCGTGGCGGTCAACGATTCGGCGTGTGGCAAATTGCCGCACCGTGGCAAACACGCACCCTTCTGGTTTCCGTTTTTACGCGCCGGCAGGCCGCGGCCGGTTGATTTCGATCAAGGCGGACCCCGACGCCCGCTACGGCGGACGCAACGTTGCGCCGAACCAACGGTCGCCGCGCCCGGCGGCCGGCCGCCCTCGGAAACGTGGCGATTTTCAACGGCCACGCCGTAACGAGTGCAGTAACGCCCGTTTCCGCATGTTTGCTGCGCCGCACGCAAGCTCGCGCCCGGCAGCGCGCTTCAGCTCGCCCCGCCGCCCCCGGGCGCCGCGCGCGCGCAGGCGTCGACCAGGTAGATGATCGACTGATAGGGAAAGCCCGCCTGCTCCGCCAGCCCGATCTCGCACGTCCGGCTGGTCGAGTACCCGGCGGTGCAGTCCGCCGGCAGGCCCGCCCGCAGCAGGCGCAACGCGTGCTCGTTGAGCTCGGGGCGGACGAATCCGCGGTCGCCGGCGAAACCGCAGCAGAGCACGTCGTCGACGGCGACCACCCGGGCGCTGCAGCGGGCGGCGACCGCCTGCAGCGTGCCGGCGAGCCCCATCTTGCGCAGGCTGCATACCGGGTGGACCGCCACGGGCCCGGCGACCGGCTCCAGCGTCACCCGGGGCAGCACCGCCTCGGCGATGAACTCGACCGCGTCCAGTACCGGCAGCCGGCTGCCGAGGAAGCGCTTCATCCGGTAGGCGCAGGGGCTCGTGTCGAACACGACCGGCCGTCGGCCGCCGTCGCTCGCCGCGCGCAGCGCGTCCTCGAGCTCGGCCGCCTTGCGGTCGGCGGCGTCGGCCATCCCCTTGCTCTCGAACGGCTGGCCGCAGCACAGCTCCGGGAGCCGCTCGGGGTACGTCACGGCGAACCCGGCCTTGCCGAACAGCCGCTCCGCGACCGCCGGCAGCGGCAGGACGCCGTCGTGGCCGCGCTGCGCGCCCAGGTTGCGCGCGGCGCAGCTCGGGAAGTAGACGACCGCGTCCGCGTCCGGCGCCGGACGCGCGCGCGCCGCCGGCCGGAAGCGCACCGGGCGGGCCAGCGCCGGCGACCACTTCGGCACCGTGCCCGGGGCGAGGCGCCGGGCGCCGTCGAGCGCGGCACGCATGACGCGGGTGCCGAGCAGCGCGTGCGCGGCGTCGGCGGCGCGCAGTCCGCCGCGCACGCAGGCCGTCGTCAGCGCGAAGTGCCCGGCCGCCGCGGCCGCCGCGTGCCGCGCCAGCGCGCCGGCGCGCCGCCCGCGCAGCGCCTTGACGAGCAGCCCGGTCTCGATGCCCACCGGGCACGCGGTCGCGCACAGGCCGCAGGCGGCGCACGTGTCGAGGCCGGCGTAGCCGTAGGCGCGCCGCAGCGCCGGCGCGTCGTCGCCGGCCTGCGCGCGGCGCGCGATCTCCCGCCAGCCGACGATGCGCTGCCGCGGCGACAGCGTGAGCCCGCGCGACGGGCACTTCGGCTCGCAGAAGCCGCACTCGATGCACGGGTCGACCAGCGGATCGCAGGCGGGCAGCGGCTTCAGGTTGCGCACGTGCGCGTCCGGGTCGCCGGCGAGCAGGACGCCCGGGTTGAAGAGGCCGGCGGGATCGAACAGCCGCTTGATCGCGTGCATCAGCGCGTACGCGTCGCGCCCCCACTCCAGCTCGACGAACGGCGCCATGTTGCGGCCGGTGCCGTGCTCGGCCTTGAGCGAGCCGTCGTAACCGGTGACCACGAGCTGCGCGAGCGCGTCCATGAACCCGCGGTAGCGCGCGACCTCGGCCGGCGCGTTGAAGTCCTGCGTGAACACGAAGTGCAGGTTGCCGGCGAGCGCGTGGCCGAAGATGATCGCGTCGGGATAGCCGTGCGCGGCCAGCAGCCGCTGCAGGTCGCGCGTCGCGTCGGCCAGTCGGTCGACCGGGAACGCGACGTCCTCGATGATGACCGTCGTGCCGGTCCGGCGCATGGCGCCCACCGACGGGAACATCCCCTTGCGCACGGCCCACAGGCGCGCGCACTCCCCCGGGTCGGTGGAAAAGCGGACCGGCCCGCGCGTCGCGATGCCGGCGAGCGCTGCGTGCACCGCCGCGACGTCGTCCGCGAGCGCCGCGGCCGTGGCCGCGCGCGCCTCGACGAGCAGCGCCGCGCCGTCGACGGGAACCTCCGCGAGGCCGGCGGGCAGGCCGGGCTTGCCCTCGACCGACCGCAGCGCGGCACGGTCGGCGAGCTCGACCGCCGCCACCGGCGCGCGCGCGAGCCGCGACACCGCGCGGCACGCGGTGTCGAGGTCGTCGAACAGGATCAGCGCGCTCGCGCGGTCGGCGTGCTCCGGCACCGTCCTGTACGTGATCTCGCTGATGAAGCCCAGCGTGCCCTCCGAGCCGATCAGGAGGTGCGCGAGGACGTCGAACGGATCGGCGAAGTCGACGAGCGCGTTCAGGCTGTAGCCGGTCGTGTTCTTCAGCCGGTACTTGTGCCGGATGCGCGCCGCGAGCGCCGCGTCCGCCTGCGTCGCGCTCGCGAGGTCGGCGAGGCCGCGCAGCAGGCCGCCGTGGCTCGCCGCGAACGCGGCGCGGCTTCCCGGATCGCGGGTGTCGACGACGGCGCCGTCGGCGAGGACGACACGCAGGCCGGCGAGCGTCCGGTAGCTGTTCTGCGCGGTGCCGCAGCACATGCCGCTCGCGTTGTTGGCGGCGATGCCGCCGATCATCGCGGCGTCGATCGACGCCGGGTCGGGGCCGATCTTGCGCCCGTACGGCGCCAGCGCGCGGTTGGCCACGGCGCCGATCACGCCGGGTTGCAGCGCGATCGTCGCGCCGTCCGCGCCGGGCGCGCAGCCGCGCCAGCCGTCGCCCAGCAGCACCAGCACGGAGTCGGAGATCGCCTGCCCCGACAGGCTGGTGCCCGCCGCGCGGAACGTCAGCGGCAGCCGCGCGCGCGCGCACTCGGCCACCACGCGCACGACCTCCGCCTCGGTCTCGACGACGACGGCGATCTTCGGCACCAGCCGGTAGAACGACGCGTCGGTGCCCCACGCGAGCAGCCGCAGCGGATCGGTGACGAGCCGCTCCGGCGGCAGGAGCGACGCGAGCGCCGCGTGCAGCGCGGCGTACGGCGCCGGCAGCGCCGCGGGTTCGCCCGCGATCCGCGCGCGCGCGCTCAGTGCGCGTCCCCGGCCGCGGCGTCGCGCCGGCGGTTCGGGCACGTCGCGCACGACAGCCGCTCGCCGCCGGGCGCCGTCACCGCCGGCCCGCCGCACGAGCCGCGCAGGCACGGCCGCCGGAAGATCACGCCGACGGCCATCGCCAGCACGCCCGCGCCGATCAGCACCGCCGCGAGCAGGAAGACCGTGAGCAGCGACATCGCGGGCCCCGGATCAGGCGACGGCGGCGCGCAGCGCCGCGAACGCCGGCGTGGACAGGTCGCGGAAGCCGCCGCGGCCGTCGCGGACGATGAAGTGCGCGGCGATCCCCTGCCGCTCCGCCAGCGCGGCGCCGCGCTCGGGCCCCAGCACGAACAGCGCGGTCGCCATCGCGTCCGCGTAGCCGCAGTCGCGCGCGGCGACGCTGACGGACGCGAGTCCGTGCGCGACCGGCCGGCCCGTCGCCGGGTCGATCTCGTGGCAGTAGCGCGTGCCGTCGCGCTCGAAGTAGATCCGGTAGTCGCCGGACGTCGCCAGCGCGAGGCCCGACAGCGGCACGATCCGGTGCGCCCGTTGCGGCAGCGCGTCCGGCCGCTCGATCGCGATCTGCCACGGCTGCCCGGCCGCGTTGCGACCGCGCGTGCGCACCTCGCCGCCCGCCTCGACCATGTAGTCGGCGAAGCCCTGCGCGTCGAGCGCCGCCGCCGCCGCGTCGACGGCGAAACCCTTGGCGATGCCGGACAGGTCGGCGGCCACGTCCGGACGCGCCTTCGTCGCGGTGCCGGCGCGCGGGTCGACGGCGAGCATCCGCCACCCCACGCGGGGCGCCAGCGCCGCGAGCTCGTCGCCCGCCACGACGCGCGCGGCCTTCGCGGGGCCGAAGCCCCAGGCGTCGACGGCGGGCGCCACGGTGACGTCGAACGCGCCGGCGGTGGCGGCGCTCACGTCGCGCGCGAGCGCCAGCACCGCGAGCGTGGGCGCCGACAGCGCGAACGGCGCCGTCGACGCGTGGCGGTTGAACCGCGCGAGCTCGCTGTCCTCGTCGTACGTGGACATCCGCGCGACCACGTCGGCGAACGCCGCCTCCACCGCGCGCTGCGCGGCGGCCTCGGCTGCAGCGGAAAGATGCGCGCCGGCGATCTTCACCGTGTACGTCGAGCCCATCGTCGGCCCGCCGAACCGCGCCGCGGCCGGCGCAGCCGCGCGCTCGCCGCAGCCGGCGGCGACCGCCGCTGCGGCCAGTCCCTGCAGCAGCAGGCGCCGGCGCGGCGACAGCAGCGCGTCGACGGCAGGTGGCGCCGGCGAATCCGCCCCGCGCATGTCCGAATCGGTTCTCATGGGTTTCCCTTCGCCGCGTCGCGGACGGCCGCCTCGAAACGGCCCTCGCCGCGCGTGATCATCTGGTACACGAGGTCGCGCATCGACACGAGGCCGTACACGCGCGGCCCGTCGATCACCAGCAGGTGGCGGAAGCCCAGCACGTGCATCAGCGACAGCGCCGCCTCGGTGGTCGTCCCGGGCGACACGAAGCGCACGTCGCGCGTCATCACGAGCGACAAGGGGGTCGCCGCAGGGTCGCGCCCGGCGTGCACGACGCGCGTCAGCAGGTCGCGCTCCGAGAAGATGCCCGCGACCAGCCGGTCCTCGTTCATGACCAGCACGGCGCCCACGTCGCGCCCGGCCATCACGTTCACCGCTTCGGCCACGCTCGCCGACGCCGGCACCGAGATGAGTTCGTCGCTCTTCCGGTGGGCGACAACGTCCGCCACGGTCTGTTCCGCCATGCGTCCCTCCTCAGCCGAAGTCGTCGAGCATGATGTTCTCCCGCTCGACCCCGAGCGCGAGCAGCATGTCGATCACCGCCTTGTTCATCACGCCGGGGCCGCACATGTAGTACTCGACCTCCTCCGGCGCCGGGTGCGCGGCCAGGTAGCGGTCGCGCAGCACGTTGTGGATGAAGCCCGTCGGCCCCTTCCAGTCGTCCTCGGGCAGCGGCTCGGACAGCGCCAGGTGCCACTCGAAGTTCGGGTGCTCGCGCGCGAGCCGGTCGAACTCCTCGACGTAGAACGCCTCGCGCATGCTGCGCGCGCCGTACCAGAACGTGATCTTCCGCTTCGACGCCAGCCGGCCCAGCTGGTCGAAGATGTGCGAGCGCATCGGCGCCATGCCGGCGCCGCCGCCGATGAAGCACATCTCGCGGTCGGTCTCGCGCGCGAAGAACTCGCCGTAGGGGCCGCTGACCGTCACCTCGTCGCCCGGCTTCAGGTTGAAGATCCACGAGCTCATGATGCCGGGCGGGACGTCCTCGCGGTACTCGGGCGGGAACGCGATGCGGATCGTGAACAGCAGGATGCCGCGCTCCTCCGGGTAGTTCGCCATCGAGTAGGCGCGCTCGATCGCCACGTCGGTGCCGGACTTGAAGCGCCACAGGTCGAACTTGTCCCAGACGTCGCGGTACTCGGCGTCGACGTCGAACGTGCGGAACTCGAGCCGGTGCGCCGGGCACTCGATCTGCACGTAGCCGCCGGCGCGGAACGGCACCGCCTCGCCTTCGGGCAGCGCGAGCTTCAGCTCCTTGATGAACGTCGCGACGTTGCGGTTGGACACGACGCGGCAGCGCCACTTGCGCACCGAGAACACCTCGGGCGCGACCTCGATCTTCATGTCCCGCTTGACCTTGACCTGGCAGGCGAGCCGGCAGCCGCGGCGCGCGTCGCCGCGCGAGATGAAGCCGGTCTCGGTCGGCAGCAGGTCGCCGCCGCCCTCCTTGACGATCACCTCGCACACGCCGCACGCGCCCTTCCCGCCGCACGCGGACGGGATGAAGATCTTGTGCTCGGCGAGCGTGCCGAGGAGCGTGCCGCCGGCCGGCACGTGCAGCGCCTTGCCCGGGTCGTCGTTGATCGTGACGGTGACCTGGCCGGCGGGCACGAGCTGGCGGCGGGCGACGAGCAGCAGCGCGACCACCAGCAGGATCACGCCGGTGAACATGGCCACGCCGAGGAGGATCTCGCCCATCGCGGCGCGGCCCTAGAGCTGGATCCCGGAGAACATCATGAACGCGAGCGACATGAGCCCGGCGGTGACGAACGTGATGCCGAGGCCCTTCAGGCCGGCCGGCACGTGCGAGTAGCGCATCTTCTCCCGCACGGCCGCCATCGCGACGATCGCGATCGCCCAGCCGAGCCCGGAGCCGACGCCGAACACGACGCTCTCGGCGAACGTGTAGTCGCGTTCCTGCATGAACAGCGACCCGGCGAGGATCACGCAGTTGACCGCGATCAGCGGCAGGAACACGCCGAGCGTCGTGTACAGCGCCGGGGCGAAGCGGTCGACCGCCATCTCGACGACCTGCGTAGCGGCCGCGATCGTGCTGATGAACAGGATGAACGCGAGGAACGTGAGGTCGATCCCTGCGAGCGCCGGCGAGATCCACCCGAGCGCGCCCTCGGCCAGCAGGTAGCGCAGGATCAGGTTGTTGAGCGGGACCGTCAGCACCTGCACGAACACGACGGCCACGCCCAGCCCCAGCGCCGTCTCGACCTTCTTCGAGCACGCGAGGAACGAGCACATGCCGAGGAAGAACGCGAGCGCCATGTTCTCGAGGAACACCGAGCGCACGAACAGGTTGGCGAAGTGTTCCATGGCGCCGTCAGTCCTTTTCCTGCAGCTCGGGCATCCACGTCCGCAGCGCCCAGATGAGCAGCGCGACGATGAACAGCGCGGACGGCGCCAGCAGCATGAGGCCATTGCCGACGTACCAGCCGCCGTCCTGCGCGAGCGGCAGCACCGTGAACCCCAGCACCTTGCCGGCGCCCGTCAGCTCGCGCACGAACGCGACCAGGATCAGCACCAGCGCGTAGCCCAGCCCGTTGCCGATGCCGTCGAGCAGCGACGGCCACGGCGGGTTCTGCATCGCGTAGCCCTCGGCCCGGCCCATCACGATGCAGTTGGTGATGATGAGGCCGATGAACACCGAGAGCTCGAGCGACAGCTCGTACAGGTAGGCCTTCAGGATCTGGTCGACCACGATCACCAGCGACGCGATGATCGCGAGCTGGACGATGATCCGGATGCTGTTCGGCGTGTGGTTGCGCACGAGGCTGACGGCGAGGTTGGCGAGCGCCGTCACCAGCGTGACGCCCACGCCCATCACGATGGCCTTGTCCATCCGCGTGGTCACGGCGAGCGCCGAGCAGATGCCGAGCACCTGCACGCCGATCGGGTTGTTCGCGAGGATCGGCGTCAGCAGCGTCTTGCGCGCCTGCGGCGTCCACGCGGCGTCCAGCATGCTCATTGTCGTGCCCCCACGCTTGCGGCTGCCGCCGCGGCGCTGCCCCCCGAGCGGGCGGAGCTCGCGGCCAGGGACGGCCCGGCGCCGCTCGCGACGTTGCCTCCCTCGCGGAACCGCTTCAGGTACGGGCCGTAGCCGTCGCCGGACAGCCAGAACCCGACCAGCCGCGACACCGCGTTGCTGGTGATCGTCGCGCCCGAGATCGCGTCGACACGGTGCGGGTCGCGCTCGGGCGGCCCGGCGGTGCCCTTGATCACAGTGAGCTTCGGCGCCCAGTTGGCGTCGTACGCGTGGCGGCCGACCCACAGCGCCTGCCACTTCGGGTTCCCGATCTCGCCGCCCAGGCCAGGCGTCTCCTTCTGGTCGTAGAACGTGATGCCGCGGATCGTCTTCCCGTCGCGGTCGACCGCGAGCAGCCCGTACAGCGTGCCCCACATGCCGATGCCCTCGATCGGCAGCACCACCTGTTGCACGGTCTTGTCGCCGGTGCCGTCGCGGATGAGGAAGACTCCGCCGTACGTAGGCAGCCGCGCGACCTTGGCGTCGTTCGGCGGCGCCGCACGGGACATGGCCGGGTCGTTGCGCGCGCGCCGCTGGTTGTACGTGCGCGGGTCGATCTTCCCGCCCTCCTCGTAGCGGCCGCTCGCGATCTCGACGAGCCGCGTCTCGACGTGGCGGTCGAAGATGGCCTGCAGCTCGCGGTCGGACAGCGCCGCGTCGGGCTTGACGAGGCCGGCCGCCAGCAGCACGTTCTTCTGCCGGAACGCGAGCGCGTTCTCCTCCTGCCGCGAGCGCAGCCCGACCGCCGCCACGGCGACCACCAGCGCGCAGACGACGCACACGGCCGCGGCGAAGCCGATCGTGTAGCCGGTGGACTCGCGGTCAGCCACGGGAGGCCCTGCGCCTGACGTTGGCGCGGACGAGCGGGTAGTCGATGAGCGGCGCCATCACGTTCATGAACAGGATGACCAGCATCATCGCCTCGGGGTACGCGGGGTTCACCGTGCGGATGAGCACTACCAGCGCGCCGATCAGGAAGCCGTAGATCCACTTGCCGCGCTCGGTGAACGGCGACGTCACCGGGTCGGTGGCCATGAACACCGTGCCGAACGCCCAGCCGCCCAGCACCATGTGCCACCAGAACGGCACGCCGAAGTACGGGTTGGTCGCCGAGCCGATCAGGTTGAACGTCGTCGCCATCGCGATCGTGCCGAGCGTCACCGCCGCCATCGTCCGCCACGAGCCGATGCCGGTCGCGATCAGCAGCGCGGCGCCGACGAGGCACGCGAGCGCGGAGGTCTCGCCCATCGACCCGGGCTCCAGCCCGACGAAGGCGTTCCACCACGACAGGTGGAGATCCGCGAACGGTCCGGTGGCTTGCCGCAGCTGCGCGAGCGCCGTCGCCCCGGAGAAGCCGTCGGCCGCGAGCGCCGGGTCCAGCGCCGTCCACACGCGGTCGCCGGACATCTCCGCCGGGTAGGCGAAGAACACGAACGCGCGCGCGGCGAGCGCCGGGTTGACGAAGTTCATGCCGGTGCCGCCGTAGACCTCCTTCGCCAGCACGACGCCGAAGCTGATGCCGAGCGCCGCCTGCCACAGCGGCGTCTCCGGCGGCAGGATCAGCGGGAACAGGAGGCCGGTGACGAAGAAGCCCTCGTTGACCTCGACCCGGCGGACGATCGCGAACAGCACCTCCCACGACAGGCCGACGACCATCGTGACCACGTACAGCGGGAGGAAGTACAGCGCGCCGTGGACCGTGCAGGCGACGATGCTCGCCGGCGAGTAACCAACACCCAGCAGGCGCAGCACGTCGTGCCGCCAGCCGGCGAGGCCCGCCGCCTTTGCCGGGTCGAGCGCGAGGTTGGCCTGCAGGCCCGTGTTGTACATCGCCATCAGCACGCACGGCAGCGCGGCGATGACGACCGTCATCATCATCCGCTTCAAGTCCAGCGCGTCGCGCACGTGCGCGCCGGTCTTCGTCACCGACGCCGGCGTGTAGAAGAACGTGTCGGCCGCCTCCCACAGCGGGTACAGGCGCTCGAAGCGGCCGCCCTTCTCGAAGTGGTGGCCGACGCGGTCGAGCATGGCGCGGAACGCGCGCATCAGCGCTGCCTCCTCATCCGTGCTCCTTCTCGAGCCGCTCGAGCGCGCGCCGCAGCAGCGGCCCGTACTCGACCTTGCCGGGGCAGACGAACGTGCACAGCGCCAGGTCCTCCTCGTCCAGCTCCAGCGCGCCGAGCTTCTCGGCCTCCTCGTCGTCGCCCATGAGGAGGGCGCGCAGCAGGAACGTCGGCAGGATGTCCATCGGCATCACGCGCTCGTACGCGCCGACCGGCACCATCGCGCGCACGCCGCCGTTGGTCGTCGTCGTCAGCGGCAGCGGCCGCCGGCGGCCCCACGCGCCCAGCACGACGCCGAACAGCGAGAACTTGTCGCGGCCGGGGGCGATGTACCCGAACATCTCGCGCTCGGTGCCCTCCGGCACGACGGCGACCTGCAGGTGGTAGCGGCCGAGGTAGCCGTGCACGTCGCCGGCGGCCGTGCGGCCGTCGAGCGCCGACCCGGAGATCACCCGCTGCGAACCGGGGGCGAGCTCGCCGGCGACCACGTCGTCGAGCGCAGCGCCCGCGCGCGTGCGCAGGTGGCGCGGGCGGCGCGCGCCCGGGCCCGCCAGCGTGATCGTGCGCGAGACGTCGAGTTCGCCCGTCCGGACGAGGCGGCCGACGGCGATCGCGTCCTGGTAGTTCACGTGCCAGGCGGTGCGGTGGTGGCCCACCGGCGCCAGCGTCTCGATGTGCACACCCGGGATGCCGGCGGGATGCGGTCCGGCGAACTCCTCCACCGCCACGCGCGCGACCGCAGGCACGGGAATGTCCGCGCCGGCGGCCTTGCACACGTACGTCGTGCCCGTAGTCAGCTGTGCGAGCGCGGCGACACCCGCCGCGAAGTCGTCCCGCCGCGCCGCGACGACGCGTTGCGGGTCGGGCGCGTGCGGCCGCGTGTCGATGGCGGTGACGAACAGCGCGTGCGGCGACGTGGCGGGATCCGGCACCCGCGAGAACGGCCGCGTGCGCAAGGCCGTCCACAGCCCCGACTCGACGAGCAGCGCGCGGACGGCCGCGCCGTCGAGCGTCTCCGCGGCGGCGCCGGTGTACGACGCGAACGCCGCCTGCGTGCCGGGGCCGTCGTCGGCGGCGACGTCGATGACGATCGACTGCAGCGCCCGCCGGTCGCCGCGGTTCACCGCCGCGACGGTACCCGCCGCCGTCGCCGTGTGGCGCACGCCGGGCACGGCGCGGTCCTCCACGAGCGGCGTGCCGCGCAGCACGCGGTCGCCGGGCTTGACCAGCAGCGACGGCTTCATCCCGACGAAGTCGGCCGCCACCAGCGCCACGCGGCGCGGCGCCGGCGCGTCGTCGACGTCCGGCGCAGGCGCGCCGGCCAGCGGAATGTCGAGCCCCTTGGCGATCTGGTGCACGGCCACAGCGATCGGGTCCCCGGTTGCGCCGCCGGCCCTGCGCGCGCCGCCCCTGCGCCAAAAGCGGGCGGCGCGGGCCTGCGTACGTCCGGATCCGGCAGTTCGGCGGCAGCTTAGCAGGGCTGCGCCGCCACGGTTGTTGATCGAGGGCAAACCTGCGCCGTGCCCGCGCCGGGCGTCAGGGCGGCGCGGTGCGCGTGGCGCCCGTCATGGCGGCCGCGACCAGCTCGGCCACGTCGCGCGCGTCGACGGCGTCGACGCGGTCGAGCGCCGAGATGCCGTCGGCGACCATCACGGCGCAGTACGGGCACGCGGTGGCGATCACCTTCGGCGCCTGCGGCAGCGCCTGCTCGACGCGCGTCACGTTGATGCGCCGTCCGATCCTCTCCTCCATCCACATGCGGCCGCCGCCGGCGCCGCAGCACATCGCCTTCTCGCGCGCGAGCGGGAACTCGAGCGGCGCGTCCTTCGCGATCGCGCGCAGGATCGCGCGCGGCGCCTCGTACTCGCCGTTGTGCCGCGCGAGGTAGCACGGCTCGTGGTAGATCACGCGCTCGTACCTGCGCTCGACCGCGAGCCGCCCGGCGGCGATCAGCTGCGCGATCAGCTGCGTGTGGTGGACGACCTCCCAGTTGCCGCCGAAGGCCGGATACTCGTTCTTCAGCGAGTTGAACGCGTGCGGATCGCAGGTGACGATGCGCTTCACGCCGAGGCCGTTCAGCGTCTCGACCAGACCCTGCGCCAGCGCCTGGAACACCATCTCGTTGCCCGCGCGGCGCACGCACTCGCCGGTCGACGTCTCGGCGGCGCCGAGGATCGCGAAGCGCACGCCGGCCTGCTTGAGGATCGCCACCAGCGCGCGTGCGATCCGCTGTCCGCGCGGGTCGAACGACGCCGCCGAGCCGACGTACAGCAGCCAGTCGACCGCCGCCACCTCCTCGGCCGTCGTCGCCACCGGCACGTCGAGCCCGTCCGCCCAGTCGGCACGCTTCTCGGCCGGAAAGCCCCAGGGGTTGCTCTGCACCTCGTAGGCGGCGAACACCGCCTTCAGCTCGTGCGGGAACTCGCCGTCCATCAGCACGCGGCGCTGCCGCAGGCGGAAGAAGCGCGGCAGGTGCTCGAGCTCGATCGGGCACGCGGCCTCGCAGTACCCGCACGTCGTGCACGCCCACAGCGTGTCCTCGCCGATCACGTCCGGGACGAGCGCCGGCAGCGCGTCCGGCGCCCGCGCGCGGTCGACGAGCGCCGCCCGCTGCGCGACGAGGTGGTGCTTGACGCTGTCGTGCACCCACTTCTGCGACAGCGGCTTGCCGGTGACGAAGGTCGGGCACGCGTCCTTGCAGCGGCCGCACTCGGTGCAGGTGAACGCGTCGAGCCCCTCCTTCCACGTGAGGTCGGCGGCCGTGCGCACGCCGACCTTGACCGTGTCGGGGTCGGCGTCGTCGGCGAACACGGCCTCGAGGTCGATGCCGGGCACGGCGTTGGCCGGCCGGCCGCGGTGGAAGAAGAGCGCCGGCAGCGCCGTCACGATGTGGAAGTGCTCGCCGGTCGGCAGCAGCACGAGGAACGCGAACACGACGACGAGCTGCGTCCAGTACGAGAGGACGTAGCCGGCGCGCTGGGCCGCCGGCGACAGTCCGGCCACGGCGGCCTCAACGACGCGCCCGGCGAACGCGAAGTCCCGCTCGTGCGCGATGCCGGGGTCGCTGCCCGCGAAGAGCGCGAAGCGGAAGCCGTCGAACAGGAGGTCGGTGACGACGATCGCCGTGATCAGCGACAGGATCAGGAGGGCCTCGCGGTTGGGCTCGAGCCGCGCCGGCGGCCGCACGTAGCGGCGCCAGAACGCGTAGGCGAGCGCCCCCAGCAGCATGAGCTCGATCACGTCCTTGAACGCCGCGAACCCGGCGCCGAACGCCCCCGGGTACGTGAACGGCTCGTCGTAGCCGATGACGACGAGCTGCACCTTGCGCACCAGCAGCCCGAGGAAGCCCGCGAAGATCGCCGCGTGCATGAGCCCGGGCTTCCAGTCGCGCGCGATCATCCGCTGCTGCAGGAAGCCGTTCTTCACGACCGCCATCAGCCGCGACGCCGGCCGGTCCCAGCGGACTTCCGGCTGCAGCGCCGCGACGATGGCGAGCTTGCGCCAGGAAAGCCAGGCGAAGCCGGCCAGCGCGACGACCATCAGCAGCGTGATGCCGAGGGGGCTCATGGCGGCATCTTCGAAGTCGCCCTCACCCCGGCCCGCTCCCGCAGACGCATCCTCACCCCGGCCCTCTCCCGCGAGCACGCCCTCACCCCGGCCCTCTCCCGCAACCGCACCCTCTCCCCGACCCTCTCCCGCAACCGCACCCTCACCCCGGCCCTCTTCCGCAACCGCACCCTCACCCCAACCCTCTCCCGCGAGCGGGAGAGGGAGGTCGGGAGGGAGGTGGGCGATCGGCGCCGCCGTGTGCCTTTGCGCTCCCTCTCCCCGTGAAGCGGGGAGAGGGCCGGGGTGAGGGGCCGCGGCGCGACCGCAAAGTTTGCGCTAGCGCATATCCGCCGCATGGACGCGCAGTAAACTTTCCCGGTCGCCGCGCGCCCGCGGCCGCGAGGAATCCGACCATGCCCAAGGAAAAGCTGCTCGAAGTGCTCCGCAAGCACCCGTTCGTCGAGGAGTTCACGCCGGAGCACATCACGCGCCTGTCCGAGCTCGCCCGCGAGGTGCACTTCGACCGCGACCAGGTCGTGTTCCACGAGGGTGACGAGTCGCACGACTTCTACCTGATCGTGCAGGGCCGCATCGCGCTCGAGATCGAGGCGCCCGACCACACGCTGCGCGTGCAGACGCTGTCGACCGGCGACGAGTTCGGCTGGTCGGCCATCCTGATGGGGCGCGGCAAGTACTTCCAGGCGCGGGCGCTGCAGGCCACCGAGACGCTCGCCTTCGACGGCGCGGAGCTCCTGAAGGCGTGCCGCGACGACAAGTCGTTCGGCTTCGCGCTCATGTACCGGATGCTGGGCGTCGTGTCCGAGCGCCTGCAGGGCACGCGGCTGCAGATCCACGACCTGTACTCGCCGGTCGCGAAGCGCGCCGGCACCTGACCCCGAAGCGAAGGTCCGCTGCAAGCGTCGCCGGGCTGCGCCCGGCACGCCCGGGCGCGCCGGCGGACGCCGCGGGTAATGAGGGTCAGATTCGAATTTCGCGGGCTGCGACCTCGACCGAAATGCCGCGGACTGATGCGCGAAATTCGAGTCTGACCCTCATTACCCACGTTACCCGCGGCCGATCACCGCCCCCGGGAACAGCGCCAGCAGCAGCGCCGGTGCCAGGCAGACGATGCACGTTCCGACGGCGCGGCGGATCGCCGCGCGCGGCTCGCCCGTCCCCTCCGCCGGGCTCATGAACATGAGCTGGATGACGCGCAGGTAGAAGTAGATGCCGAGGTAGCTGCCGACGAGGCCCAGCACCGCGTAGGTCGTGTAGCCGGCGGCCATCACGTTCTTGAAGATCAGGAACTTGGCGACGAAGCCCGGCAGCGGCGGAATGCCGGCCAGCGACAGCATCGCGATGCCCAGCATCGTCGCCCCGAACGGATTGCGGTGGAACATGCCGCGGAAGCGGTCGAGGCGGTCGCGCGCGGCGTCGTCCGCCGTGCGCGGCAGTGCGGCGAAGGCGAGCAGGTTCATGAGCCCGTACGCGACGACGTAGAACACGATCGCCTCGTACCGGCCCGGGCCCTCGCCCAGCAGCGCGTAGAACAGGTAGCCGGCGTGCGCGATCGACGAGTAGGCGATCATCCGGCGGAAGCTCCCCTGCCGCATCGCGGCCAGGTTGCCCCAGACGATCGAGGCGAGCGGCAGCACCGCGACCAGGCCGACGATCGCCTCCGGCAGCGGCGCCTCGCCGAAGAGCCGCAGCACGGCGAGCAGCACGCCCGCCTTCACCACGACCGCCATGTACGCGGTCACCGGCACCGTCGCACCCTCGTAGGCGTCGGGCGCCCACGCGTGGAACGGCACGACCGCGGCCTTCAGGAAGAACGCGACCAGCACGAGCACGACGGCCGCGGTGGCCATCGGGTCGTGCACCGACAGCGCGACGGTGAACGCCGCCAGCGACATCGTGCCGGTGCCGCCGTAGAGCAGCGACACGCCGAGCAGGAACGTCGCGGTCGCCGCGCCGCCCAGCACCAGGTACTTGAGCGCCGCTTCGAGGCTGTCGGAGCGCCGGAACGCCAGCAGCACCATGACGTAGACGGGCAGCGACAGCATCTCGAGGCCCAGGAACAGCGTGAGGAAGCTGTCCGCCGACAGCATCAGGCACACGCCGTACAGCGACGACAGCAGCAGCACGTGGAACGGGCCGCTCTGCGGGAACTCGTCGCGCGCGAGCAGCAGCACCGGCAGCGTCAGCGTCAGCACGACGGCCTTGGCGAGCGACGCGCCCGGCTCGACCGTGAACTCGCCGGGGAACGGCTCGGCGACGAACCCGCCCGCCCACAGCACGAGCGCCGCGAGCGTGGCCAGCGTCAGCGCGGAGAACGCGACGACCAGCGCGCCGCGCGGCTTCGGCGCGACGATCTCGACCGTCAGGATGGCGACGATCCCGAGCAGCAGCAGGTTCTCGGGGGCGAGCGCGACGGCGAGGCCGAGCCAGTTCATGGGGCGTTTCCGGGAAGGCGCGACGTCGTCACGAGCTGCCGGTACTCCTGCGCGGCCAGCTCGGTCTTCGAGAGCGGCTCGGCGGGGAAGAGGCCGAGCCAGAACACGGCGGCGACGATCGCGGCGAGGATCGCCTTCTCGCGCAGGTCGAGGTCGAGCACCGGGCCGTGCGGGACGCGCTCGCCGCCGAACAGGAAGCCCTGCGCGAAGCGCAGCATGTACAGGGCGCCGAGCACGACGCCGGTGACGGCGATGGCCGACGACACCAGCAGGAAGCTGCTGCCCTGCGAGTACTGCTGCCAGCCGGCCGTCCCGGCGCCCAGCAGCACCATGAACTCGCCGGTGAAGCCGGAGGTCGTCGGCAGGCCGATCGACGCCAGCGTCAGCAGCATGAAGAACAGCGAGTACACCGGCAGCA
This sequence comes from Casimicrobiaceae bacterium, assembly GCA_044223185.1. Lineage (GTDB taxonomy): Bacteria > Pseudomonadota > Gammaproteobacteria > Burkholderiales > Casimicrobiaceae > VBCG01. Next base: position 30,423 of record JBGAMF010000011.1, on the reverse strand, counting down.
CCTTGGCGAGGCCTCCGTACGCGGCGAGCTCGCGCGTGTGGCAGCGCTCGTAGATCATGCCGACCATGAGGAACAGGCCGGCCGCCGTGAGCCCGTGGCTCACCATCTGCACGACGGCTCCCTGCACGCCGACGAGGTCGAAGCACACGAGGCCCAGCATCACGTAGCCGAGGTGGCTGATCGACGAGTAGGCGATGATCTTCTTGATGTCGTCCTGCACGAGGGCGAGGCAGGCGCCGTAGACGATGGAGAGCACGGCCAGCGTGATCAGCAGCGGCGTCATCGCCATCGTCGCGTCCGGGAACAGCGGGAAGCCCAGCTTCATGAAGCCGTACGTCCCCATCTTCAGCAGGACGCCGGCCAGGATCACCGAGCCCGCGGTCGGCGCCTCGACGTGCGCGTCGGGCAGCCACGTGTGCAGCGGGACGATCGGCACCTTGATCGCGAACGACAGGCCGAACGCCGACAGCAGCACGACCTGCGTCGAAAGCGGCAGCCGCGACTGGTAGAGGTCGGCGAACGCGAACGACATGGCGCCGTCCGGCCCGGCGAGCGAAAAGGCGAGCCAGATCATCGCCGCCAGCATCAGGATGCTGCCGAACGCCGTGTACAGCACGAACTTGAACGTCGCGTAGATGCGCCGCTGCCCGCCCCAGATGCCGATGATGAGGAACATCGGGATCATCATCGCTTCCCAGAACAGGTAGAACAGGAACAGGTCCTGCGCGACGAACGCGCCCATCATCGCGAACTGGATGAGCAGCACCATGCTGTAGAAGAGCTTGACGTCCTTGCGGATCGCCGTGAACGCTCCCGCGACGACCAGCGGCCCGAGGAACGCCGTCAGCAGCACCAGCAGCACGTTGTAGCCGTCGAGGCCGATCGTGTAGGTGACGCCCCACGCCGGGATCCACGGCAGCCTGGTCGCGAACTGCAGCCCCGGCGTGGCCGGGTCGAACGCCGCGTACAGGAAGCCCGTCACGACCACCTGCGCCAGCATCACGACGAGCGTCAGCGACCGGATGGCGCCCTCGCGCGCCGCGGGGACGGCGAGCAGCAGCCCGGTGCCCAGCACCGGGAGGAACAGCACGACGTTGAGCCACGCGGCGTCAGACACGGCCGATACTCCACAGGAGCAACGCGGCGCTGCCCGCGAGCACGAACAGGACGTAGCGGTGCAGGCTGCCCGACTGGATCCGCGACAGCGCGCCCGCGCCGCGCTGCGCGAGGCGCGCCAGGCCGTTCAGCGTGCCGTCGAGCAGCATGCGGTCGCCGAAGTTGAGGAACAGCCGGTCGGACACCCACACCAGCGGCGCTCCGAGCCAGCGCTCGTAGAACTCGTCGACGTAGTACTTGGCGGACAGCAGCCGGTGCAGCCCCTTCGCGTGGACGCGCTGCGCGCGCGCCGCGTCGTTGCCGAAGAACCACCAGGCACCGGCGAGGCCGGTGGCGGCGATGACGACCGACACGACGAGCAGCGTCCACTCGAAGTGGTGCAGCGCGTCCGGCACCGGCGGCAGCGGCAGCTGCATCTCCAGCCAGTGCGGCAGCGCGAGGAACCCGCCGACCGCCGACAGCACGGCCAGGATCGTGAGCACGCCGGTCATCGACAGCGGCGACTCGTGGACGTGGTGCTCGACGTCGTGGCTCATCCGCGACTTGGCGAAGAACGTGAGCCACAGCAGCCGGAACATGTAGAACGCCGTCATCAGCGCCGTCGCGGCGGCCACCGCCCACAGCAGCGGCGAGCCGCCCTTGCCGCTCGCGAACGCGTACCAGAGGATCTCGTCCTTCGAGAAGAACCCGGCGAGCGGCGGGATGCCGGCGATGGCGGCGGTGGCGACAGCGAACGTGACGAACGTCACCGGGATGCGCCTGGCGAGCCCGCCCATCCTGCGGATGTCCTGCTCGCCCGACAGCGCGTGGATGACGCTGCCGGCGCCGAGGAACAGGCAGGCCTTGAAGAACGCGTGCGTGTAGACGTGGAAGATCGCGACGCCGTAGGCGCCCACGCCGGCAGCGACGAACATGAGCCCCAGCTGCGACACCGTCGAGTAGGCGAGCACCTTCTTGATGTCGGTCTGGACGACGGCGATCGTCGCCGCGAAGAACGCCGTGGCCACGCCGACGACGGCGACCACCGACGAGGCGAACTCGGCGTGCATGTAGACGCCGGACATCCGCGCGACCAGGTAGACGCCGGCCGTCACCATCGTCGCCGCGTGGATCAGCGCCGAGACGGGCGTCGGGCCGGCCATCGCGTCCGGCAGCCAGACGTGCAGCGGGATCTGCGCCGACTTGCCGCAGGCGCCGATGAACAGCAGGATGCCGACGACGCTGGCCGCCACCGCGGGCGGCGTCGCGGCCATGTAGGCGGCGTTGACACGGTCCATGTCGAGCGTGCCGACCGCCCAGAACACGGCGAACATCCCCAGCAGGAAGCCGGCGTCGCCGATCCGGTTGGTGACGAACGCCTTCTTGCCGGCGCGCGCCTTCTCCGGGTCCTCGAACCAGAAGCCGATCAGAAGGTACGAGGCGAGGCCCACGCCCTCCCAGCCGACGAAGAGCACCAGCAGCGAGCGGCCCAGCACCAGCAGCAGCATGAAGAACAGGAACAGGTTGAGGTACGCGAAGTAGCGCGCGTAGCTCTTGTCCTCGTGCATGTAGCCGGTCGAGTAGATGTGGATCAGCGACCCGACGCCGGTGACGATCAGCACCATGACGGCGGACAGGCGGTCGAGCCAGAAGGCGACCTCGAACGTGCGGTCGCCGACGACCGCCCACGTGTAGGCCACGTGGACGAGCGGCTCGCGCGCGCCGCCGGCCAGGAGGTCGAGCACGCACGCCATGGCCGCGGCGAACGCGGCGAGCGGCAGGCCGCAGCCGACGACCGTCACGAAGCCCTTGCCGAGCCGGTTGCCGAAGAGCCCGTTCAGCACGAACCCGGCGAGCGGCAGCAGGACGACCCAGGTGAGGAGGTGCGCCATCGCGTCAGCCCTTCAGGTCCGCGTACGCGTCGGCGTCGAGCGTGTGCCGGCGCCGCACCAGCAGCAGCACGATCGGGATGGCGATCGCGATCTCGGCGGCGGCGACCACGAACACGAGGAACACCAGCACGGCGCCGGCCGACGTGTCGGTCTGCCGCGCGAGGGTCACCAGCGACAGGTTGGCGGCATTGAGCATGAGCTCCATGCACATCAGCATGACGAGCAGGTTGCGGCGGATGACCACGCCCAGGAGCCCGATCGCGAACAGCGCGAGGGCCAGCAGCAGCAGCAGTTGCAGCTTATCCATGGTCCTTCTCGCCCGCCTTCACGACGGCAATGGCGGCGACGACCGCCGCCACCAGCAGCACCGACGTCACCTCGAACTGCAGCCAGTACCGCTGCAGGAAGTCGACGGCGAACTGGCCGATGCCGAACGCCGCCGTCGTCGTCAGCGGCACCTCCACCGTCCGCCACAGCGTCGCCGCGAGCACGCCGAAGAACACGACGGCGGCGACGGCCCCCGGGATGAGCAGGCCGGCGTAGCGCCGCGTGTAGGCCATGTCGCGCACGTCGAGCAGCATGATCACGTAGATGATGAACACCATCACCGCGCTGACGTAGATCAGGATCTGGAACGCCGCGATGAAGTGGACGCCGACGAGTCCGTAGATGGCGCCCAGCCAGATCATCGTCGCCACCAGCGCCATCGCCACGCGCATCGGGTGCTGCAGCACCAGCATCGCGATCGCGCCGGCCAGCGACAGCGCGGCGAACACGTAGAGGAGCAGCGTGTCGAATTCCTGCAGCAGCGCTTCCATCAGTGCTCGCCTCCGGAAGGGCCGCCCGCCGGCCGCGGCGGGTACGGCTTGGCGACGTCGTTGGCCGGGCTCCACGCCAGGAGCTCCGGCAGCTTGAGCCACATGGTCCCGCGCTCGCCCGCCGGCAGGTCCGGCACCACCCTGACCATGCGGATCGCGTCCTCGGGGCAGGCCTCGACGCACAGCCCGCAGAAGATGCAGCGCGAGTAGTCGATCTCGAAGCGCGACGGGTACTTGGGGTGGTCGGGGTCGCCGGGGTCGAACGCCGCGTCGATCTCGATCACCTGCGCCGGGCAGACGGTCGCGCACATGTTGCAGGCGACGCACTGCGGGCGCCCGTCCGGCCGCTGCGTCAGGATGTGCTTGCCGCGGTTGTTGCGCGCGTAGTCCGCGCGCGTCTCCTCGGGGTAGTACGTGGTCAGCGCGCCCTTGCGGCCGGTGATCCACCGCCACATGTTCCGCGTGAACACGCCGCCGGTGATCGCGAGGCCGCGGAGGATCTCGGGCAGGTAGACGCGCTCCCACCAGCCCATTTCGGGCTCGTTCCAGTACCGCTTGCGCGGGCGGCCGGCGTATTTCGCGGTCATTGCAGCAGCCAGACGGCGACGACCGTCACGGTGAGGTTGGCGAGCGCCAGCGGCAGCATGAACTTCCAGGCGAACATCAGCACCTGGTCGTAGCGGAAGCGCGGCAGCGACCAGCGGATCAGGATCTGGAAGCTCGACAGCACGAGGACCTTGGCCAGGAACGTGACGAGCTGGATGACGACGACGGCGCCGTGCGGCAGCGGGATCTCGTGCCCGCCGGGGAGGAAGAAGCCCGCGTCGCTCATGAACGGCAGGTTGTAGCCGCCGAGGAACAGCGTCGTGAACAGCGCGCCGATGATCGCGATCTCGATGAACTCGGCGAACATGAACAGGCCCATCTTCATCGCGCTGTACTCGGTGTAGAAACCGGCGATGAGCTCGGACTCGGCCTCGGGCAGGTCGAACGGGATCCGCTTGTTCTCGGCGATGGCCGCCGCCATGAACAGCGTCGCGGCGAACGGCTGGTAGACGACGCCCCAGGCGGGCAGGAACCCGAGCACGATGCCGGACTGGTGCTGGACGATCGCGGTCAGGTCGAACGTGCCGTAGACGAGGATCAGCCCCAGCACGGTCAGGCCCATCACCAGCTCGTAGCTGATCATCTGGCCGCCGGCGCGCAGCGCGCCAAGCATCGAGTACTTGTTCGACGACGACCAGCCGGCGAGCATGGCGCCGATGACCGAGATGCCGCCGAACGCGAACACGATCAGCAGGCCGCCGTCGAGCTGCGCGATCTGCATCTGGTACGTGCGGTTGCCGAACCACTCGGCGACGGCCGGGAGGCCGGCGAAGAGCCGGGCCGGGTCGAGCGCGCCGCCGAAGGGGATCACCGCGAACACCAGCAGGATCGGCGTGAACACGATCCACGGCGCCAGCGCGTACGCGAAACGGTCGTAGACGGCGGGCTTCCAGTCCTCCTTGACGATCATCTTGAGGCCGTCGGCCATGCCGTGGAACAGGCCCCACCAGACCAGCTTGATCTGCGTGAACGGGATCCGGACGTAGGCGCGGTTGGCGCCGATGCGGTCGGACATCACCGCCGCCTGCTTGCGCTCGACCCACGTCAGCACCGTGCCGAACAGCAGCAGCACCGTCAGCGCGTAGCCGATGTAGACGAGGTGGACGACGAGGTCCTGGATCATGGCGTGGCCACCGCGACGGTCGCGAGTGCTCCGAACAGCGCCTGCGCGTCGGCCACACCCTGCGGCTTCGCGAAGCACGGCGCGAAGCCCTGCACGGTCCCCTCGAAGTTCGTGTAGTGCCCGGCCCGCTCGGTCTGGATCGTGATCGGCAGGAACACGTCCGCGTGGCCGTTCTCCGGCGCGAGGTACGCGTTCAGGAAGACGACCTTCGCCCCGCGCGGCAGGTCGGCGAAGTCGCAGCCCTCGCCCCAGACCAGCACGAGGTCGGTGTCGCCGTGCCACGCGGGCGGCGTGTCCGCGGCGGCGCCGAACGCGGCGCGGGCGCCGGCGACGTTCGGGTTCTTGTCGGCGCGGATCAGGAAGCCGTCCTCGACGACCTCCCCCGGCTCGGGCCGGTGGTCGTGCTTCACGTGCACGCGGAACGTGTCGCCGAAGGCCGCCCGGAACGCGGCGAACTCCTCGTTGGAGCCCCAGCTCGACACCAGCGCGGCCGGGTGCCGGGCGGCGGCGATCAGGCTGCGGGCGTTGGCGAGCGCCGAGGCGAGTTCCACCGGCTTGCCCTTGACCATCGGCGCGCTCGCCCGCGGCCGCTCGAAGATGCGCGCGAGGTCACGCCCCTTGTTGCAGATCCACGGGCCGTCCGGCCCCTGCGCGCCGCGCGGGGTCACCCGCGCGATGGCGGTGTTCTGCTTCGGGTCGAGCGCGCGCAGCTTCCACTCAGGCTTGCGGTGCCAGACGTCGACCGCGCAGCCGCGCGCGCAGCCCGGGCACACGGACGCCGTGGGCTTCAGGTACCAGACCCGCGCCTTGTACAGGAACGACTTCGACAGCAGCGCGCCGACCGGGCAGATGTCGATGACGTTGTCCGAGTACGGGTCGCGGTCGAGCGCGCCGTCCTCCGACGCGCGCAGCAGCGACTCGTCGCCGCGGTGCGTGATGCCGAGGGCGCTCGAGCCCGACACCTCGCGCGTGAAGCGCACGCAGCGCGAGCACAGGATGCAGCGCTCGTTGTCGAGCGTGATCCGCTGCGACAGGTCGTGGAACTTGGTGCCCGTGACCTTGGGGTCGCGCGAGATCGACGCCGTCCCGTTGTACAGGTAGTGGTAGTCCTGCAGCGTGCACTCGCCGGCCTTGTCGCAGATCCCGCAGTCCACCGGGTGGTTCAGCGTGATGAACTGCATCGTGTCGCGGCGCTGCGCGCGGACGAGCTCCGAGTCCGTGAGGACCTTGAGGCCCTCCTGCACCGGCAGGTTGCACGAGATCTCGCACCAGCTGCGGCCCTCGACCTGCACGACGCAGATCCGGCAGTTGCCGGCGATCGACAGCGCCGGGTGCCAGCAGAAGTACGGGATGTAGAAGCCGTTGGCGAGCGCCGCCTGCAGCACGGTCTGGCCCTTCTCCGCCTGCACCGGTTGGCCGTTGATGAAGATCTCAGGCATGGGCGCCGATCTCCAGCACGCCGTCGCAGCGCGAGCGGCCGTGCTCGATCCAGTATTCGAACTCGTCGCGGAACTTGGCGAGGATGCCCACCGTCGCGTAGCCGGCGGCGTCGCCCATCCCGCAGATCGTCGTGCCGTCGTTGCGGCGGGAGATCTCGACCAGCCGGTCGAGGTCGTCCAGGTGGCCACGGCCGGCGACGATGCGGTCGATGATCCGGTGCATCCAGCCGGTGCCGTCGCGGCACGGCGTGCACTGGCCGCACGACTCGTGGTGGTAGAAGCGCAGCAGCACCTGCAGCAGGCGCACCATGCACGTGCCCTCGGCGATGGCCACCATGCCGCCGGAGCCGACCGACGACCCGGCCGCGCCGAGCGACTGGTGGTCGTAGGTGACGCCCTCCACTTCCGCGCCGGTCAGCACCTTGGTCGAGATGCCGCCGGGGATCAGCGCCTTCAGCTTGCGGCCGCCGGCCATGCCGCCGCAGTCCTCGTACAGGAACTTCGCGAGCGGGTAGCCGTACTCGACCTCGTAGACGCCGGGCTTCGCGATGTGGCCGGAGATCGACACGAGCTGCGTGCCCGGGCACTTGGCGGTGCCGAACGACCGGTACCAGTCGGCGCCGTTGGCGACGATGCCGGTGACGTTGGCCAGCGTCTCGACGTTGTTGACGACCGTCGGCCGCTTGTAGAGGCCCTGCACGGTGAGCCGCGGCGGCCGGTTGCGCGGGTAGCCGCGCTTGCCTTCCAGCGACGACAGGAGCCCCGATGCCTCGCCGCAGACGTACGAGCCGGCGCCGCGGTACGCCACCAGGTCGAGACCGAAGCCCGTGCCGAGGACGCCCTCGCCGAGCAGCCCCGCGTCGTAGGCCTCGTCGATCGCCGCCTGGAGCCGCCGGTACGGCAGGTCGAACTCGCCGCGGATGTAGACGAACGCGTGGCGGACCTCGAGCGCGTAGGAGACGATCAGCATCGACTCGACGAGCAGGTGCGGCGCGTGCTCGAGGATCCAGCGGTCCTTGAACGTGCCGGGCTCGCCCTCGTCCGCGTTCGCGCACAGGTAGTGCGGCTGGCCGTCGCGCAGGTTGATCACCGACCACTTGCGCCCGGCCGAGAACGCCGCGCCGCCGTGACCGAGCAGGCCGGCGGCGGTCACGGTCTTGACGATCTCCTCCTGCGGCACGCCGGCCAGCACCTTCGCCAGCGTCGCGTAGCCGCCGCGCGCGCGATAGTCGGCGAGCGAGTGCGACGTCGCGGTCACGGGGAACGTCATGAGGAGCGGCTTGCCGGGCATGGTCGTCGTCAGTCGAGCTTCGCGATCAGCGCGTCGAGCTTCTCGACGCTCATCGCCTCGTGGTACGTGTCGTTGACCATGACGACCGGCGCGGTCCCGCACGAGCCCAGGCACTCGACGGTGGAGAAGGTGAACCGGCCGTCCGCCGTCGTCTCGCCGGGCCCGATGCCGAGCTTCTGCTTCAGGTGGCCCATCAGGCGCTCGGCCCCGCACATCGAGCAGGAGAGGTTGCGGCACGTCTGCAGGTGCCAGCGGCCGATCGGCCTGCGCCGGAACTGCGTGTAGTACGACAGCACCTCCTCGATCTGGATCCGGGGGACGCCCAGGTACTCGACCAGCCCGTCGATGTCGCTGTCGGCGACGAAGCCGCGGTCCTCCTGGATGCGCCGCACGCACGGCAGCACCAGCGACGACTCGAAGCCGGCGGGGAACCGCTGCTTCAGCTTCTCGAACTCGGGGATCAGGTGCTTCATCGGGTCAGATCAAGATGCACAAAGAGGCGCAGAGCCGCCGAGAAGACTCCGGATGCCCTTCTCGGCGTCTCTGCGTCTCCTTGTGAAAGAACGTTCTCACCGGTCGCACTCGCCGCCGATCATGTTGACCGACCCGAACGTCGGCACGACGTCGGCGAGCTGGTAGCCGTCGAGCATCTTGTGGACGCCGCCCATGTGGACGAAGCTCGGCGCACGGCAGTGCACCTTCCACGGCACGCCGCCGCCGGTCGAGACGAGGTAGAAGCCCAGCTCGCCGTTGGGCGACTCGTGCGCGACGTACACGTCGCCAGCCGGCACCGCCGGTCCGTCCATCACCAGCTTGAAGTGGTTGATCAGCGACTCGATCTCCGTGTAGACGAGCGCCTTGTCCGGGAACGTGCAGCGGTGGTCGTCGACGTTGATCGGGCCCGCGGGCAGCATGTCCATCAGCTGGCGGATCATGTGGACCGACTCGTCCATCTCGCGCATCCGCACGTAGTACCGGTCGTAGTTGTCGCCCTTGATGCCGACGGGAACGTCGAAGTCGAGCTCGGCGTACGCGAGATAGGGGGCGTCCTTGCGCAGGTCGCGCGGCACGCCGGTCGAGCGCAGCAGCGGGCCCGTGTACGCGTAGTGGATCGCGTCGGCGGTCGTGAGGCAGCCGACGTTGCGCATCCGGTCGATGAAGATCCGGTTGCGGTCGACGAGGCCGTGCACGCGGCCGACGAAGACCTCGTACTGGTCGAGGATCTCGGCGAGCCGGGCGAGCCAGCCGTCGGGCAGGTCGCGGGCGAGCCCGCCGATGCGGCCATACGTGTACGTGACGCGCGCGCCGGTCAGGTCCGCGATGTGCTCGTACATGTAGTCGCGGATCATGACGAGGTACAGGAACGCGGTCATCGCGCCCAGTTCCATCAGCCCGGCCGCGATGCACGTCAGGTGGTCGACGATGCGCGAGTACTCGGACAGCAGCGTGCGCAGGTAGCGGCAGCGCGGCGTGATCTCGACCCCCAGCAGCCGCTCGACGCCGTCGCAGTACGCGAAGTCGTTGATCAGCGCCGACACGTAGTTGAGGCGGTCGACGTAGGGGATCAGGTTGTGCCAGGTGTGCGCCTCGCACTCCTTCTCGAAGCCGCGGTGCAGGTAGCCGCAGTGCACGTCGGTGCGCAGCACGCGCTCGCCGTCGAGCTCGGCGATGATCTGGACGGTGCCGTGCGTGGCCGGGTGCGACGGGCCGATGTTGACGATGACCGGCCCGCCCTCCTCCGACGGCGCGAAGGCCGGCTTGACGGGATTGGGCAGCGACGCGAGCGGCGGCAGCTTCATGGCGTCAGGTACGGCACGAGCGGCTGCTCGCGGTCCTTCGGGTAGTCCTTGCGCAGCGGGTGACCGACGAAGCCCTCGTACAGCAGCAGCGGGCGCAGGTCGGCGTTGCCGGCGAAGCCGATGCCGTACATCTCGTGGCACTCGCGCTCCATGAACGCGGCCGAGCCGTACAGCGGCGTCAGCGACGCGACCGTCGGCGCGGACTCCGGCACGCGCGTCCGCACGCGCACGCGCACGTGCCGCGTGGTCGACCAGAAGTGCCAGACGACGTCGAAGCGCGGCTCGCGCGGCAGCCAGTCGACGGCGGTGACGTCGAGCAGCATGTCGAAGCCCTGCGCGTCCTTCAGCCGGCGCGCGGTGTCGAGCACCGCCGCGGCGGGCACCTCGACGACGACGAGGCCGTGCGACACCGTCGCCGGCGTCGCCTCGGTGGCGAGCGACTGGCAGAGCGCGTCGAGGTCGGCGGGCATCGCGGTCAGAAGCGCTCGGTGACGATCGGGTGCCGCGACGTCGCGATCTTCTGCTGCAGCTGCATGATGCCGTCGATCACCATCTCGGGGCGCGGCGGGCAGCCCGGGATGTAGACGTCGACGGGGATGACCTTGTCGATGCCCTGCACGGCCGCGTAGTTCTGGTAGAAGCCGCCGGACGTCGCGCAGACGCCGAACGCCATCACCCACTTGGGCTCGCACATCTGCTCGTAGACCTTGCGCAGGACCGGCGCCTGCTTGTGCGTGACGGTGCCCACGACCATCAGCAGGTCGGCCTGCCGCGGCGAGAAGCGCGGCAGCGCGGCGCCGAAGCGGTCGGTGTCGTAGGGCGTGGAGCTGACGGCCATGAACTCCATCGCGCAGCACGCGGTGACGAACGGGTACGGGAACAGCGAGAACTTGCGCGCCCAGCCGACCAGCTCGTCCTTCTTGGTCGTGATGTACTCGAACGCCGACGACGGGCCGTCCGCGCGGGCGATGGGGATCGTCTGGCCGCCGTACGTCGTCATTGGGTCACCGCCTCGAGGAGCCTTGCGCGGTACACGTACAGCAGGATCAGCACCAGCAGGAACGTGAAGATCCCGAACGTCGCGACCATGAAGCCCGTCACCGGCTGCGCGGCGAGCGCGAAGATGAACAGGAACACGGTCTCGAGGTCGAACAGGATGAACACGATGGCGATCGCGTAGTACTTGATCGGCATCGCCTTGACGTTGCGCGCGTCGACCGGCGTGGCGCCGCACTCGAACGGCTCGAGCTTGATCGGCGTCGACGAGGGCTTGGGCCCCAGGTACTTGTTCATGACGAGCGTCACGAACACGAAGCCCGCGATCGCGATCCCGTAGAGGAGGAACAACGCGTAGGGGTTCATCGTCGTCTGCAGCGGTGCCCCGGTCGCGAACGCTGCGGCACGGGGCGGGCTCGTCGTGGTTGGAGACTAGTGGCAGCGCGCCCTCGACGGGTTGACACAGATCAACGCGCGCTCGCACGCGCGCGCACGGCGCACATCCGGGCGTCCGCGTGCGGCGCCCCTCACCCCGACCCTCTCCCCGCTGCGCGGGGCGAGGGAGCTTTGACCGGGGCCGCCACGCACTCGCGGCGACGCGCGCCATCGACCCTCCCTCTCCCCGTTGCGCGGGAGGAGGGAGCGTGGACCGGAGCGGCCGCGCATTCGCGGTGACCTGTGCCATCGACCCTCCCTCGCCCCGCGCAGCGGGGAGAGGGTCGGGGTGAGGGGCGGCGACATTCAGGCGACGTACGTCGCGTACCGCGGCTCGTACATCGCCGCCCGGACGTGCGCGAGCAGGTCGGCGGGCTCCGGCGCCCCGGCCAGCCCGCGCCGGTACGCGACCCCGGCGACGGCCGTCGCGATGTGCGCGGACACGTCGCGGATCGCCGGCAGCGGCGGGTACAGGCTGCCCTGCGCCAGGTCGGCCTCCGTCACCTGCGCGGCGAGCGTGCGCGCCGCCACCAGGAACATCTCGTCGGTGATGCGGCGAGTGCGGCTGACGATGGCGCCCATGCCCACGCCGGGGAAGATGTACGAGTTGTTGCCCTGCCGCGGCACGTGCGTGCGGTCGGCGCGGGCCACCGGCGCGAACGGGCTGCCGGACGCGAACAGCGCGCGCCCGCCCGTGTGCTCGTACGCCTCGGCTGCCGTGCACTCCGACTTCGACGTCGGGTTCGACAGCGCGAACACGATCGGGCGCTCGTTGATCGTCGCCATCGCGTGCAGCACGCCGGGCGTGAACGCGCCGCCGACGGCGGCCACGCCGACGATCGCGGTCGGGCGCAGCAGGTTGACCGCCGACGCGAGGTCCCGCACCGGCGCGTGCGCGTGCGCGTAGCGCCGCTTGTGGGGGGCGAGGTCGGTGCGCCCGGCGACGACGAGCCCCTTGCTGTCCACCAGCCAGCAGCGCTGCCGCGCCGCGGCCTCCGGCACGCCTTCCGCGACCATCGCGGCGACGGCGAGGTCGGCGATACCCGTCGCCGCCTCCCCCGCGCCCTGGAACAGGATCGTCTGCTGCGGCAGCGTGCCCCCGGTGACGCGCAGCGCCGACATGAGGCCCGCCAGCGCGACCGCGGCCGTGCCCTGGATGTCGTCGTTGAACGTGGGGATGCGGTCGCGGTACCGCTCGAGCAGGCGGAACGCGTTGTGGTTGGCGAAGTCCTCGAACTGCACGACCACGCCCGGGAACACCTCCTGCGTGGCGTGGACGAACTCGTCGACCAGGCTGTCGTAGACGTGCCCGGTGGCGCGCGGCTCGTCGAGGCCGAGGTACAGCGGGTCGCGCCGCAGCGCCTCGTTGTTGGTGCCGACGTCGAGCAGCACCGGCAGGCACTGGGTCGGATGCACGCCCGCCCCCGCCGTGTACAGCGCGAGCTTGCCGACCGGGATGCCCATGCCGTTCGCCCCGAGGTCGCCCAGGCCCAGGATCCGCTCGCCGTCGGTGACCACGATGATCGCGACGTGCCGGTGCGGCCAGTTGCGCAGGAGGCCGGCGACGTTGCCGCGGTCCTTCGCGCTGATGAAGAGACCCCGCGGGCGCTGGAAGATGTGGCCGAACTGCTGGCAGGCGAGGCCGACCGTCGGCGTGTAGATGACCGGCATCATCTCGTCCGGGTAGTCGACCACCAGCCGGAAGAACAGCGTCTCGTTGCGGTCGTGCAGCGCGGCCAGGTTGATGAAGCGCTCGAGGTCGGTCGCCTTGCGCCGGAAATTCTCCAGCACGCGCGCCACCTGCGCCTCCTGCGTGTTCACGTGCGGCGGCAGGAGCCCGCGCAGGCCGAGCACGTCGCGCTCGGCGTCGGTGAACGCCGTGCCCTTGTTGAGCGTCGGGTCCTGCAGCAGCGCCGTCCCGCGCGGGAACGACGCCGGCAGCAGGCCGGGCGCCGTCCGAAGGCCGTCCTTGGTCATGCGCAATCCCCCTCGTCGCCGGCGCGGGCGCGCCGGCCGGTGCCTAGATGGTCTCGGGCACCATCCTGATCGCCCCGCACGGGCACTCGGACACGCAGATGCCGCAGCCCTTGCAGTAGTCGTAGTTGAACTCGAAGCGCTTGCCCGGCCCCAGCTTGATCACCGCGTTGTCGGGGCACACGCCGTAGCAGTTGTCGCACTCGAAGCAGTTGCCGCACGACAGGCACCGGCGCGCCTCGAACAGCGCGTTCGTCTCGTCGAGGCCGCTCACCACCTCGTCGAACGTCGACTTGCGGCGGACGAGGTCCAGCACCGGCCGCACCGTCTTCGGCGCGTCCGCGTAGTACCACGCGTTGAGGTGCTCGAACGTCGCGATCTCGTGCTTCGGCGGCGGCGCGTACCTCGTGCCGCGCAGCCAGCCGTCGATGTGCCGCGCGGCCTTCTTGCCGTGGCCGACCGCGACGGTGACCGTGCGCTCGGACGGCACCATGTCGCCGCCGGCGAAGAGGCCGGGGAAGCCCGTCATCATGTCGGCGCCCACCTGCACGACGCCGTCCTTGATGACGAGGCCGGGCACGTCGTCGAGCAGCGAGAGGTCGACGTCCTGGCCCAGCGCCAGCACCAGCGAGTCCGCCTCCAGCGTCTCGAACTCGCCGGTCGGCTGCGGGAAGCCCTTGGCGTCGAGCTGCATCTTCTCGACGGTGAGCGTGCCCTCGTCGCCCATGTTCTTGATCGTCGACAGCCACTTGATCAGCACGCCCTCCTGCAGCGCCTCCTCGACCTCGAAGTCGTGCGCGGGCATCTTCTCGCGGGTACGGCGGTAGACGATGATCGCCTCGGTGGCGCCCAGCCGCTTCGCCGTGCGCGCGACGTCGAGCGCCGTGTTGCCGCCGCCGTAGACGACGACGCGGCGGCCGAGCATCGGCTTGTCCTCCCCTTCCATGTCGCGCAGCACGGACACGGCGTCGAGCATCCGCGCCGCCTCGCCGGCCGGGATGTACGCGCGCTTGGCGATGTGCGCGCCGACGGCGAGGAACGCGGCGTCGAAGCCCTCGTCCCGCATCGTCCCGCGGATGTCGGTGACCTTGCGGTTCAGCTCGAGCTCGACGCCCATGTCGACGATGCGGGCGACCTCGCCGTCGAGCACGTCGCGCGGCAGCCGGTACTTCGGGATTCCGAAGCGCATCATCCCGCCGGCGAGCGGGCCGGCCTCGACGATCTTCACCGCGTGGCCGAGCCGGCGCAGGTGGTACGCGGCGGACAGGCCCGACGGCCCGGCGCCGACGACCAGCACGCGCTTGCCGGAAGGCGCGGCCGGGGGCGCGAACTTCCAGCCGCGCTTCAGCGCCTCGTCGCCGAGGAAGCGCTCGACCGAGTTGATGCCGACCGCCTCGTCGAGCTTGCCGCGGTTGCACGCGCCCTCGCACGGGTGGTAGCAGACGCGGCCCATGATCGCCGGCAGCGGGTTGTTCTCGGTCAGCGAGCGCCACGCGGCCTCGTAGTCGCCCGACTCGGCGTGGAAGAGCCACTGCTGGATGTTCTCGCCGGCCGGGCACGCGTGGTTGCACGGCGGCAGCCGGTCGACGTACACCGGACGGCTCGTCCGCCACGACCCGGTGCGGTTGGCGAGGCTCGACCCGACGTCGAGCGTGATCGCGAACGGCTTATCCATGCGCGTCGTCCCCGGCCTGCAGCCCGAACTCGGCGATGTTGCGGTCGGCGACCGCCTGCACCAGCGCGATGCGCTCGCGGCCCGCCTCGCTCCCGAACAGGTGCGCGAAGCGCTTCTGCAGCTTCAGGTATTCGTCGACCGGCATGCGGCGCCGGATCGGCGTGCGCGCCGTCACCTGCCCGTCGTGCGCCTCGAACAGCGGGAACAGGCCCGACTCGACGGCGAGCCGTGCGATGCGGATCGTGTCGGCCGGCGCCGAGCCCCAGCCGAGCGGACACGGCACGTGGATGTGGATGTACCGCGCGCCGTGGATGGCCATCGCCGTCGTGACCTTCTGCTCGAGGTCGCGCAGGTTCGCGACACTCGCGGTCGCCACGTACGGGATGCGGTGCGCCATCGCGATCGCCGGCACGTTCTTGCCGGTGCCGAACTCGTTGCCGGGCTGGCGGCCGACGGCCGGCGTGGTCGCGGTGCGCGCGCCCGGCGGCGTCGCGCTCGAGCGCTGCACGCCGGTGTTCATGTACGCCTCGTTGTCGTAGCAGATGTACAGCACGTCGTCGTTGCGCTCGAACATGCCCGACAGGCAGCCGAAGCCGATGTCGGTGGTGCCGCCGTCGCCGCCCTGCGCCACGACCCGCACGTCGCGGCGCCCCTTGATGCGCATCGCGGCGGCCACGCCCGACGCGACCGCCGCGGCGTTGCCGAACAGCGAGTGGATCCACGGGATCTGCCACGACGTCTCCGGATACGGCGTCGAGAACACCTCGAGGCAGCCGGTCGCGTTGACGGCGATCAGCTGGTTCCCCGTCGCCTGCATCGCGGCGTCGATCGCGTAGCGCGCCCCCAGCGCCTCGCCGCAGCCCTGGCACGCGCGGTGGCCGGAGTTGAGCGAGTTGGTGCGGCGCATGTCCGCCTGCACCGAGCGCACGTTCTCGGGCAGCAGGCGGTTGCCGACGGTGAACGTGCCCGTCTGGTAGAACTTCACCGGCTGCCGCTGCGTCGGGCGCTCGGTCGGGGTGTCGTGCGTGCTCACGGCGGGTCGGCCTCGCTTCGGGTGGTTCGGGTCGTCGTCGGGGACGGTCGGCGCGCGGGTCTAGCCGATGCCCGACGCCACGGTGCCAAGCCGCCGCAGGATCGCCTCCGCCGTCGGGCCGGACCGGCGGGACAGCGTCTCGCGCTCGAGCTCGTTGGCGACGATGTCGGCGTTGAGATCGAGGAAGGTCACCTGCTCGAGCTCGTCGGCGCCGGCGTCCTCGAACAGCTGCCGCAGCGAACGTCGCGTGATCGCGCGCCCCCCCAGGCCCGCGATCACCGTGTAGCCCTTCAGCATCACGCCGGACAGCGCCTTGCGCACGCCGTCGGACACGATGCCGCCCAGCCCCACGGCCAGGCACTTCTCCAGCACGATCACGCGCTTCGCGTTCTCCAGCGCCTCGCGCAGCGCGGTCAGCGGGAACGGCCGGAACGAGCAGATCGACACGCAGCCGATCGCCACGCCCTCGGCGCGCATCTCGTCGACGACCTCCTTCACGGTGCCGATGACCGAGCCCAGCGCGACGACGATCGTCTCGGCGTCCGACGCCCGGTACGGGCGGATGAGGCCGCCCGACGCGCGGCCGAACTTCGCCGCGAACTCGGAGGACAGGTGCGGGATCAGCGCCAGCGCGCGCAGCTGCTTGTGGTGCGCGAGGTAGCGGACCTCGGTGAACGCCTCCGGCCCGACCATCGCGCCGATGGTGACCGGCTCGGCCGGGTCGAGCACCTGCCGCGGCTCGAACGCCGGCAGGAAGGCGTCGACCTCCGCCTGCGTGGGCACGTCGACGCGGTCGTACGCGTGCGTCAGGATGAAGCCGTCCATGCACACCATGACCGGACACGACAGCTCCTCGGCCAGCCGGAACGCCTGGATGTGCAGGTCGAGCGCCTCCTGGTTGGTCTCGGCGAACAGCTGGATCCACCCGGCGTCGCGCATCGACATGCTGTCCGAGTGGTCGTTCCAGATGTTGATCGGCGCGCCGATCGCCCGGTTGCCGATCGTCATCACGATCGGCAGGCCGAGCCCCGCCGCGTTGTAGACGGCCTCGGCCATGAACAGCAGGCCCTGGCTCGACGTCGCCGTGTACGTGCGCGCGCCGGCCGCGGACGCGCCGATCGCCACCGACAGCGCGGCGAACTCGGACTCGACGTTGATGAACTCGCAGCCGGCGAGCTCGCCCGCCTTCACCATCTCGCCCAGGCCCTCGACGATGTGCGTCTGCGGCGTGATCGGGTACGCGCAGATCACCTCCGGCCGGCACAGCGCGATGGCCTCGGCGACCGCGCGCGAGCCCTCAGTTTGCTTGAGCATCGGTCGTCTCCCTCGCCTTGGCCACCAGCGCGTACGCCTCCTCGGCGGCCGCGACGTTCGAGTCGGCGACCGCGCGCGGGAACTTCGCGCGGATCGCCGCAGCGACCGACGCGAGCTTGATCTCGCGGCTGATCGCGGCGAAGCCGCCCAGCAGCGCGGCGTTCGGCAGCGGCCGCTTCACGTGCTTCAGCGCGAGCTCGGTCGCGGGCACCGTGCACATCCGGTGCCGGCCCCCGCCGCGCACGATCTCGGCCAGCCCCAGCTCGCCGAAGCTGCGCGTCGAGTTGATGAGCACGTAGCCGCCGGGCGCCAGGCCCGAGAACAGGTCGACCTGGTGCAGCAGCGTCGGGTCCTGGATGATCAGCGCATCCGGCGCGAGCACCGGCTCGCGCAGGCGGATCTCGCGGTCGTCGATCCGGCAGAACGCCATCACCGGCGCGCCCATCCGCTCCGAGCCGAAGCTCGGGAACGCCTGCGCGTAGCGGCCCTCGAGGAACGCGGCGACGGACAGCATCTCGGCGCCGGTCACGACACCCTGTCCGCCCCGGCCGTGGATTCGAATCTGGAACATGTCGCGAAGTCGTGGTTGCCGGCGCAGGCGCCGGGTCCGGTCGGTCGCTCTCTTCCTGCAGCGTTCCGGACGTGGCGCCTATCGTGCACCGGCCGCCGAAATCGCCGTTGACCTAGGTCAATGGCCCTGTGAGTGCGCCGCATTAGCGTTGACCCCTGTGCAAGAGCGGCACCCGCCGCGCCCCCGCAACCGCGCCCGTCGCCACCGCGCCGGCCCTCTCGACGCACCCCAGCAAAGGCAAAGCCATGGACACGAGTACATCGATCGTCACCGGCGCCGGCCTGGCCGACGCGGTGCGCAAGAGCCGCCTGCCGGCGCGCCTCGATTTCGTGCAGAGCGCCACCGGCCTCGTGCTCGCGCTGTTCATGTGGGGCCACATGTTCTTCGTGTCGTCGATCCTGCTCGGCAAGGACGCCATGTGGACGATCACGAAGCTGTTCGAGGGCTACTTCGTCTTCGGCCGCGCGTACCCGGGCATCGTGTCGGTCGTCGTCGCGGTCATCGTCGTCCTGCTCGTCGTCCACGCGGCGCTGGCCGTGCGCAAGTTCCCGATCAACTACCGCCAGTTCCGCACCTATCGCGGCCACATGAAGCTGATGCGCCACGAGGACACCACGCTCTGGTACTGGCAGTTCGTCACCGGCTTCGCGCTCTTCTTCCTCGCCGCGCCCCACCTGTTCCAGATGCTGACGCAGCCGGGGATGATCGGCCCCTACGAGTCCGCCGACCGCGTGTGGAGCTACCGCTGGTGGCCGCTGTACATCCTGCTGCTCTTCGCCGTCGAGGTGCACGGCGGCGTCGGCCTGTACCGCCTCGCCGTCAAGTGGGGCTGGTTCGCCGGCGCGAACCCCGACGCGACGCGCAAGCGGCTGAAGGCGCTGAAGTGGGCGCTGACGGCGTTCTTCCTGGCGTTGGGCCTCGCCACGCTGGCCGCGTACGTCAAGATCGGCATCGAGCACGCCGACCGCGTCGGCGAGCGCTACGTGCCGGCGCACCTGCAGCAGCCGGGCGCGGCGCAACCGGGAGCGGTCAAATGAAGGTCGTCTACACGGACGTGCTGGTCATCGGCGGCGGGCTCGCCGGCCTGCGGATGGCGATCGCCGCCAAGCGCCGCGGCCACGACGCGATCATCCTGTCGCTGGTCCCGCCGAAGCGCTCGCACAGCAAGGCCGCGCAGGGCGGCATGCAGGCGTCGCTCGGCAACGTGATCAAGGGCCAGGGGGACAACGAGGACGTGCACTTCGAGGACACGGTGCGCGGCTCCGACTGGGGCGCGGACCAGGCGGTCGTGCGCATGTTCGTCAACACGGCGCCCAAGGCCGTGCGCGAGCTGGCGGCGTGGGGCGTGCCGTGGAGCCGCGTGCGCCGCGGCGACCGCACCGTCATCATCAACGGCCAGAAGGTGACGATCACCGAGCGCGACGAGGCGCACGGCACCGTCGCCCAGCGCGACTTCGGCGGCACCAAGAAGTGGCGCACCTGCTACGTGTCCGACGGCACCGGCCACGCGATGCTGCAGGCGGTCGGCGACCAGGCGATCGGCAGCGGCATCCCGGTGCACGAGCGCGCCGAGGCGCTGGCGCTGATCCACGACGGCGGCCGCTGCTACGGCGCCGTCGTGCGCGACCTGATCGACGGCGAACTCACCGCCTACGTCGCCAAGGCGACGGCGATCGCGACCGGCGGCGCCGGCCGGCTCTACCGCGTGACGACCAACGCCGTCATCTGCGAGGGCATCGGCCACGCGCTGGCGCTGGAGAGCGGCGCGGCGGCGCTGGGCAACATGGAAGCCGTGCAGTTCCACCCGACCGGCATCTTCCCGGCCGGCATCCTCGTCACCGAGGGCTGCCGCGGCGACGGCGGGTTGCTCAAGGACGCCGACGGCCACCGCTTCATGCCCGACTACGAGCCGGAGAAGAAGGAGCTCGCCTCGCGCGACGTCGTGTCGCGGCGGATGGAGGAGCACATCCGCAAGGGCAAGGGCGTCAAGAGCCGGTTCGGCGACCACATCTGGCTCGACATCACGCTGCTGGGCGAGAAGCACATCAAGACGAACCTGCGCGAGGTGTTCGAGATCTGCCACTACTTCCTCGGCGTGGACCCGACGAAGGACCTGGTGGCGGTGCGGCCGGCGCAGCACTACACGATGGGCGGCGTGCGCACGAAGCCGAACGGCGAGAGCCCGACGCTGAAAGGCCTCTTCGCCGCCGGCGAGGCGGCGTGCTGGGACATGCACGGCTTCAACCGCCTCGGCGGCAACTCGGTCGCCGAAACGGTGGTCGCCGGCATGATCGTCGGCGAGTTCATCGCCGACTTCTGCGACGACCCGGCCAACGAGTTCGACCTGCCGACCGGCCTCGTGCGCGAGTTCGTCGGGCGCGAGCAGGCGAAGCTCGACGCGCTGGTCGCGAGCCGCGGCACCGAGGACGCCTCCGCGCTGAAGGCGCGGATGCAGGAGATCATGACGGCGAAGGTCGGCATCTTCCGGACCGGCCGCGACCTCGAGGAAGCGGTCGCGGAGCTCTCGCAGCTGCTCGCCCGCAGCCGGAACATCGGGCTGCGCACGCCGTCGCCCGGTGCCAACCCGGAGCTCGTCACCGCCTACCGCGTGCAGAAGATGCTCAAGCTGGCGCTGACCGTTGCCTTCGGCGCGCTCACGCGAACCGAGAGCCGCGGCGCGCACTTCCGCGAGGACTTCCCGCGCCGCGACGACGCGCAGTGGCTGAAGCGGACGCTGGCGACGTGGAAAGAGGGCGAATCGATGCCGACGTTGAACTACGAGGCACTCGACGTCGCGAAGATGGAGCTGCCGCCCGGCTGGCGCGGCTACGGCGCGAAGGACTACGTGGACCACCCGGACACCGCGCGCCGGCAGGCCGAGGTCGACGCGCTGAAGCAGCAGTACGCCGGCGACCGCTTCGCGCTGCAGCGTGCGCTGCTGCCGTACGAGGACCTGCTGCCGGCGCGGCTGCGCGGGCGCAACGAGCGCATCGACGAGCCGTTCACCGGCACCGGGAGGGCCGCATGAGCACGTTCCGCCTCACCGCCGCGCACCGGGTGATCCCGCTGGTCCCCGCCGGCGGCGCGGCTGCCGGGACCGGCACGAAGGTCCGCATCCACGCGATGCGCTACAACCCGCGCGACCCCGACAGCGTCCCGCACCTGCAGACGTACGAGCTCGAGCAGGCGGAGGGGATGACGCTGTTCATCGCGCTGTCCGAGATCCGCGAGAAGCTCGACCCGTCGCTGCAGTTCGACTTCGTCTGCCGCGCCGGCATCTGCGGCAGCTGCGCGATGGTGATCAACGGCCGGCCGGGCCTCGCCTGCCGGACGCTGACGAAGAACGTCGGGCCCGACGTCACGCTGCTGCCGCTGCCGGGGTTCGAGCTGATCGGCGACCTGTCGGTGAACACCGGCAAGTGGATGCGCGCGATGAGCGAGCGCCTCGAGGCCTGGGTGCACATGAAGGAGCAGGAGCTCGACCTGACGCGCATCGAGGCGCGGATGGAACCCGAGCTCGCCGAGAAGATCTACGAGCTCGACCGCTGCGTCGAGTGCGGCTGCTGCGTTGCCGGCTGCGGCACCGCGCGCATGCGCGACGCGTTCGTCGGCGCGGTCGGCCTCAACAAGATCGCCCGCTTCCGCCTCGACCCGCGCGACACCCGCGACGACGACGACTTCTACGAGCTGGTCGGCGACGACGACGGCGTGTTCGGCTGCATGTCGCTGCTGGGCTGCCACGACGTGTGCCCGAAGCAGCTGCCGCTCGCCACGCAGATCGCGTTCATCCGCCGCAAGATGGTGGCGGTGGGCTTCAAGTAGGCGCGAATCGGGGAAATTGGGGTCAGAGCTGTAATACTTGCCCCGCCCAGCTCCCGGTGCTCGCGAGCCGTGCAGCGGGCAAGTATTACAGCTCTGACCCCAATTTCCCTCTCCCCGCTTGCGGGGAGAGGGTCGGAGTGAGGGGCGGTCCCGCGCCTCACTCCAGCGGGATCTTCCCCGCGTTCTGCGCGAGCCACGCGTCGAACGACTGCAGCGCCGGGTTGAGTTCCCGCGAGCGCGCGACGTCGCGCACCGCGTTCACCTCGCGCTCGAAGTCGCGGTAGAACTGGAACATGTTCCCCAGCTCGTCGGCGCCGGGAAAGCCGAAGCCGCGGTAGGCGTCCGGCGTCACCGGGTTCCACCGCACCTCGCGCCCGAGCGCGCGCGTCATCGCGGCGGCCATCTCCGCGCCGGTCAGCTGCTCGCCGGCCACGCCGACCGTCTTCCCGACGTACCGGTCGCCCGCCTTGAAGATGCCGTAGGCGACGCGGCCGATGTCCTCGGAGGCGACCCCCGCCATCTTCGCGTCGCCCGTGCACAGCGTGAAGTAATGCGCGCCGTCCGGGCCCTTCTTCGGGCCGGCGCCGAAGTAGATGAGGTTCTCCCAGTAGAACGACGCGTAGAGGAACGTGGTCGGCACGCCGGCGTCGGTGAAGTAGCGGTCGGCCTCGCCCTTGGCGTCGAAGTGCGGGACCTTGTACTTCCCCTGCAGCGTCGGCATCCGCGGATCGGACAGCGGCACGAACCGGCGCGTGTCCTCGAGCGACGACCAGATCGCGTGCCTGACGCCCGCGGCCCTGGCGGCGTTCGCCATGCCGCGCGCCTGCGCCATCTCCTTCTCCGGGGAGTAGTGCGCCCAGAAGAACGTGACGAAGTACGCGCCGTACGCGCCGGCGAGCGCCCGCGCGAGGCTCGCCTCGTCGTCGACGTCGGCCGCGACGACCTCCGCGCCCGCCGCCGCGAGGGCGCGCGCCTTGTCCGAGTTCACGTCGCGGGTGATCGCGCGCGCCGCGAAGCCCCCGTGCGGATCGGCGAGGATCGCCCGCACCAGCCCGCCGCCCTGCGCGCCGGTCGCGCCGACGACCGCAATGACCTTCTTTTCCGCCATGGGAACACCTCCGTCCGTTGCCCGCGGCCGGCGTGCGCGGCCGCTCGAGGCGCGATGATAGTCGATCGTCCGCGCCGGCGCCCCGCCGCCGGCCGGCATTTGCAATAATGCGGGCGCCGCCACGACGGCGGCGTCGCTTCGAGGGCCGGGCCACCCGCATGAAGTACAAGGACTACTACGAGATTCTCGGCGTCGCGCGCGACGCTTCCGCGGACGACATCAAGACCGCGTACCGGCGGCTCGCGCGCCGGTACCACCCCGACGTGTCGAAGGAGCCCGACGCCGAGGAGAAGTTCAAGGAGATGGCCGAGGCGTACGAGACGCTGAAGGATCCCGGGAAGCGCGCCGCTTACGACGAGCTCGGCCGGCACGCGCCCGGGCAGGACTTCCGGCCGCCGCCCGACTGGGGCGCGCACCACGCGCAGGGGCAGGGCGGCTTCGACGACATCGACCTCGCGGACCTCTTCGCGGGCCTCGCCGGCCGCCACGCGCGCGGCGGCGGCGGCGGCGCCGGCAAGCGCCCCGACCGCCCGCTCCCGGGCAGCGACTACGAGGCCGTCGTCCGCCTGTCGTTCGAGCAGGCGTTCCACGGCGCCGAGATCGACCTCGATCTCGCGGCGCTCGAGTGGGACGCCGACGGCGGCGTGCGCCGCGTGCCGCACCGCGTGCGCACGCGCATCCCGCGCGGCGTCACCGACGGCGAGAAGCTGCGCGTCCCCGGCAAGGGCGGCAAGGGTGTGCACGGCGGACCCGACGGCGACCTCTACCTCGACATCGAGGTCGCCGCGCACCCGCTCTACCGCGTCGCCGGCCGCGACCTCTACGTCGACCTGCCGCTCGCGCCGTGGGAGGCCGTGCTCGGCACCAGCGTGCAGCTGCCTACGCCGGGCGGCGGCGTGACGCTCAAGGTCCCGCCCGGCACCCGCGCCGGCCAGCAGATGCGCCTGTCCGGTCGCGGGATGGCGCGCGGCAGCGGCACCGCCGGCCACATGTACGCGATCGTCCGCATCGAGGTGCCGACGGTCGTCGACGACCGCCAGCGCGCGCTGTGGCAGCAGCTCGCCGACGGCGCGAGCTTCAACCCGCGTGCCCGGCTCGACGAGGAGGCCGCCCGATGATCGCCCCGACGCAGGATTTGCCGACGATCGACGTCCACGCCGAGGTGACGTGGGTCGAGCTGCAGCACGCCTCGGGCCTTCCCGAGACCACGCTGGCCGAGCTCGTCCGCTACGGCGCGCTGGTTCCGCGCGACCCGGCCGCCGCCACGTGGACGTTCGAGGCCCGGTGGCTGGTGGTCGCCCGCCACGCGTCGCGCCTTGCGCGCGAGTACGAGCTCGACGCGTACGCCGTGTCGGTCGTGCTGTCGTACTGCGAGCGGATCGAGCGCCTGGAGGCGGAGATCCGCGCGCTGCGCGCGCAGCTCGGCTGACCGCGGGCCGGTCCGTCCGATGCGCCGGCGCACGCCACCTCCGCGTGCGAGCCGCGCGCTGCTGGGGCTCACCGCGCGCGAGTACCGGACGCTCGCGCGCCTGGCGACGCCCGCCCGCATCCAGGCGTTCGTCAACGCCATTCCCGCCAACCACGAGGAAGGCGGCGAGACGGTGCGCTCGGTGCGCGGCGTGCTCGCGCACCGGCGCGCGCACTGCATCGAGGCCGCGCTGGTGGCCGCGTGCGCGCTGTGGATCCACGGCGAGCGGCCGCTCGTCCTGCACCTCGACTGCGACCGCGCCGACCACCCGCACGTCGTCGCCCTCTTCCGCCGCGGCCGCGGCTGGGGCGCCATCTCGAAGAGCAACGGCGCGTGGCTGCGCTACCGCGAGCCCGTCTACCGCACGCTGCGCGAGCTCGCGATGTCGTACTTCCACGAGTACTTCGACCGCCGCGGCCGGAAGACGCTGCGGTCGTACGCGCGCCCGTTCGACCTCGCGCGCGTCGACCCTGCCGCGTGGGTCACGGCCGACGACTGCTGGGCGCTGCACGACCGGCTGGCCGCGCTCGCGCACACGCCGCTGGTGACCGCGGCGCAGGCGCGCGCGCTCGCCCGCCGCGACCCGTTCGAGCGCGCGTCGGCGCGCCTCGTCCAGTATCCGCGCCCGGCCGCACGGCGCCCGGCGCGCTGACCGCCGCGCGTACCCGCGCCGGCGCGCTCACCGCCGGCGGACAGACGTCGACGGAGAGTTTCGGGGGCACGTACGTGGCCGGCGGGCACTACCTCGTGCAGGACGGCGAGTTCGACCTCGTGATCGAGCGCGGCGAGACCCTCACGCTGTTCACGCTCGGCGGCTTCGACGCGTCCGTCGCGGGTGTGGTGCTCTCGGCCTCCCGCACCGACGTTCCACCCGCCGCCGACGCCCCCGGCGACTCCGCGAGCGTGCGCGGAACCGCCGTTCCCGCGCTGCGGACGATCGGCGCGCTGCTCGCGCGGGCGATGCGCTGACGGCGGGGTCGCGGCGCCGGCCGGCCGTAGCCTCCGGGCGTCAGGTTCCGTCAGCGCAGCTCGGCGATCTCGAGCAGGCAATCCTGCCCGCCTTCGCGGGCGAAGGTCGCCTTCACCTTGACGACCGGCGCGCCGGGCTTGCCGCCCGCCAGCATGCCGCGGTCCAGCGCGTCGAACGTGACCTGGTCGGCGCCGCGCTCGGCGACGCGCTGGATTTCCACGCCGCGCGCGGCGTAGTCCGCGCCGGCCTTGGCGAGCTGTCCCCGCATGAACGGCCCGTTCTGCAGCGACCGCGTGTTCGGGCACAGGCGCGCGAGATAGCGGTCGACCTTGCCCTCGCGCAGGTCGTAGAACGCCTCGCGGCCGGCGACCTCGAGCGCGACTGCGGCCGGGCCCCTCGCCGGGACGTTGCCCGTGGCCGCCGCGGCCGCGCCCGCCCCGCGCTCCGCCGCGAGTTCGCGGTGCCGCGCCAGCACCTGCTGGACGCTGGCGAGACGCGCCCGCTGGTTGGCGAGTTCGCGCGCGCACTCGGGCGCCTCGGCCCTGGCGCACCACTGCTCGACTTCCTTCATGCAGTCGGCCTCGGCCTTCGGCGCGTTGTGGTACGCCGCCCGGCTTCGCTCGTCGCCGCCTGCGCGCCGCTCCGCGGCCACGGTCGCGGCGACTTCGATGCACGTGCGCACGAACGCTTCGTCCGCCGGCAGCGGCTCGGCCGGCTCGTCCAGCGGCACGCGAAGCCGGCGCAGCCGGTCGGGGCCGCGGAACTCGCTGCCGTCGATCCGCTCGCCCGGCCGCCACCAGACGAGGTCGACCGCCTCGCCACGCTGCGACGGCGCGATGCGCAGCCTGAGCGTCCGGCCGTCCTGCAGCTGGTTGAGCGGCGTGGACAGCGGGATGAACGCCACGCGGCCCTGCACCAGCTGGTAGTGGATGTCGGCGTGCGAGCGGTTCTCGATCACGAGGTGGCTGCCGGCGACGCTCGCGCGCACGTCCTCGTTCGCGCGGAGGCCGCAGCCGGCGACGACGAGCGCGGCCGCGGCGAGCGCGGCGGCGCGGACCGCATGCGCGCGGCTCACCGCACGCTCCGGGCGAGCGTTCCGAAGCCGTCGACGCAAGTGCGGCCGTCGGCGTCCCGGTCGAGCCCGACCGAGAACGCCTTGCCCGAGGACACCGGGACCACCGCGCCCTGGCCGGCGTCCCGCTCGTTCTGGACGAAGTGCACGTAGCGGGGCTCGTTGGCGAGGACCGCGCCCAGCTCCGTCCCGCGCGCCGCGAATCCCCGGGCCGCCAGCGGCAGCGTGTCCTTCGTGTCGGGACGGCTGTACTTCTGCCTGGCGCGGGCGCAGAGCAGCGTGCCGAAGCGCTCGAAATCGCGGCGCTTGAGCGCGGCGAAGGCGTCGCGCGCCAGCGCCTCGCGCCCCTCCGCGTCCAGCGCGCCCTTCGGCGCCGCGCCGGACGCAGCGCCTCGCGCCCCTCCCCTTCCAGCGCGCCCTTCGGCGCCGCGCGGGACGCCGCGGCCGGGGCGGGGGCGGACTCCGCGGCCGGAATCGACCGCACCGGAGGCGCCACCTGGCGCGGGCCGGTCTCGATCTCGCGCTGCGCCGCGTTGGCGTCGCACGGCAGCTGCT
Organism: Casimicrobiaceae bacterium; assembly: GCA_044223185.1. GTDB lineage: Bacteria > Pseudomonadota > Gammaproteobacteria > Burkholderiales > Casimicrobiaceae > VBCG01. The sequence continues at coordinate 3,367 of JBGAMF010000011.1, read as the reverse complement.
GGTAGGTGGTCCTGCCCTCCACGACGCACTTGTAGGTGGCAGCGTGGGCGGACAGCGGGAGCGTCAGGGCAATGACGAGGCAAAGACGAAGGGCGGGCATCGTGGCGGTCTGGCACCCGCGACGCGCGCCGGCCGCGGCGGGTGCCTGGCCGGTGGTCGCGGACGATCTCGCGCGTAGCGATGCAATTCCCGTGCCCGGGCGCCCCCGCGCCCTTCCCCCGTGGGGGCACGCGCCGCGGGGCAGGCGCTAGCCGCGCGGCGCGGCCGTCGCCTTGTACTTCGCGAGGTGGCGGGTCGGCAGCGCGAGCGCATCGCGGCGGAACGGGTCGCCCAGTTCGCGCGTCACCATCATCTCGAGCACCGTGGTCTTGCCGTCCTTCTGCGCGGCCACGGCCGCGCGCAGCGCCGGACCGACGTCGGACAGCTTCTCGATGCGCTGCCCTTCGGCGCCCATCGCCTTCGCGACCGCCGCCCACGACGGCTGGCGGTCCAGGTTCACGCCGACGAAGCGGTTGGCGTAGAAGTCGACGTGGTTCTTCTTCTCCGCGCCCCACTGGCCGTTGTTGAACACGACCGCGGTGACCGGAATGTCCTCGCGCACGCACGTCTGCAGCTCGCCGAAGCTCATTCCCCACGCGCCGTCGCCGACGTACGCGATGGCCGGCCGGCCGGGCGCGCCGACCTTGGCGCCGACGATCGTCGGGAACGCGTAGCCGCAGTTGCCGAAGCTCATCGCGGCGAACATCGAGCGCGGGCGGCCGAAGCGCAGGTAGCTGTTCGACACCGAGCAGATGTTGCCGATGTCCGTCGACACCATCGCGCCTTCCGGCATCGCGCGCTCGAGCTCGCGCAGCATCTGGCGCGGGTGCATCAGCGCCGAGCCCTTCGAGACCTCGAGCGACCACGGGTCGCGCTCGTGCGTCCAGCCGTCGAGCTCGGCCTCCCACGCCGCCTTCTCGGCCTTGACCTTCGCGAGGCGATCCGCCTGGTTCGCGTGGCACGCGAGTCGTTTGCCCTTCAGGCGCTCTCCCAGCGCGCGCGCCGCCGCCTTCGCGTCGCCGCAGATGCCCACGGAGATCGGCTTGACGAGTCCCAGCATCTTCGCGTCGGCGTCGACCTGGATGATCTTCGCGTTCTTCGGCCAGTAGTCGAGGCCGTGCTGCGGCAGCGTGCCGAACGGCCCCAGCCGCGTGCCCAGCGCCAGCACGACGTCGGCCTGGTTGATCAGCTTCATCGCCGCCTTGCTGCCCTGGTAGCCGAGCGGGCCGCACCACAGCGGGTGCTGCGCCGGGAACGCGTCGTTGTGCAGGTACGACACGGCGACCGGCGCCTGCAGGAGCTCGGCGAGCGCGACGGCCTCGGGCTGCCCGTCGGCCATCACCACGCCGCCGCCGGCGAGGATCACCGGGAACTGCGCGCCGGCCAGCAATTCGGCCGCCTCGGCGAGGCTCGCCTCGCCGCCAGCGCCGCGCTCGATGACGAGCGGCCGCGGGATCTCGCACTCGACGTCGCCGTAGAAGAAGTCGCGCGGGATGTTGAGCTGCGTGGGCCCGAGCTCCAGGTGCGCGCGGTCGAACGCGCGGCCGGTCAGCTCGGCCATCCGCGCGCGGTTGTTCACGTGCGCCTGGTACTTGGTGATCTTCGAGAAGATCGGCAGCTGCTCGGTCTCCTGGAAGCCGCCCAGGCCGATGGTCGCGCTGCCGGTCTCCGGCGTGACGACCACGACCGGCGAGTGCGCCCAGAACGCCGCGGCGGTCGACGTGACGAAGTTGGTGATGCCGGGGCCGTTCTGCGCGATGCACACGCCGTGGCGCCCGGTGACGCGCGCGTAGCCGTCGGCCATGTGCCCGCCGCCCTGCTCGTGCGCGACCGAGATGAAGCGGATGCCGGCGAGCGGGAACATGTCGAGCGCATCCATGTACGCGGAGCCGACGATCCCGAACACGTGGGTCACGCCCTGCGCGACCAGCGTCTCGACGAACGCCTCCGACGGCGTCATCTTCTGGCGGCCGGTGACCGGCGCGGGCAGCGGGGTGGGCAGATCGGCGGGCTTGTTCATGGCGTGTCCTCCCGGGGGTGCGTGGCGTGCGGCGGATCGCAAGTGTTCCACACCCCTCCGCGGCAGGCAAGAAGATCAATCGAAATATGGCTTGTTTCATTTCATATTTCGATATATTGTCGATCGATGACCGCCAAGCGCGACCGCGTCCCCCCGCTGCTGCGCGCGTTCGCGCTGCTCGAGCACGTCGCCGCCGCCGACGGCCCGGTCGCGCTGCAGGACCTGACCGTGGAAGCGGGCCTGCCGAAGCCGACCGTGTACCGGATGCTCGCCACGCTCGAGGCGGCGGGCCTCGTCACGCGCGAACCCGACGGCCGGCGGATCACCGCCGGCCCGCGCCTCATGCGCTTCGCGCTCGACGTCCAGCTGTCGGCGGCCGTGCGCGCGCCGCGCCACGCGATCCTGAAGCGCCTCGCCGACGAGCTCGGCGAGACGGTGAACCTGACGATGCTCGACGGCAGCGAGGTCGTCTACCTCGACCGCGTCGAGACGGCGTGGCCGCTGCGGATGACGCTCACGCCCGGCTCGCACGTGCCGCTGCACTGCACGGCCAGCGGCAAGCTGCTGCTGGCGCTGCTGCCGGCCGCGCGGCGCCGGCGTCTCGTCTCCGAGCTGCCGCTCACGCGCTTCACCGCGCAGACGATCACCGACGCGCGCAAGCTGGAGGCCGAGCTGGCGGCGATCCGCCGCGCCGGCCGCGCCACCGACAACGAGGAGTACCTGGCGGGGCTCGTGTGCGTCGCGGTGCCGGTGGCGGCCGCCGACGGCCGCACCGTCGCGTGCGTCGCCGTGCACGCGCCGGTGGCGCGGATGAGGCTCGACCGCGCGCTCGCGCACGTGCCCGCGCTGCAGCGCGCGGCGGACGCGCTGGGCGCGACCTTCGGCGCCGCGGACGCGCCGCGCCGGCACGGCTGACGGCGCCCGCTACCCGAGAAGGCTCCGGAACACCTGGATCGCGACCGCGTTGGCGGTGTCGGTGAACAGGCTCGCCGCCAGCGTGATGATCAGGAAGGCGCGCGGCGCCGGCCCCAGGATGTCGGCCAGCCGGCGCATCGTGCCCAGCCCGATCGGCATCGCACCCGGCGCGAAGCCGATGTAGCCGCCGGAGACGATCGCCGCGTCGCGGTCGCGTCCCGGCAGCGGAAACACGAGGAGCGCGGATATCGCGGTCAGGAAGTCGGGCACCCGCACGCCGGCGCCGGACGATGGCGCGCGGACGCGAGCTTGCCGCGGCTTCGGCGGCGCGCGCCCGGCTCGTCCGGCTGGGGTCCGACCCTTAACGTGCACTGGAGTGCACGTTAAGGGTCG
>JBGAMF010000010.1:50421-60818 GCA_044223185.1 Casimicrobiaceae bacterium | reverse complement strand
CCTTCGTCGGCGGGAGCCTGCTGCCGCTCGGTGGCCAGAACCTGCTCGAGGCGCTGGCCGCCGGCACGCCGACGCTCGTCGGCCCGCACACGTTCAACTTCACGGACGCGACGCAGAACGCCGTGGAGGCCGGCGCCGCGCTGCGCGTCGCGGACGCCGATGCGCTGGTCGGCGACGCGGCCGCACTGCTGTCCGACCCCGCACGGCGTGCGTCGATGCGCGATGCGGCGGGCACGTTCCTGGCCGCGCACCGCGGCGCGACCGACCGGCTGTGGGCGTGGCTCGCCCCGAAATTGGGGTCAGAGCTGTAATACTGGCGCCGCGCGGCCTGCTCCAATCCGAAGGTCTCTGGGCGCCAGTATTACAGCTCTGACCCCAATTTCAGACCCCAATTTCAGCCGCGCAGCCGCCGGTTCAGCTCCTCGACGTCCTGCTCGGTCAGCGCGCCGACGGACGCCTTGAGGCGCAGCGCGGCGATCAGGTACTGGAAGTAGGCGTTGGCGACGTCGCGGCGCGCGGTGAACACGTTCTGCTGCACGAGCAGCACGTCGAGGTTGGTGCGGATGCCGACCTCCTGCCCGAGGATGTTCGACTGCAGCGCGACCTCCGCCGACGCCGCCGCCTGCTCGAAGGCCTTGATCGCGGCCGCCGCGCTGTTGACGCCCGAGAAGCCGTCCTGCGCGTTGGTGATGGCGGCGCGGCGCGCGGACTCGAGGTCGGCCCGCGACTTGTCCTGCAGCGAGATCGTCTCCCGCACGCGCGACGTCACGAACCCGCCCTGGTAGATCGGCACGTTGAGCACGACGCCGAACAGCGCCGAGCGCGAGTTGCTGGAGAAGTCGTTCGCCGTGGACCCGCTCGACGCCTGCGCGGTCGCGCTAGCGACCAGGTCGAGTGTGGGCAGGTGCCCGGCCCGCGCCCGCTCGACCTCCATCGTCGCGATGTCGTAGTTCGCCTGCGAGAAGCGGACCGACAGGTTCTCCTTCAGCGCGCGGTCGACCCAGTAGTCCACGGCGTTCGGGTTGGGCAGCGGGGGGTCGAAGCCGGGGCCGATCCGCTTGAGGCCCGCCGGGAAGCGCCCGACGATCGCCCGCAGCGCCGTGCGCCGGCGGTCGAGGTCGTTCTTCGCCTGGATCTCCGACGCGACGATCTGGTCGTACTTCGCCTGCGCCTCGTTGGTGTCGGTGATCGTCGCCGTGCCGACCTCGAAGTTGCGCTTCGCCTGCGCGAGCTGCTCGGCGACGGCGATCTTCTGCTGCTCGGCCAGCTCGACGTTGAACTCGGCGAGCAGCACGTCGAAGTAGGCGACCGCCGTGCGGACGATGAGGTCCTGCTGCGCGATCGCCAGCGTGAAGTCCGACTGCGCGACCTGCTCCTTCGCCTGGTCGAGCGCCACCACGTTCTGCGGCCGGTACAGCGGCTGCGACGCCGAGAACGTCAGGTTGCCCTGGCCGTAGTTGGCCGACGGCGAGATCTTCGGCGTCGAGTTGACCGTCGCGTCGTACGTGTTGGCGTTGGCGGCGCCGGACGCGGAAACCAGCGGCAGCAGCGCCGCGCGCGCCTGCGGCACCCGCTCCTGCGTCGCCTCCCACTGCGAGCGCGCCGCGGCGATCGCCGGATCGTATTTCTGCGCCTCGCGGTAGATCTGCAGCAGGTCTTCGCCTGCGGCCGGGCCGGCCGCGAGCAGCGCGGCGAGGCACGCGGCGAGCGCGACGCGGGGGGCATGCGGTTGACGCTTCGGTTCCATGTACGCTTTCCGTCGTTGCGCGGGCGGCGACGCCGCCGCGCGGGATTCGTGACTGGTGGCCGCCATCAGTAGCGGCGCATGCCGGGCTCGACGTCGCGCGCCCAGGCCTCGACCCCGCCCTGCAGGTTGTGGACGTCGGGAAAGCCGTTCTGCGCGAGCCACATCGCCGCGTGCTGGCTTCGATGACCGTGGTGGCAGACGAGCACGAGGTCGCGCCCGCCCGGCAGCTCCGGCAGCCGCGCCGGCAGCTCCCGCAGCGGGACCGACAGCGAGCCCTCGATACGGCAGTGCTCGAACTCCCACGGCTCGCGCACGTCGACCAGCACCGGCGCGGGCCGCGCCGGGTCGGCGCGCCACGCGGCAAGCGCGGCGGGGGCGATCTGCGGGATCAAAACCGGAACCGCGCCGGCGTCGCCGCGTTCACGAGCGGCGCGACCACCGTCTCGAACAGGTCGGCGCTCACCCGCGAGCCGGGCGCCGACCACGACACGAGGCGCGCCGTCATCACCGGCGGCTCGCCGACGATCGCGAACAGCCGGCCGCCGGGTTTGAGCTGCTGCGCGAACGCCTCGGGCAGCAGCGGCGTCGAGCCGGTCAGCACGATGACGTCGTAGAGCTCGTGGCCGAAGCCCCGGGCGCCGTCGCCGACCTCGCGCCGGACGTTCCCGACGCCGTGCCGCGCGAGCTTCGCCGCCGCCGACTGCGCGAGCGCCGGATCGATCTCGACCGTCGTCACCTCGGCGGCACGGTGCGCGAGCAGCGCCGTGAAGTAGCCGCTGCCGGTCCCGATCTCGAGGACCGATTCGCCCGGGGCCGGCGCCACCGCCTGCAGCACGCGCGCCTCGAGCTTGGGCGCCCACATCTTCTGGCCGCCGGGAAGCGGAAGCTCGAGATCGGCAAAGGCGAGCGAGCGATGGGCAGGCGGGACGAACTCCTCGCGCCTCACCGTGAACAGGAGGTCGAGGACGCTCTGGTCGAGCACCTCCCACGTGCGGATCTGCTGCTCGACCATGTTGAAGCGTGCCTGTTCGATGTCCATGGTCGGTCGAGAGGTCAAATGACTCGCGGTCAGTTATTATCCGGTTCCGCATTATCGCACGTCAACCCGGGCGGCCCGGCGGCGGAAACGTCTTGTTGCAGCACGGATTTCCGCAATCCACGCGCAGACGACTCCGGAGTGCGGAGGGACGGGGATTGCGCTCTGCGTCTCGGCGTCTCTTTGTGAAGCGATCCGGACGACGGGCCCGCGCTAGTCCGCCGCGGCGGCGGCCGCCCGCACCGCCGCGCGCCGCGCGCGCCGCCGCTCGGTCCAGCCGTCGAGGTAGGTGTACAGCACCGGCACGACGACGAGCGTCAGCAGCGTCGACGTGACGACGCCGCCGATGATCGCGCGGCCCATCGGCGCCTGCGTCTCGCCGCCCTCGCCCACGCCCAGCGCCAGCGGCAGCATGCCGCCGATCATCGCCGCCGTGGTCATCAGGATCGGCCGCAGCCGCACCTGCCCGGCCTGGAGCATCGCGTCGTGGAGGCTCGCGCCGGCGCGGCGCGCCCGGTTGGCGAAGTCGACCAGCAGGATCGCGTTCTTGGTCACGAGCCCCATCAGCATGATGAAGCCGATCATCGAGAAGATGTTGAGCGTCGTGCCGGTGAGCAGCAGCGCGAGGAACACGCCGATCAGCGAGAACGGCAGCGACACCATGATCGCGACCGGCTGCAGGAAGCTCGCGAACTGCGACGCGAGGATCAGGTAGATGAAGATCACGGCGAGGCCCAGCGCCGCCATCGCCGCCGTGAACGAGTCCTGCATCTGCTCGGTCTGGCCGCGGATCGAGAACCGGTAGCCCGGCGGCAGCTCCATCTTCTTCACGACTTCGTTCACGTCCTTGCCGACGTCGCCGGCCGGCCGCCCCTGCGCGTTGGCGAACAGCGCGACGCGCCGCTGCAGCTCCTCGCGGCGGATCGTCTGCGGGCTCGCCGTCTCGACGATCTCCGCGACCTGCCGCAGCGGCACCATCCGCAGCTCGCCGTCCGGGCCGCGCTTGTTGGTCGTCAGGTACAGGTTCGAGAGGTCGGACGCGAGCTGCCGCCGGTCGCGAGCGAGGCGCACGTTCACCTCGTAGTTCTGCGCGTCCGGGGCGAGCCAGTAGCTGACCGTGTCGCCGGCGAGCAGCGGCCGCAGCGTCGCGCCCACCTGGGCCACGGTGATTCCCAGGTCCGCGGCGGCATCGTTGTTGAGGCGGACCGACAGCGCCGGGTTGGCGGGCTTCTCGGACAGCTCGAGGTCGGCGATGCCGGGGATGTTCGCGACGCGGGACTTCAGGTCGTTGGCGAGCGCCGTGAGGGTCACGGGGTCGGGCCCCAGGATGTTGACGAAGATCGGCCGGTTGAAGCCGACGGTGAGCTCGATGCCCGGGATCGGCTGCATGACCTTGCGGATCGCGCGCTCCAGCTCCTTCTGCGTCCGCGCGCGGTCGGCGCGGTCGACGAGCTTCAGGTTGATGCGCGCGTAGTTGCGGCCTTCCTCGGTGCCGACCGTCGTGATCGCGAGGCGGATCTCGGCAAACTGCTTGAGCGCGTCCTCGACCTGCCGCACCTTGCCGTTCGTGTAGTCGAGCGACGAGCCGACCGGCGTGTTGAGGCGCAGCGAGATGAAGCCCTGGTCGGCCTGCGGCACGAACTCGGTGCCGATCAGCGGCACCAGCGCGAAACTGCCGCCGAACAGGCCGACGGCGATCGCCAGCACCGTCTTCCGGCGCGTCAGCGCCCACTCGAGCGTCGCGCCGTACACGCGGTGCATCCACTCGATGAACGCCTCGACGCGGTCCATGAAGCGGCCGAGCCACGGCACGCGCCGGAAGCGCGAGCCCGGGGGGTCGTGCCAGACCGACGACAGCATCGGGTCGAGCGTGAAGCTCACGAACAGCGACACCATCACGGCGACCGCGACGGTGACGCCGAACTGGAAGAAGAAGCGGCCGATGATGCCGCTCATGAACGCGATCGGCACGAACACGGCGACGATCGCGAACGTCGTCGCCATCACGGCGAGCCCGATCTCGTCGGTACCCTCGCGCGCCGCGGTCCTGTGGTCCTTCCCCATCGCCAGGTGCCGGACGATGTTCTCGCGCACGACGATCGCGTCGTCGATGAGGAGGCCGATGCACAGCGACAGCGCCATCAGAGTCAGGAAGTTGAGCGAGAAGCCGAACGCGTAGAGCGCGATGAACGTCGCGATGACGGCGATCGGCAGCGTGAGGCCGGTGATCACCGTGCTGCGCCAGCTGTGCAGGAACAGGAACACGATCAGCACGGTGAGGCCCGCGCCCTCGAGGATCGTGCTCTTGACGCGGTTGACGCTCTTCTCGACGCTCTCGCCGGCGTTGTAGACGACGGTGAGCTCGACGTCCTTCGGCACGCGCTTGCGGAGCTCCTCGACGGCGGCGACGACGCCCCGGCCGGTGTCCACGACGTTCGCGTCCTGCGCCTTCAGCACGTCGATCGTGATCGACGGGCGGCCGTTGATGCGCGCGACCGAGGTCTCCTCCTTCTCGCCGTCGATGACGTCGGCGACCTGCGACAGGTAGACCGGTCCGCCGCCCTGCTGCGCGACGATGATGCGCCCGAACTGCGCGGGGTCCTTGATCTTGCCCTCGACGCGCACGATCGTGTCGCTCTGCCCGCGCGACAGGCGACCGGCCGGCACGTCCTGGTTGGCCACGCGGATCGCGTTGATCACCTGGTCGACGCCGATGCCCAGCGCCGTCAGCGCGTTCGGCTTGATCTGCACCAGGATCTGCCGCGTCACCTTGCCGAACACGTCGATGCGCGCGACGCCGGGGACGTTCTCCAGCCCCTTGACGATCGTCTGGTCGGTGAGCGACGTGAGTTCGCGCAGGCCGGTCGCCTGCGACATCACGCCGATCGACACCACCGGCTCCTGGTTCTCGGTGTCGGCGCGGTAGATGTACGGGTCCTTCGCGTCCTTCGGGAAGCCCGGGCGCACCTGCGCGACCTTGTCGCGCAGGTCCTGCATCGCCCGCAGCATGTCGGTGTCGAGGCGGAACTCGACGAAGACGGTGCTCACGCCTTCGGCGGTCCACGACCGGATCAGCTTGGCGCCCGCCACGCCGTTGACGGCGTTCTCGACGGGCTTGGTGATGTCGACCTCGACGGCCTCCGGCGAGGCGCCCGGGTACTGCGTCTGCACGATCAGGAACGGCAGCGTGACGTCGGGCATCTGCTCGACGCGCAGCCGCGCGTACGAGAAGAGGCCGAGCACGGTCAGCGCCACCATCACCATCGTGGCGAAGACCGGGTTGTTGATCGATACGCGGGTGATCCACATCGGCGAGCCTGCCCGTCAGGAAGTTCTCACAAAGAGGCGCAGAGACGCAGAGGAAAGCTCCCTGGTTCTCTCTGCGTCTCTTTGTGAGGGATTTTCAGGAAGCCGCGGGGACGGGCGCCGCGCCCGCCTTCGGCGGCGCGTTGTCGGCGGCCTTGACCAGCGCCGGCGCGCCTTCCTTCAGGTTCTCGAAGCGCGCCGCCAGGACCTTGAGCGTCGGCGCCAGCGCCGTCTTGATCTCGACGCGCCCCGACTCCTCGTCGCGCCGCCCGGTCACGACCATCCGGCGCACCAGCTTGCCGTCCTCGATCGCCCACACGAACGTCTGCCCGCCCTCGGAGCGCACGGCTGCCGCCGGCAGCGACAGCACCGGCGCGCCGGGCGCGAGCGCGATGCGGCCGGTCGCGAACATCCCGCCGCGCAGCGTGCGGTCCGGGTTGGGGATGCCGACGAAGACGTGGATCGCGCGCGTGCCGGGCTCGGTCGCCGGGCTGATCCGCTCGATGCGGCCGACGAAACGGCGGTCGCCGAAGCCGTCGACGGTGAGCTCGACGCTCATGCCCGGCTTGAGCTCCGGGATGTCGACGGCCGGGACCAGCGCGATGAGCTCGATCTCGGTCAGGTCGACGACGGTGACGAGCGGCGTGTCGAATGCCACCTTCTCGCCCTGCTGGACGTGGCGCTTGGCGACGATGCCCGTCAGCGGCGCCGTCGCGACGGCGTCCTTCAGCGCGTTCTGCGCGAGGCGCACCTGCGCCTCGGCCGACATCACGCTGCCGCGCGACACGTTGCGGCTCGACTCCGCGTTGTCGAACGCGTTCTGCGAGATGAAGTTCTGCTTGAGCAGCTTCTGGTTGGTCGCGAGCGTCTTCTCGGCGAGCGCCAGCTGCGCCTTCGCCGACTCGAGCTGGCCCTGCCGCTCGATCAGCCGCGCGTCGAGATCGGCCGTGTCGACGCGGACGAGCAGCTGGCCCGCCGCAACGGTGTCGCCCTCCCGCACGGTGATCTGGCGGACGTCGCCGGAGACCTTTGCCTTGACGGTCGCCTGCCGCACCGGCTGCATCGTTCCGGACACGGGCAGGAAGCGCGCGAGCGCGCTCGCCTCGACGACCGCCAGGTCGGCCGGGCCGAACTCCAGCGTGACCGGCGCGCCCTTGCCGGCGTCCTTGCCTTCCTGCGCCTTCTTCGCGATGCGCGTGCCGATGGCCGCCGCCAGGCCGCCGGCGACCAGCACCGCCACCAAGGCAACGACGACCCCCCGCCGTGTGATGCGCAAACCCATGACCTCTCCCTCGGCCGCCGGCAGGGACGATCGGCCCCAGCGGCGCTTCTGCCCCCGTCGACCCTGTTTGGATGCGGCGAGGCGGTTGTCCGGATTCGGCGCGGGCGCTACGGCCCGCTCCGAAAGCCGCGGCATTGTCGCCTCGCCGCGTGCGTCCGGGCAACGCGCGCGCGACGAAGCGCGCCCGGGCCCGACGAAGCGCGGCGGCGGCCGCCCGGGCCGGCACGCGTCGTGCCGGCCGCCGGCGCCGGATTGACACCCCCGGAACAGCACGCAATAATAGTCTGTTTCCCGGCACTATTTCCAGCCGGCCCCCAGTTCGATCACCCGTCGCCTCGGAGAGAGACCCCATGACGATTTCCAAGAAGCTCGGCCTGTCGCTCGTCGCCGCCGCGCTCGTCACCATGTACGGTTGCGGCAAGGAAGAACCCAAGAAGGCCGCCGAAGCCCCCAAGCCGGCGGCGCCGGTCGAGGAAGTGCTGGTCGTCAAGATCGGCCACGCGGGCCCGCTGACCGGCGGCATCGCGCACCTCGGCAAGGACGACGAGAACGGCGCGCGCCTCGCGGTCGAGGAAGCCACCGCGAAGAAGATGAAGATCGGCGGCAAGACCGTCCGCTTCGAGCTGATGAGCGAGGACGACCAGGCCGACCCGAAGATGGGCCCGACCGTCGCGCAGAAGATGGTCGACGCCAAGGTCGCAGGCGTGGCCGGCCACCTCAACTCCGGCGTGTCGATCCCGGCGTCGGCGGTCTACAACCAGGCCGGCATCCCGATGATCTCCGGCTCGGCGACCAACCCGAAGCTGACCGAACAGGGCTTCAAGAACGTGTTCCGCGTGGTCGGCCGTGACGACCAGCAGGGCCCGGCGATCGCGCAGTACCTCGCCAACATGAAGGTCAAGAAGGTCGCGATCGCCGACGACGCCACCGCCTACGGCGAAGGCCTCGCCAACGAGGTCGAGAAGACGCTGAAGGCCGCCGGCGTGCAGATCGTCGCGCGCGAGAAGGCGACCGACAAGACGACCGACTTCAAGGCGATCCTGACCAAGATGAAGGGCAAGTCGCCCGACGCGATCTTCTACGGCGGCATGGACGCCACCGGCGGCCCGATGATCAAGCAGGCGCGCGAACTCGGGATCAAGTCGGTCATGAGCTTCGGCGACGGCGCGTGCACCGACGAGATGGCCAAGCTCGCGGGCGCGGCGGCCGAAGGGCTCATCTGCTCGCAGGCGGGCCTGCCCGCCTCGGCGGCCAGCAAGGAGTTCAACGACGCGTTCAAGGCGAAGTTCGGCGAGGTGAAGCAGTACGCGCCGTTCTTCTACGACTCGGTGGGCCTCATGATCGCCGCGATGCAGAAGGCGAACTCGGCCGATCCGGCCAAGTACCTGCCGGAACTGCAGAAGATCAGCTACAACGGCGCCACCGGCAAGATCGAGTTCGACGAAAAGGGCGACCGCAAGGACGCCGAGATCACGATCTTCACGCTGAAGGAAGGCAAGGTCGTGCCGGTCGGCGTGGTCAAGGCCGGCAAGGCGTCGTCGTTCGAGGACTTCATGAAGGCGATGACGGCGGCGGCAGCGCCGGCGGCGGCGCCGGCCCCCGCGGCAGCGGCAGCGCCCGCGGCAGCCCCGGCGGCACCCGCGGCTCCGGCTGCGCCCAAGAAGTAAGCGCAAGCGAAGCCACGAATACGGCGCCTCCGGGCGCCGTATTTTTTTGCGCTGCGCCACCGTACCCTCACCCCGGCCCTCTCCCGCAAGCGGGAGAGGGAGCGCCGCGGTGTCTCCGGCGACTCCCTCACGCTCTCCCGCAAGCGGGAGAGGGAGCGCCGCGGCGACGCCGGCGACGCCCTCGCGCTCCCTCTCCCCGGAACGGGGAGAGGGCCGGGGTGAGGGGCCGCTTGCCGGCACGCGGGCGCAGGGACCACAATCGCGGCTGACGCACGACCACGAGCGGGGCCCCCCTGGACATCTTCCTGCAGCAGCTGATCAACGGGCTGACGCTCGGCAGCGTCTACGCGATCGTCGCGCTCGGCTACACGATGGTCTACGGGATCATCCAGCTCATCAACTTCGCGCACGGCGAGGTCGTGATGATCGGCGCGATGGTCGCCTACTCGGTGATCGTCGCGCTCGTCGGCGGCAACACGGGGCTGCCCCCGCTCGTGATCGTGCTGGCCGGGCTGCTCGCGGCGATTCCCGTCTGCATGGCCGTCGGCTACACGCTGGAGCGCGTCGCGTACCGGCCGCTGCGGCGCGCGCCGCGGCTCGCCCCGCTGATCACCGCGATCGGCCTCTCGATCATCCTGCAGCACGTCGCGCTGATCGTCTGGACGCGCAATCCGCTGCCGTACCCGCAGATCGTGCAGACGGTCTCCTATCACGTCACGTCCTCGCCGAACGGCGCCACGATCACCAACGTGCAGGTCGCGATCATCGGCGGCTCGCTCGCGCTGATGGCCGGGCTGCTGCTGCTCGTCTACCGCACCAAGCTCGGCATCGCGATGCGCGCAACCGCGCAGAACCAGGAAGTGGCCGGGCTGATGGGCATCGACATCAACCGGGTGATCTCGCTGACGTTCGTGATCGGCGCAGCGCTGGGCGCCGTGGCCGGCGTGATGGTCGGCAGCTACTACGGCATCGCGCACTACCAGATGGGCTTCATCCTCGGCCTGAAGGCGTTCTCGGCCGCCGTGCTCGGCGGCATCGGCAACCTCGCGGGCGCGATGCTGGGCGGCCTGCTGCTGGGCATCATCGAGGCGCTCGGCGCGGGCTACGTCGGCGACCTCACCAACCTGTGCAACCTCGCGTCGTGGTCCGACGCGCTCGCGAAGCGCTGCGCCGAGGACTCCAACCTGACGCTGTTCGGCTCCAACTACCAGGACGTGTTCGCGTTCCTCGTGCTGATCGCCGTCCTCGTGTTCCGGCCGTCGGGCCTGCTGGGCGAGCGCGTCTCCGACCGCGCCTGACCGCCGTCGGCCCGCCGTGGACACCGTCGCCTGTCGCTCGTGCGATCTGCTGCAGCGCGTC
>JBGAMF010000010.1:16723-50408 GCA_044223185.1 Casimicrobiaceae bacterium | reverse complement strand
GCGCGTCCCGCCGCTGCCGCGCGGCGGCAAGGCGCGCTGCCCGCGCTGCGGCGAGCTCCTGGCCGCGCGCCCGGCCGACCCGTTCGACGCGCCGCTCGCGCTGACCATCGCCGCCGCGGTGGCGCTCGCGGTCGCGAACACGACGCCGATGCTGCGGCTGTCGGCCGCGGGCCGCGAGGCGGAGACCACGCTGCCGGGCGGCGTGCTCGCGATGTGGCAGGCGGGCAGCGAACTGACGGCGCTCGCCGTCGCCGCCTGCGCCGTCGTGGCGCCGGCGTGCCACGTCGCGCTGCTGCTCGTGGTCCTGCTCGCCGTGCGGCGCGGGCCGGCCCCTGCGTGGGTCGGCGCCGCGCTGCGCTGGCTGGAGCGGACGCGCCCGTGGGCGATGACCGAGGTGCTGCTGCTGGGCGTGCTGGTCGCGCTGACCAAGATCGCGCAGCTCGCGAGCGTGGACCCGGGTCCCGGCTTGTTCGCGCTGCTCGCGGTGGTGTTGCTCGTGCCGGCGATCGCGACGACGTTCGACGCCGACCTCGCGTGGCGCCGCATCGCGTGGACGGCTCCGCGCGCGGCGCGGCCGGGGGACGGCGGGTGACGGCGCTCGCGCGCAGCGCCGCGGCGGCGGGTGTGGTCGCCTGCGGCACCTGCCGGCTGGTGGCGCGCCCCGCGACCGCCGTGGTCCCCGGGCACTGCCCGCGCTGCGGCGACGCGCTGCGGCAGCGGCAGCCGGACTCGCTGCAGCGCACGTGGGCGCTGGTGGTCGCCGCGGCGATCCTGTACGTGCCAGCGAACGCGCTGCCGGTCCTCGTCACCACGACCCCGGCGTCGACGCAGGCGGACACGATCCTGTCGGGCGTCGTGCTGCTCTACACGACCGGCTCGTGGCCGCTCGCGCTGATCGTGCTGGTCGCGAGCGTGATGATCCCGCTCGGCAAGCTCCTCGCGCTGGCGTACGTGCTGGTCACTGTGCAGCGCGGCTCGGCGCGCAACGCGCACGCGCGCACGCGCCTCGTGCGGACCGTCGAGTTCGTCGGCCGCTGGTCGATGCTCGACGTGTTCGTCGACACGTTCGTCGTCGCGCTCGTGCAGCTGTCGCCGCTGATGAGCGTCGCGCCCGGGCCGGGTGTCGTCTGGTTCATGGCGGTCGTCGTGCTGACGATGCTCGCGGCGAAGTCGTTCGACCCGCGCCTCGTCTGGGACGCGGCGGCCGCCCGCGAAGGTCGCGATGCCTTCGCCCGCTGACGACGTGCCGCTGCCGCAGGCGACGGTCGAGGGGCCGCGGCGCGGGCGCTTCTCGCCCGTGTGGATCGTGCCGCTGCTCGCGGCGGTGGTCGCGGTCGGCATCTTCGCCGAGCGCGTGCTCTCGGAGGGGCCGGCGGTCACGATCGTGTTCCAGTCGGCCGACGGCATCGAGGCCGGCAAGACGTTCGTCAAGTACAAGGACGTCAACATCGGGCAGGTGACGGCCGTGCGCCTCACCGACGACTTCGGCCGGGTCGAGGTGACCGCGCGCATCGCCAAGTCGGCAGCGGGGCTCATGGTCGACGACGCGCGGTTCTGGGTGGTGCGTCCGCGCATCAGCCTGTCCGGCGTGTCCGGGCTGTCGACGCTGCTGTCCGGCGACTACATCGGCTTCGCGGCGGGTGCGTCGACGAAGCGCCAGAAGTCGTTCACGGGGCTCGAGGTGCCGCCGGTCGTCACCGGGGAGGCCGGCCGGCGGTTCGTGCTGACCGCGCCGGACCTCGCCTCGCTCGGCATCGGCTCGCCCGTCTACTTCCGCCGGCTGCCGGTCGGCCAGGTCGTCGCGTTCGACCTCTCCGCGGACGGGAAGGCGGTGGCGATCACCGTGTTCGTCAACGCGCCGTACGACAGGTACGTGACGTCCGGCACGCGGTTCTGGAACGCGAGCGGCCTCGACGTGTCGCTCACCGCCAACGGCGTCGACGTGCGCACGCAGTCGCTGGTCGCGCTGCTCGAAGGCGGGCTCGCGTTCGAGACGCCGGACTTCGCGGCCACTGCGCCGCCGGCCGCGGCCGACGCACGGTTCCGGCTGTTCGCCGACCGGGCGACCGCGCTGAAGCCGGACGACACGATCGCCACGCGCTACGTGCTGTACTTCGCCGAGTCGCTGCGCGGACTGTCGGTCGGGGCGCCGGTGACGTTCTTCGGCGTCGGCGTCGGCGAAGTCGTGGACATCGGGCTCACGCTGGACGAGCGCACGCTCAACGCGCGGCCGCGGGTCGAGGTCCTCGTCTACCCGCAACGGATGATCTCGGCGCTGCCGGCGGCGCAGGAGAAGCTCGCGCAGGCGCTGGTGGGGAACCGCGACTACCGCCACGCGGTGATGCGGCGCATGGTGCAGGAACGGGGCCTGCGCGCGCAGCTCATGACCGGCAGCCTCATCACCGGGCAGCTGTACGTCGCGCTCGGCTACTTCCCCGATGCGGCGCCGGCGAAGTTCGACGCGGCCGCCGAGCCGCCCGAGCTGCCGGTCGTGCCGAGCCCCTTCCCCGCCCTGGAGGCGAAGCTGTCCAGCATCGTCGCGAAGCTCGACCGCGTTCCTCTCGAGGCCATTGGCGACGAGCTGAAGCGCGCGCTCGCCACGCTCGACCAGACGCTGAAGGACGTCGGGCGCATGGCGACGAGCGTCGAGACGCAGGCGGTGCCCGCGCTCCGGTCTGCCCTCGACGACGCGCGCGGCGCGCTCGCGGCGACCGAGCGGGTGATGGGCAGCGCCGAGAGCAACCTCGTCGGCAGCGCGGCGCCGGGGCAGCTCGAGCTGCGCAACGCGCTGCAGGAGCTCGCGCGCGCCGCGCGCAGCCTGCGCGTGCTCGCCGACTACCTCGAGCGCCATCCGGAGTCGCTCATCCGCGGCAAGACGCCGGAGGCACCGCCCAAATGATCGCAATGCGCAGGTTGCTCGGCGTCGCCGGTGCGATCGTCCTCGCCGCCGGCTGCGCGACGTCGCCGCCGGCGCGCTTCTACACGCTGACCGGGGAGCCCGCGCCGGCCACGTACGCGGCGGGCGTCGCCGTGGCCGTCGGGCCCGTGGCGGTCCCGGCGGTCGTCGACCGGCCGGAGATCGTCGTCGCCGTCGGCGCCAACGAAGTGTGGCTGGACGAGTTCAACCGGTGGGCGGCGCCGCTGGCCGACGGCATCGCGCTCGCCGTCGCCGCGGACCTGGCGGCGCAGCTGTCCTCGCCCCGGGTCGTCGTGCTGGCGCAGGCGGGCGCCGACACCGAGTACCGGGTCGCCCTCGACGTGCAGCGCTTCGAGACGGCGCCCGGGAGCCACGCGCTGGTCGACGCCGCGTGGACGGTGCAGCGCCGGGACGGTGCCGCGACGGGCGGCCGCACGGTCGCCCGCGAGCCGGCGCCGGAGCGCGGCTACGACGCGCTCGCCGCCGCGCACAGCCGCGCGCTGGCGCGCGTGGCCGCCGACGTCTCCGCCGCCATCCGTGCGCTCGCGGCCGTTCCGCCGCGCACCGGCGCCGGTCCATCTTCACCGGCGAAGTGATTACGGGCATCCTTGCGTCTGCGCGGCCCGGCCGCGCCGGGGGTCCCGCGCCGCGACGGCGCGGCGGCCTTCCGCAGCGATAGGCGAGCCACCATGCAGAGCTTCTTCGACGTCCGCAGCAACCCGCGCCTCGCGTGGACAGGATTCGCGATCATCGCCATCGTGCTGCTGGTGCTGCCGTGGGCGCTGGCCGGCGTGGGCACCGCGTGGGTGCGCATCACGAACCTCGCGATCCTGTACGTGTTCCTCGCGCTGGGCCTCAACATCGTCGTCGGCTTCGCGGGGCTGCTCGACCTGGGCTACATCGCCTTCTACGCGGTCGGTGCGTACGTCTACGCGCTGCTCGCGAGCCCGCACTTCAACCTGCACCTGCCGTTCTGGATCATCCTGCCGATCGGCGCGGCGCTGGCCTGCATGTTCGGCGTGCTGCTCGGAGCGCCGACGCTGAAGCTGCGCGGCGACTACCTCGCGATCGTCACGCTGGGCTTCGGCGAGATCATCCGCATCTTCCTCAACAACCTGTCGCGGCCCGTCAACATCACCAACGGCCCGCAGGGGATCACGCTGATCGACCCGTTCCGCGTCGGCGATTTCAGCTTCGCCAAGCGCGAGACGATCATGGGCCTCGACTTCACCGGCCCGATCAAGTACTACTACTTCTTCCTCGTCGTGCTGCTGGTCGTGATCGTCGTCAACCTCCGGCTGCAGGACTCGCGCATCGGCCGCGCGTGGGAGGCGATCCGCGAGGACGAGGTGGCGGCGCGCGCGATGGGCATCAACACGCGCAACATCAAGCTGCTCGCCTTCGCGATGGGCGCGTCGTTCGGCGGCATCGCCGGCGGGATGTTCTCGGCGATCCAGGGCTTCATCAGCCCCGAGAGCTTCGTGCTGGTCGAGTCGGTGATGGTGCTGTCGATGGTGGTGCTGGGCGGCATGGGCAACATCTGGGGCGTGATCCTCGGCGCGCTGCTGCTGTCGTTCGTGCCGGAGATCCTGCGCTACACGGTGGAGCCGGCGCAGATGGCGCTGTTCGGGCGCATGCTGATCGAGCCGGAGGTGATCCGCATGCTGCTGTTCGGGCTGGCGCTGGTGCTGATGATGCTGTTCCGGCCGGCGGGCATCCTGCCGTCCGCCGTGCGCCGGCGCGAGCTCGAGGTCCCCGCCAAGTGAACGAGCCGCTGCCGCTGCTGACGGCGAAGGGCATCTCGAAGCGCTTCGGCGGCGTGCAGGCGCTCGCCGACGTCGGGTTCACGATCCGCCACGGCGAGATCTACGGGCTGATCGGCCCGAACGGCGCCGGCAAGACGTCGCTGTTCAACGTGCTCACCGGCATCTACGTGCCCGACGGCGGGCACTTCTCGTTCGACGGCGACGTGCTGCAGGGCCTGAAGCCCAACGAGGTCGCCGCGCGCGGAATCGCCCGCACGTTCCAGAACATCCGGCTGTTCGCCAACCTGTCGGCGCTGGAGAACGTGATGATCGGCCGCCACGTGCGCACGCGCGCCGGCGTCTGGGGCGCGATCACGCGCAACGCGCACGCGCGCGACGAGGAACGGGCGATCCACCAGCGGGCGTACGAGCTGCTCGATTACGTGGGCGTGGCCAGGCGCGCGAACAGCCTGGCGCGGCACCTGCCCTACGGGGACCAGCGCCGCCTCGAGATCGCGCGCGCGCTCGCGACCGAGCCCAAGCTCCTCGCGCTCGACGAGCCCGCCGCGGGCATGAACGCGACGGAGACCGCCTCGCTGCGCGGCCTGCTCGAGGACATCCGCCGCGACGGCACGACGATCCTGCTGATCGAGCACGACATGAAGCTCGTGATGAGCGTGTGCGACCGCGTGCTGGTGCTCGACTACGGCAAGAAGATCGCCGAGGGCACGGCGGGCGAGGTGCAGTCCGATCCCAAGGTCATCGCCGCGTACCTGGGCGGCGAGGTCTCGCTGAACCTGAAGGGGACGACGTGAGCGGCGAGGCCCGAAGGGTGCGAGCAATCGCGAATCGGCGTCCGAGGCCGACGCGCGGACGCTGCGCAGCGGCGACGACCACCCAAGGAGGCCTCGCGTGATGGCAATGGCCGGTGATCCGCCGCTCCTGTCGCTGCGCAAGCTCGAGGTCGCCTACGGCGGCATCCACGCGGTCAAGGGCATCGACCTCGACGTCGGCCAGGGCGAGCTCGTCTGCCTGATCGGCGCGAACGGCGCCGGCAAGACGACGACGCTGAAGGGCATCTGCGGGCTGCTGCCGGTCAAGGCCGGGAAGATCCACTACGGCGGCGTCGACGTCACCGGCAAGCCCGCGTTCCAGCTGGTCAAGCGCGGGCTCGCGATGGTGCCGGAGGGCCGCGGCGTGTTCGGCGCGCTGACCATCGAGGAGAACCTCGCAATGGGCGCCTACGTGCGCCACGACGCGGCCGGCGTCAAGGCGGACCTGGAGCGCGTCTTCGAGCTGTTCCCGCGCCTGAAGGAGCGGCGCCGGCAGACGGCCGGCACGCTCTCCGGCGGCGAGCAGCAGATGCTCGCGATGGGCCGCGCGCTGATGTCGCGGCCGAAGCTCCTGCTGCTCGACGAGCCGTCGATGGGGCTGGCGCCGCTGATGGTGCAGAAGGTGTTCGAGACCGTCGTCGCGGTGTCGCGCGAGGGCGTCACGATCCTGCTGATCGAGCAGAACGCGAAGCTCGCGCTGGAAGTCAGCCGGCGCGGCTACGTGATGGAGTCGGGCGAGATCACGCTGAAAGGCGACTCCGCGTCGCTGCTGCACGACCCGAAGGTGCGCGAAGCCTACCTGGGCGAGGCCGCATGACCGGGGCGCCGGCGCCGGCCCGCAGGCATCGACCACGGTGAGCGAAGCACCCCCGGCGTCCGTTCCGCCGACGCGCGTGCCGCGCACGGTGCCGGCGGCGCACGCGCTCGAGTGGTTCTCCGTGGCGATGCGCCTGTGGCGGCGCGGCCCGCTGACGTTCTGCGCGTTCGCACTGGCCGTCGTCGTCGCGAGCGTCGTGCTGGAGCAGGTGCCGGTCGCGGGCGCCGTGGCCGCGCACGTGCTGGCGCCGCTGCTTGCCTGCGGGCTCCTCTACGCGAGCCTCGCCGCCGACCGCGGGGACCGGCCGCGCTCGATGCACCTCGTCGCCGTGTTCGCCGCGCCGCTGCCGGCGCAGGCGGCCGTCGTCGCCGGCGGCCTCGTGCCGCTCGCGGTCGAGGCGATCGTCGCGTGGAGCGTCGCCGGCGTGAACGTGCTGCTGCCGCTGCCCGACGCGGCGCAGCTGTCGGCCGGGGCGATCGCCGTGATCTACGCGGCCGGCGTGGCCGCGTCGCTGCCGGTCACGTTCGTGCCGATGGCGGCGCTCTTCGACGGCGAGCCGTTCGCGCGCGCGTTCGCGACGTCGCTCGCCGCGTTCGCGCGCAACGTCCCCGCGCTCGCCGCCTACGCGGCGTTCTCGTTCGTGTTGCTCGCGATCGGCATCGCGACGTCCGGCCTCGGGCTGCTGCTGGCGCTGCCGTGGATCGCCGCGGCGTCGTACGCGGCGTGGAAGGACGTGTTCGCGGTCGGCGCCTGGAAATTGGGGTCAGAGCTGTAATACTGGCGCCCGGACACCTTCTGGATTCGCACGGCGCCACGCGGCCAGAATGCGAGTCTGAAATTGGGGTCAGACCAGCTGGCGCCCGGACACCTTCTGGATTCGCACGGCGCCACGCGGCGCCAGTATTACAGCTCTGACCCCAATTTCCAGTCGAAGCGCGTGCAGTCGGCGTCGACCGCGGCGTCGCCGACTTCCACGCCGTCGACGCGCGCGAGCGGCGGTCCGTGGCGGCACCATGCGACGAAGCGCTCGACCTCGGCGGAGGCACCCTGCGCGAACGCCTCGACGGTGCCGTCCGGAAGGTTGCGCACCCAGCCGGCGACGCCGAGCGCGCGGGCGGCCTCGAGGGTCGCGTGCCGGAAGCCCACGCCCTGCACGCGGCCGCTGACCACGAGCCGGCGTGCGACCACGGCCACGCTCACTTCCCGCGGCTGCGCCGCCACGCGAACAGCGCGGCGATCGTCTTGCCGTCGGTGAGGCCGCCGCAGTCGTACGTCGCGAGGAGCTCGTCCTCGGCGAGCGTCACCACGTCGAGGAACTCGCCTTCGTCGAGGCGCTGGCCGACGTGCGTGAGCCCGGTGGCCTCGTAGAGGTCGATGAACTCGGTCGAGTAGCCGATCTCCGGGTGGATCGTGCCGAGCTTCTTCCATTTCTGCGCCGTGTACCCGGCTTCCTCGACGAGCTCGCGCTGCGCGATCGCGAGCGGCGTCTCGCCCGCGTCGATCTTGCCGGCGGGGAACTCGAGCATCACGCGCCGCACCGGGTAGCGGAACTGCCGCTCGAGCACGAGGCGGCCGTCGTCCAGCACCGGAACCACGAGCACCGCGCCCGGGTGCACGACGAACTCGCGCGTGGCCTCGGTGCCGTCCGGCAGGCGGACCCGGTCGCGCCGCACCTCGAGCAGCTTGCCGGAAAACACGGCGTCGGACCCGAGCTGCGTCTCGACGAGATGCGCGTCGCCGTCCTGCTGCCGTCGCTCACGTGCGGCGATGCCAGCCAGTCCCGCGGCGGCAGGAAGTCTGCGTGTACAGCGCCGCCTCCGGCGTCCCCGGCGCGGGCGCCCAGTCGTAGCGCCACTGCGCGAGCGGCGGCATCGACATCAGGATCGCCTCGGTGCGGCCGTTCGACTGCAGCCCGAACAGCGTGCCGCGGTCCCACACGAGGTTGAACTCGACGTAGCGGCCGCGCCGGTAGAGCTGGAAGTCGCGCTCGCGCTCGCCGAACGGCGTGTCCTTGCGGCGCGCGAGCACCGGCGCGTACGCGGGCAGGAAGTGGTCGCCCACGCTCTTCGTCAGCGCGAAGCAGCGGGCAAAGCCGCCGTCGGCCAGGTCGTCGTAGAAGATGCCGCCGACACCGCGCGGCTCGCGGCGGTGCTTCAGGTAGAAGTACTCGTCGCACCACTTCTTGTACCGCGCGTGCACGTCGGCGCCGAACGGCGCGAGCGCGTCGCGGCACGCGCGGTGGAAGTGGACGGCGTCCTCGGCGAAGCCGTAGTACGGCGTCAGGTCCATGCCGCCGCCGAACCACCAGATGGGCTCGGCGTCTCCCCGCGCGACGAAGAAGCGCACGTTGAGGTGCGCGGTCGGCGCGTACGGGTTGCGCGGGTGCAGCACCAGCGACACGCCCATCGCTTCCCACGCGCGGCCGGCGAGCTCGGGCCGGTGCGCGGTGGCCGACGGCGGCAGCCGATCGCCAAGCACGTGCGAGAACAGCACGCCGCCGCGCTCGAGCACGTTGCCGTGCTCGATCAGCCGCGAAAGCCCTCCGCCGCCTTCCGGCCGCGTCCACTCGTCGCGGCGGAACGGCTGGCCGTCGATCGCCTCGAGACCCGCGACGATGCGCTGCTGCAGGCCGGTGAGGTAGCGGCGGACGAACGACGTCCATGGCGCGGACTGGCGTACGACGAGGCGCGATGACCGATGCGGGTGAGGTCTTGCGCGCGCGCGATCATGCGATGACCGCGCGATGGCCGATGTCGGTGCGGAACTGCATGCCCTCGCGGATGTCGCCGACTGCCGCGTACGCGGCGCGCTGCGCCAGGCGCACCGAGTCGCCCAGCGCCGTGACGCACGCGCCCGCCGCTCACCACCACGCGGCCGTCCTGCAGCGCCGTGCCCGCGTGGAACACGTGCACGTCCGGGTGCGCGCTGCGCCGTCACGCGGTCGAGGCCGCCGATCGGCGCGCCCTTGCGCGGCGCGTCGGGATAGCCGGCGGCGGCGAGCACGACGCCGAGCGCGGCGCGCGCCGGTCCCACTCCGCCTCGACCGTGTCGAGCGTGCCGTCGACGGCGTGCTGCACGAGGTCGACGAGGTCGGACTTGAGGCGCGCCATGATCGGCTGCGTCTCGGGGTCGCCCATGCGGCAGTTGAACTCGAGGACCTTCGGCGCGTCCGTCGGCGTCGATCATCACGCCGGCATAGAGAAAGCCCGTGTAGGGCAGTCCGTCGGCGGCCATGCCGCGACGGCCGGCGAGACGATCTCGCGCATGATGCGCGCGCGTGCAGCGCGGGCGTGACCACGGGCGCGGGCGAATACGCGCCCATGCCGCCCGTGTTCGGCCCCTGTCGCCGTCGCGCAGACGCTTGTGGTCCTGCGACGACGCGAGCGGCAGCACGTGGCGGCCGTCGACCATCACGATGAAGCTCGCCTCCTCGCCTTCGAGGAAATCCTCGATGACCACGCGCGCGCCTGCGCCGCCCATCGTGTTGTCCACGAGCATCGCGTCGATCGCGGCATCGGCCTCGGCGCGCGTCGTCGCGACGACCACGCCCTTGCCCGCGGCGAGACCGTCGGCCTTGATCACGATCGGCGCGCCGCGCTCCGCGACGTACTCGTGCGCGGCGTGCGCGTCCGTGAACGTGCGGTATTCCGCAGTGGGCAGGCCATGGCGCTGCATGAACGCCTTGGCGAAATCCTTGGAGCTTTCGAGCTGCGCGGCGGCGCGCGTGGGGCCGAAGATGGCGAGGTTCGCCTCGCGGAAGGCGTCGACCACGCCCGCGGCGAGCGGCGCCTCGGGACCGACGACGGTGAGCGCGATATCGGACGCGCCGCGCGAAGGCGACGAGGTCCGGGATGCCGGTCAGCGGGACGTTGGCGAGCGCCTGTCGCGCGCGGTGCCGGCGCGTTGCCGGGCGCCACGAACACGCGCGCGACGCGCGGGCTCTGCGCGATCTTCCATGCGAGCGCGTGCTCCCTGCCGCCGCCGCCGCGAGGATGTTCACCGATGACGGTGCAAGGGCTTCATGCACGACGGGATCGATGATCAGCGCCAGGCGCTCCGCGGCGCGCATCAGTGCCGGAAGTGGCGGACGCCGGTGAAGACCATCGCGACGCCGCGCTCGTCGGCGGCCGCGATCACCTCGGCGTCGCGCATGCTGCCGCCCGGCTGGATCACCGCGACGGCGCCGTTGTCGGCGACGACGTCGAGGCCGTCGCGGAACGGGAAGAACGCGTCGGAGGCGACGACCGAGCCCGCGAGCGCCAGGCCGGCGTTGGCGGCCTTCATCGCCGCGATGCGCGTCGAGTCCACGCGGCTCATCTGGCCGGCGCCGATGCCCTGCGTCTGCCCGTCGCGGCAGTAGACGATCGCGTTGGACTTCACGTACTTGGCCACGCGCCACGCGAACAGCAGGTCCGTCATCTGCGCCGGCGTCGGCGCGAGCTTCGTGACCACCTTCAGTTCGGCGGCGTCGACGTTGCGGGTGTCGGGCGACTGCACGAGCAGGCCGCCGCCGACGCGCTTGACGTCCCACGCGTTGGCGCCGCCGCCGCCCGCCGGCAGCGGGACCTCCAGCACGCGCACGTTGGCCTTCTTCGCGATGACGGCGAGCGCGTCGTCGGTGTACGCCGGCGCGATCAGCACCTCGAGGAACTGCGCGGCGACCGCCTCGACCGTGGCCGCGTCGACCGGGCGGTTGAAGGCGATGATGCCGCCGAACGCCGACGTGGGATCGGTGGCGAGCGCCTTGCGGTACGCCTCGAGCGGCGTCGCGGCGATGGCCACGCCGCACGGATTGGCGTGCTTGACGATCACGCACGCGGGCTCGGCGAACGTCTTCACGCACTCCCACGCGGCGTCGCTGTCGGCGACGTTGTTGTAGGAGAGCTCCTTGCCCTGCAGCTGCCGGTACGTGGCGATCGCGCCGGCCGCCGGCGCCTCGTCGCGGTAGAACGCCGCCGACTGGTGCGGGTTCTCGCCGTAGCGCATCTGCTGCACCTTGTCGCCGGCGAAGTGGAACGCGTCCGGCCAGCCCTGCGCGACGCCGTCGGAACCGCGGGCCGTCAGCCAGTTGGCGATCGCCCCGTCGTAGGACGCGGTGTGCGCGAACGCCTTGCGCATCAGCCGGAAGCGCGTGTCCGCGGTCAGCGCGTTGCCGTGGGCCGCGAGTTCGGCCAGCACGCCCGCGTAGTCGGCAGGGTCGACGACGACGCCGACGTGCGGCCAGTTCTTCGCCGCCGCGCGCACCATCGAGGGCCCGCCGATGTCGATGTTCTCGACGGCGTCCTCGAGCGTGCAGCCCGCCTTCGCGACGGTCTCCCGGAACGGGTACAGGTTGACGACGACGAGGTCGATGGCCGGGATGCCGTGCGCGGCGAGCGCCGCGACGTGCTCCGGCAGGTCGCGCCGCGCGAGGATGCCGCCGTGGATCTTCGGGTGCAGCGTCTTGACGCGGCCGTCGAGCATCTCGGGAAAGCCGGTGTAGCTGCCGACGTCGGTGACGGGCAGCCCGGCGTCGGCGAGCGCCTTCGCGGTGCCGCCGGTGGAAAGGAGCGCGATGCCGAGCGCGGCGAGGCCGCGCGCGAAGTCGACGAGGCCGGTCTTGTCCGAGACCGACAGCAGCGCCTGGGTGACGGGGGCGGCCACGGCGGTCACAGCAGCTTGTACTTGACGAGCTTCGTGCGCAGCGTGTTGCGGTTCATGCCGAGCATCTCCGCCGCCTGCGACTGGTTGCCGTCGGCGCGCGCCATGATCGAGGCGAGCAGCGCGCGCTCGACGTGCCCGATGACCATGTCGTACACGCCCGTCGGCATCTCGCCGTCGAGGCGCTCGAAGTACTCGTCGAGCGAGCGGTCGACGCTGCGGCAGATTTCGCTGCTGCCGTTCAGTTTCTGTCTTCTGGTCACGCCGCGAGGGCCTCCTCCGCCCCGGCAGGACATGCGCGCTCGGCGCGCGGCCCCGCCGGCGGCGCCGCGCCGCGGAAGCCGCTCGCCGGCCGCCGCGAGCCGGTCGAAGTACGTCTCGACCGCGGCGAGCTGCGCCGCGGGCGTCTCGGTCGCGCACATCGCGCGGCGGAACGCCTCCCCGTCCGGCAGCGACTGCGCGTACCAGGAGAGGTGCTTGCGCGCGGTGCGCACGCCGGTGAGCTCGCCGTGGAACGCGTAGTGGTCGGTCAGGTGCGCCAGGACGAGCGCGCGGGCCTCGGCCACCGTCGGCGGCGGCAGCTGCGCGCCGGTCGCGAGGAAGTGCGCGATCTCGCGGAAGATCCACGGCCGGCCCTGCGCCGCGCGGCCGATCATCACGGCGTCGGCGCCCGTGCGCGCGAGCACGGCCCGCGCCTGTGCGGGGCTGCCGATGTCGCCGTTGGCGATCACCGGGATGGGCACCGCGCGCTTGACCGCGGCGATGGTGTCGTACTCGACGGGTCCGACGAACGCGCACGCGCGCGTGCGGCCGTGGACGGTCAGCGCGGCGACACCCGCGTCCTCGGCGATGCGCGCGATCGCGACGGCGTTGCGCGCGCCCGGATGCGTCCCGGTGCGGATCTTGAGCGTGACGGGCACCTCGACCGCGCGCACGACGGCGGCGACGATGGCGGCGACCAGCGGCTCGTTGGCGAGCAGCGCCGAGCCGGCGGCGGCGTTGCACACCTTCTTCGCCGGACACCCCATGTTGATGTCGACGATCTGCGCGCCGTGCGCGACGTTGTAGCGTGCGGCGTCGGCCATCAGCGCGGGATCCGCGCCAGCGATCTGCACGGCGACGGGCGCGGGTTCGCCGGCGTGGTCGACGCGCCGCCGCGACTTGACGGTGTCGCGCAGACGCGGATTGACGCGACCATCTCCGACACCGCGTAGCCCGCGCCCAGCCGCCGGCACAGCTGCCGGAACGGCCGGTCGGTGACGCCGGCCATCGGCGCGACGGCGAGGTTGTTCGGCAACGGATGAGGGCCGATGCGCACGATCGGGAACGGAGCTCGAAGTGGAAAGGAGAAGCGGAAAGCGGATTATACCGGTGCGCGCGCGTCGGGTCGATTATACCGCGCTTTGCCGACGTGTCGCGCGCGCGAGCCGCGACGCGGCATGCGAACGCGTGCGCGCGCGCGCGCGCGCGCGAGCGCGAAGAGCGCTCGCGCGTTCAGCGCAGGCCGAAGAGCATCGCGCGTGAAGCGCGCTTGGCGGCGGCAGCGCATCGAGCAGAGTGAGCGCCAGCCCGCGCGGCCACGACAGAGCGCGAAGTCGGGCGCGAAGACGTTGGTGAGCCCGTGCGTGAACGCGATGCCTGCCGCGCGGTCGGTGCGCCGCCGCGCGGCGAAGTCGGCCAGCATCGCGCGGCCGCCGAGCGCGTCGCGGCCGTGCTCGACGATCGTCTGCGCGAGCACCCAGGCGTCGCGCACGCCGAGGTTGAAGCCCTGTCCGGCGACCGGGTGGAGCGTCTGCGCGGCGTTGCCGATCAGCACGCAGCGCGCCGTGGCGGCAGGCCGCGCGAACTCGAGCGCCAGCGGAAACGTCGTCCGGTCGCGCACGCCACGGAAGCCGTCGACGCGCGAACCGAAGTGCGCGGCGAGTTCGGCGAGGAACCGCGCGTCGGGCAGCGCGAGCGTGCGCTCCGCCGCGGCCGGCGGCATCGTCCAGACGAGCCCGTAGTGGTCGCCCTCGGGCAGCAGCGCCACCGGTCCGTCCGGCGTGAAGCGCTCGTAGGCGACGCCATGATGCGGCGCGCGGTGCGTCATCTTGGCGAGCAGCGCGACCTGCCCGTAGTCGCGCCGCTCGCGGGCGACGCCGGCGACCGCGGCGCCGGTGCCGTCGGCCACGACGGCGAGCCGCGCGCGGTCAGCGCGCCGCGCGCGGCGCCGATCTCGATCCGCGCGTACGCCGGCGTGCCGCCGACGCCCGCCGACTGCGCGCCGTATTCGATCGCGGTGCGCGTGCGCGCGAGCTCGGCGTCGATCGCGGGCTGCAGCGCGACGTACGAGACGACGTAGCCGAGCGCCGGCAGCCCCTGCTCGGCGGCGGTCAGGCGCGCCGCGCCGAAGCCGCCCGCCTGCGAGATGTCGATGGCGAGGATCGGCGACAGCGCGCCTGCCGTGTCGGCGAGCCGCGGCCAGACGCCGAGCCGCTCGAAGATGAGCCGCGCGCCGTGCGACAGCGCGAGCGAGCGGTCGCCGCGCAGCGTGGCGCCCGGCGCGCGCGCGTCGAGCGCGACGACGTCGAGGTCGGCGTCGGCGAGCGCCAGCGCGAGCGTGCCGCCGACGGGGCCCGCGCCGACGATCGCGACGTCATGCATCACGCAACGGATCCATCAGGCGGCCCGTAACGGGGAGGCGGCGAGGCAGCGGGCGCCGCGGATGCGCGGCTCAACGCCGGCAGGCTTCCTCCACGGCGGCGACGGACTTCGGCGCGGCGGCCGTGAGGTTCTCGTGCCCGGTCGCCGTGACGAGCACGTCGTCCTCGATGCGCACGCCGATGTTCCAGAAGCGCTCGGGCACGTTCGCGGCGGGCCGGATGTACGTGCCGGGCTCGACGGTGAGCACCATGCCCGGCACGAGCTTCTGCGACGCCCCCTTCACCCGGTAGAGGCCGGCGTCGTGCACGTCCATGCCGAGCCAGTGGCCGGCGCGGTGCATGTAGAACTGCTTGTACGCGCCGCTCTCCAGCACCTCGTCGAGCGTGCCCTTGCACAGGCCGAGGTCGATGTAGCCCTGCGCGAGCACGCGCTCGGCGACCTTGTGGTAGTCGTGGAAGTCGGCGCCCGGCTTCACGGCGTCGAGGCACGCGAGCTGCGACGCGAGCACGAGCTCGTAGACGTCCTTCTGCGGGCCGCTGAACCTGCCGCTCACCGGGAACGTGCGCGTGATGTCGGACGCGTAGCCCTGGTATTCGCAGCCGGCGTCGATCAGCAGCAGCTCGCCGTCGCCCATCTCGCGGTTGTTGTCGCGGTAGTGCAGCACGCACGCGTTGGGGCCGGACGCGACGATCGACGGGTACGCGACCGCCTGCGCGCCGTGGCGCAGGAACTCGTGCACGAGCTCGGCCTCGACCTGGTACTCGAACCAGCCGGGCCGCGTGCGGGCCATCGCGCGCCGGTGCGCGCGGCTGCGGATCGCGCGGCCTCGCGCATCAGGTCGATCTCGTGCACGTCCTTGACGAGGCGCATCGTGTCGAGCGCCGCGCGCACGTCGACGACCTCCTCCGGCGCCGCCACGCCGGTGCGCACGCGCGCGCGCGCACTTTCCGTTCAGGACGCGTGGCGATGCGCCGGTCCCACGGCTCGTAGAGGCCGAGCGGCGTGTAGAGCGCGGGCCGGTCCGACGCGAGGTCGGGCATCTGGCATCGAGTCGTCGATCAGATACGCCTCGTCGAAGCCGAAGATCTCGCGCGCGGCGTCCGGGCCGTAGCGAAAGCCGTCCAGATCTCGCGCTCCTCGTTCTTCGGGCGGCAGAACAGGATGTGGCGGTCGCCGTCGCCGTTCGCGACCAGCGCCATGACGGCCTCGGGCTCCGCGAAGCCCGTGAGGTAGTAGAAGTAGCTGTCCGGACGATACGGGTAATACGGGTCGCGGTTGCGCACCGCTTCGGGCGCGGTGGGCACGAGCGCGAAAACCGCCGCCGCTGCGCACGCATGGAAGCGCGAGCAGCGCCGCGCGGCGATCGCGGTGGAACTGGAACGAGTTCTTCATGGATGCTCAATGGCGGCCTCGTGCTGCATCGCGCAAGGCCTCGCGGGCGTGGACGTGGCATTATAAGTGACGCGCAAAAAAGCGCTCCGGACCGCTTACCATGGAGGGTCCCGATGGAATCGACGCACGACACGAGCGCGCTTCCGGTCCCGCGCTGCGCGAGGCGAAGCGCGCGCTGCGCGAGCGCGTGCTCGCCGCGCGCGACGCCCTCGATCCCGCGTTGCGCGCGGCGGCGTCGAAGGCCATCGTCGAGCGCGTCGTCGCATTGCCTCCTTTGGGCAGGCGCGCATGCCGCTCCTGACCCCTCCCCTTCCGCAGCGAGTGGGACACGCGCCCGCTCATCGACGTGGCGCTGGCCGCCGGCAAGGTCGTGGCGCTGCCGCGCGTGAACGGTGCCACGCGGATGCTCGACCTGCACGCCGTCGCCGACGTCGCGCGCGACACCGCACCCGGCTACCGCGGCATTCCGGAGCCGCGGCCGGAACTGCCGCGCGTCGACCTCACGGCCGTCGAGTTCGTGCTCGTCCCCGGCGTGGCGTTCGATGCGACCGGCCGCCGGCTGGGGTACGGCGGCGGCTACTACGACCGGCTGCTCGCGCTGCTCGCCCCGGACGCCGCGCGCATCGCGGGCGCTTTCGAGGCGCAGCTGGTGCCGCAGGTCCCGGCCGCGGCGCACGACCTCGTCGTCGACGCGATCGCGACGCCCGTGCGCCTCGCGCCCGGCAGGCGGGACGCGCCGACGCCGGCGTAGATGGGCGGAGCCGCCGCGCGGACGGCGCAGGTCGCGCTCGTCGCCACCCTCGCGATCCAGGTGTTCACGGCGCTGACGTCGGCCGCGCCGGCCGTGCTGGCGCCCGCACTCGCCGCCGACCTCGCCGTCACGCCGAAGTGGATCGGCGTGTTCGTCAGCCTGATGTACGCGGGCGCGATGCTGGGCAGCCTCGCGTGCGGCGAGTTCATCGCCCGCTACGGAGCGATCCGCGTCTCGCAGGTGTGCGTGCTGCTGTGCGCGGCCGGCGTCGGCGCCGTCGCGCTGCTGCCGCCGAGCGCGGCGCCGCTGCTGGCGGCCGCGGCCTTCGCGATGGGCATCGGCTACGGCCCGATCACGGCGGCATCGTCGGAGATCCTCGTCCGGACCACACCGGTCGAGCGGATGGCGCTGACGTTCTCGATCAAGCAGACCGGCGTGCCCGGCGGCATCGCGCTGGCCGGCGCCGTGATGCCCGGCCTGGCGCTCGTTGCGGGCTGGCGCGTCGCGTTCGTCGCGGTGGCCCTGGCCGGGCTCGCCGTCGCCCTCGGCGCCGAGCCGACCCGCAAGTCGCTCGACCGCCCGCACGCGCCTGCCGCCGCGTTCTCGCTCGCCGCGGTCGTGGCGCCGCTGCGGACGGTGATGGCGTCGCCCGCATTGCGGGAACTGTCGCTGGTCGGGTTCGCGTTCGCGGCGGTCCAGGTGTCGTTGACGAGCTTCCTCGTCACGTACCTGGCCGACGCGCTGCAGTGGACTCTCATCTCGGCGGGGTTAGCGCTCACTTGCGCTACAACCAGCGCTGTAGCCGGCCGTATCTTCTGGGGCGTCGTCGCCGACCGGTGGCTGCCGCCGCTTTCGACGCTGGCGCTGATCGGCGGGATCGCCGCCGCGAGCGGGATCCTGCTCGCCTCGGCAGGCCCGGCGTGGCCGGCGTGGCTGCTGTTGCCGCTGACCGCCGTCTACGGGGCGTCCGCCATCGGCTGGAACGGCGTCCAGCTCGCCGAGCTCGCCCGGCGCGCGCCCGCCGGCACGGCCGGCGCCGTGACCGGGGCTTCGGGCTTCGTCACCTTCGGCGGCGTGGTCGCCGGCCCGCTCGCCTTCGCCGGCCTGGCGGGCCTGACCGGCAGCTACCGGACCGGCTTTGCCGCCTGCGTCGTGGTGAGCACGATCGCCGCGGTCGCCCTGCTCGGCCGGTCCCGGCGCTCGCGGGCCGGGTAAGATGGAAATCGTTTCCATCAGATGGTAATCTCCTCCGTCGCCCGCCGGATCGGGGGCGGCACCGGAGGAACGCCGCCCGGCGCTTGCGCGGTGCGGCAATACACGGCGGGAACCCCCGCCTAGAATTTCCGACCACCGGCGTGCCGGCGCGGCGATCCCGCGCCGCAGGGAGGATGCGATGAAGCCAGACCCGGATCCGCAGGAGACCCGCGAGTGGCTTGACGCGCTCGCGGGGGTGATGAGCGCCGAGGGGCCCGACCGCGCGCACTGGCTGATCGAGCAACTGATCGACGCGGCGCGCCAGCGCGGCGCCTGGCTGCCGTTCTCCGCCAACACGCAGTACATCAACACGATCCCCACCGACGCGCAGCCGCGCCTGCCGGGCGACCCGGAGATCGAGCACCGGATCCGCTCGTACGTGCGCTGGAACGCGATGGCGATGGTGCTGCGCGCGAACAAGCACACGAACGTCGGCGGCCACATCGCGAGCTTCGCGTCGGCGGCCGACCTCTACGACGTCGGCTTCAACCACTTCTGGCGCGCGGCGACCGACGAGCACGGCGGCGACCTCGTGTTCGTGCAGGGGCACTCGGCGACCGGCGTCTACGCGCGCGCGTTCATGCTGGGCCGGCTCACCGCGGAGCAGCTCGACAACTACCGGCAGGAAGTCGACGGCCAGGGCATCTCGTCGTACCCGCACCCGTGGCTGATGCCCGACTTCTGGCAGTTCCCGACCGTGTCGATGGGGCTGGGGCCGCTGATGGCGATCTACCAGGCGCGGTTCATGAAGTACCTGCAGGACCGCGGCCTCGGCGAGACCGAGGGGCGCAAGGTGTGGGCGTTCATGGGCGACGGCGAGATGGACGAGCCGGAGTCGATGGGCGCGATCGGCATGGCCTCGCGCGAGAACCTCGACAACCTGATCTTCGTCGTCAACTGCAACCTGCAGCGGCTGGACGGGCCGGTGCGCGGCAACGGCAAGATCATCCAGGAGCTCGAGAGCGACTTCCGCGGCGCCGGCTGGAACGTGATCAAGGTCATCTGGGGGACGCACTGGGACGCGCTGTTCGCGCGCGACCGCAAGGGCATCCTGATGAAGCGGATGATGAAGTGCGTCGACGGCGAGTACCAGACGTTCAAGAGCAAGGACGGCGCGTACGTGCGCGAGCACTTCTTCAACACGCCGGAGCTGAAGGCGCTCGTCGCCGACTGGTCGGACGACGAGATCTGGCACCTGAACCGCGGCGGCCACGACACGCACAAGATCTACGCGGCGTTCCACATGGCGGCCACCCACCAGGGCCAGCCGACGGTGATCCTCGCCAAGACCATCAAGGGCTACGGGATGGGCAGCTCCGGCGAGGCGCAGAACATCACGCACCAGCAGAAGAAGATGTCGCCGGAGTCGCTGAAGCGCTTCCGCGACCGCTTCGGGATCCCGGTGCCGGACGACCGGCTCGACGAGATCCCGTTCGTCAACTTCCCCGAGGGCTCGCCGGAGCTCGAGTACATGCACGCGCGCCGGCAGGCGCTGGGCGGCTACCTGCCGGCCCGGCGGCGCTCGGCGGCGCCGCTGCCGGTGCCGCCGCTGTCCGCGTTCGAGCGCTTCCTGAAGGGCACCGACGACCGCGAGGTCTCGACGACGATGGCGTTCGTGCAGATCCTGCAGGTGCTGGTGCGCGACAAGAGCCTGGGGCCCCACGTCGTGCCGATCGTCCCCGACGAGTCGCGCACGTTCGGCATGGAGGGGATGTTCCGCCAGCTCGGCATCTGGAACCAGCAGGGGCAGCTGTACACGCCGCAGGACCACGACCAGCTGATGTTCTACCGGGAGGACAAGCACGGCCAGATCCTGCAGGAGGGCATCAACGAGGCCGGCGGCATGTGCGACTGGATGGCCGCCGCGACGTCGTACTCGACGCACGGCGTGCCGATGATCCCCTTCTACATCTTCTACTCGATGTTCGGCTTCCAGCGCGTCGGCGACCTCGCGTGGGCGGCCGGCGACATGCGCGCGCGCGGCTTCCTGCTGGGCGGCACCGCCGGCCGGACGACGCTGAACGGCGAGGGCCTGCAGCACGAGGACGGGCACTCGCAGATCATGTCGGCCGTCGTGCCGAACTGCATCTCGTACGACCCGACGTTCGGCTACGAGGTGGCGGTGATCGTGCAGGACGGCATGCGCCGGATGTACGCGGAGCAGCAGGACGTCTATTACTACATCACGCTGATGAACGAGAACTACGCGCACCCGGCGATGCCGGAGGGGGCGGAGGCCGGCATCCTCAAGGGGATGTACCGGCTGCGCGCCGGCGGCGACGCGGGGGCGCCGCGCGTGCAGCTCATGGGCTCGGGCACGATCCTGCGGCAGGTGATCGCCGCCGCCGACCTGCTCGCCGCCGACTGGGGCGTCGCGGCGGACCTGTGGAGCTGCCCGTCGTTCACCGAGCTCGCCCGCGACGGCTACGCCGTGGCGCGCTGGAACACGCTGCATCCGGCGGAGCCGCCGCGACGCTCGCACGTGCAGGCGTGCCTCGACGGCACGCGCGGCCCGGTGATCGCCGCCACCGACTACATGCGCCTCTTCGCCGAGCAGATCCGCGCGCAGGTGCCGCGCCGCTACGTCGTGCTGGGCACCGACGGCTTCGGCCGCTCCGACACGCGCGCGAAGCTGCGCCGGTTCTTCGAGGTCGACGCGCAGCACGTGGCGGTCGCGGCGCTGAAGGCGCTCGCCGACGACGGCGAGATTCCCGCGGCCAGGGTCGCCGAGGCGATCGCGAAGTACGGCCTCGATCCCGAGAAGCCGGCGCCGTGGACGGTGTAAGCGGCGTTTGCACAAAGAGGCGCAGAGGCGCAGAGAAGGCCTTTGGGGATTTCCTCGGCGTCTCTGCGCCTCCTGTGAAAGGGGTTTCGAAGTGAGCACGATCGAGGTGAAGGTCCCGGACATCGGCGACTTCCACGACATCCCGGTCATCGAGGTCCTCGTCAAGGCGGGCGACGCGGTCGCGGCCGACGACTCGCTGGTCACGCTGGAGTCCGACAAGGCGACGATGGACGTGCCGTCGCCGGCCGCAGGCATCGTGCGCGAGGTGCGGCTGAAGGTCGGCGACAAGGTCAGCGAAGGCGCGGTGGTGCTGGTGCTGGCGGCGGCTGCCGCCGCGGCGGCACCCTCACCCCAGCCCTCTCCCGCAGGCGGGAGAGGGAGCACGGTCGGGGCGGTCGACGCATCCTCACCCCAGCCCTCTCCCGCAGGCGGGAGAGGGAGCGCAGTGGACGCGGCGGCGCCACTCGCTTCGCCGGCGGCGCCAGCGCAGGCCTCCCCCCCTCTCCCGCTTGCGGGAGAGGGGTCGGGGGTGAGGGCCGACGACGAGGCCTTCCGCGCCGCGCACGCGTCGCCGTCGGTGCGCAAGTTCGCGCGCGAACTGGGCGTCGACCTCGCGCGCGTCACCGGCACCGGCCCGAACGCGCGGATACGGCAGGAAGACGTGCAGGCGTTCGTGAAGGGCGTCATGACCGGTGCGGCCGGCGCCGCAACCGGCGGCGGCGGGCTCGACCTCCTGCCGTGGCCGAAGGTCGACTTCGCGAAGTACGGCCCGGTCGAGGCCGTCCCGCTGTCGCGGATTCGCAGGATCTCGGGCGCCAACCTCGCGCGCAACTGGGTGATGATCCCGCACGTCACGCAGTTCGACGAGGCGGACATCACGGATCTCGAGGCGCTGCGGGTGCGCCTCAACGAGGAGCACGCGAAGGCCGGCGTCAGGCTGACGATGCTCGCGTTCCTGATCAAGGCGGCGGTGGCGGCGCTCGCGAAGTTTCCCGACTTCAACGCTTCGCTCGACGGCGAGACCCTCGTGCGCAAGCGGTACTTCCACGTCGGCTTCGCCGCCGACACCCCGAACGGTCTCGTCGTGCCGGTGGTCAGGGACGCCGACCGCAAGGGCGTGCTGGAGATCGCGCGCGAGATGGGCGCGCTGTCGGCCAGGGCGCGCGAGGGCAAGCTCGGCCCCGCCGACATGCAGGGCGGCTCTTTCTCGATCAGCTCGCTCGGCGGCATCGGCGGGACGGCGTTCACGCCGATCATCAACGCGCCCGAGGTCGCGATCCTCGGCGTGTCGAAGAGCGCGACGAAGCCGGTCTGGAACGGCCGCGAGTTCGTGCCGCGCCTGACGCTCCCGCTGTCGCTGTCGTACGACCACCGCGTGATCGACGGCGCGGCCGCCGCGCGCTTCACCGCGTTTCTCGCTGCCGTGCTCGCGGACTTTCGCCGCGTCCTGCTGTGACCGCGCCGCCGCCGGGCGCGCACGCGCGCCTGCAGGCGTTCGTGCTCGGCAGCGCACTGGCGCTGATGGGCGGCTGGGTGCTGCACGTGGGCAAGGGCGTCTTCGTGCCGGTCGTGCTGGCGGCGCTCGTCGCGTTCGTCATCGTAGGCGTCACGCGCCTGCTGGCGAAGATCCCCGGCGTCGGGCCCGCGCTGCCGCTGAAGCTGCGCTACGCGCTGGCGGTGCTGCTGGCGGCGGGCGCGCTGGCGTTCGTCGCCGTCATCGCGCTGGCGAACCTCGACCGCGTCGCCGCGCGCGCGCCGCAGTACCAGGCGACGCTGCTCGCGGCGATCCAGCAGCTCGCCGTGCGCTTCGGCGTCGAGGACGAGCCCACCTGGGGCACGTTGCGGCAGATCTTCCTGGAGCAGGTGAGCCTCCAGGCGCTGATCGGCTCGTCCGTGGCGGTCGCCGCGTCCATCGCCGGCGGCGTGATCGTCGTCCTGCTCTACGTGGCGTTCCTCCTGCTCGAGCAGCGTGCGTTCGCCGCCAAGGTCGACCGGATCGCCGGCGGACCGGCCAACGCCGCGCGGGTCCGCCAGCTCTTCGACAGCATCAACGCGCGCGTCGGCTCCTACCTCGCACTCAAGACGTTCCTGGGCTTCCTGCAGGGCGTGCTCTCGTTCGGCCTCATGTGGCTGTACGGCCTCGAATTCGCGGCGTTCTGGGCGATGCTGATGGTCCTGTTCAACTACGTCCCGTACATCGGCTCGTTCCTCGCGGTGGCCCTGCCGGTCGCGATGGCGATCGTCCAGTTCGGCGACTTCGGCATCGTGCTGACGCTCCTCGCGGGGCTCTTCGTCGTGCAGTTCGTCATCGGCAACTTCCTCGACCCCTACCTGCTCGGCAACTCGCTCAACCTGTCGCCGTTCGTGATCCTCGTGAGCCTCACCGTCTGGTCGGGACTGTGGGGCGTGTCCGGCGCGTTCCTCGCCGTGCCGGTCACCGCCGTCATGGCGATCGTGTTCTCCGAGTTCGCGGCAACACGGCCGATCGCGGTGCTGCTCTCGCGCAACGGACGCCTGTCCGACGAATGAGCGGCCGGCCGGCCGGCGCGTGGTAGAGTCCGCGCCGATGAAGTCGATCGCCGCCTGGCCGTGGGTCGCCGCGCTGCTGCTGGCGCTCGCGTCCCCCGCGTCCGCCCAGCTCGCGCACACGCGTGACGCCGTCAACGTGCGCGCCGGCCCGGACCGCATGTTCCCGGTCGTCACGTGGCTGCCGGCGCGCGAGCCACTGCACGTCGCCGGCTGCACCGGCGACGGCCGCTGGTGCGACGTCGTCGCCGGGCGCACGCGCGGCTGGATCGCCGCGCCGTACCTGTCGCAGCCGTTCGCGGCGCGGCAGGCGCCCGTCGTCGCGTTCTCCGTCCGCGAGTACTGGGACGCGCACTACGCCCGCCGGCGCTGGCACGGCGACGCCGAGCGCTGGGTGGGTTGGGACAAGCCGGGGTTCGTGCCGCCTTCGCCGCCGAACCCGGGCCGCCGCGGCTGACGCGGCGACGGGCTTCGCATGGCCGCGACGGGCCTCCTCGCGCTGCTCGACGACATCGCGAGCGTCCTCGACGACGTCGCGGTGCTCACCAAGGTCGCGACGAAGAAGACCGCCGGCGTGCTTGGCGACGACCTGGCGCTCAACGCGCAGCAGGTCGCGGGCGTGCGCGCCGAGCGCGAGCTGCCGGTCGTCTGGGCGGTGGCGAAGGGCTCCGCGGTCAACAAGGCGATCCTCGTCCCCGCCGCGCTCGCGATCAGCGCGGCAGCACCCTGGGCGATCGTGCCGCTGCTGATGATCGGCGGCGCGTTCCTGTGCTACGAGGGCTTCGAGAAGCTGGCGCACCGGTTCCTGCAGGGACCCGCCGCGCGCGCGGCGGCGCACGACGCGCTGGCGCACGCACTGGCGGACCCGGCGGCGGACCTGGTCGCGTTCGAGCGGGCGAAGATCAAGGGTGCGGTGCGCACCGACTTCATCCTGTCGGCGGAGATCGTCGTCATCGCGCTCGGGACGGTCGCCGCGGCGCCGCTGCCCACGCGGGTCGGCGTGCTCGTCGGCATCGCCGCGCTGATGACCGTCGGCGTCTACGGCCTCGTCGCCGGCATCGTCAAGCTCGACGACGCGGGGCTGTACCTGCGCGCGCGCGCGGGCGACGGCGCCCCGGCACGGATCGCGCGCGCCGCCGGCGCCGCGATTCTCCGCGCCGCTCCGTGGCTGATGAAGGCCCTGGCGATCGCCGGCACCGCCGCGATGTTCCTCGTCGGCGGCGGCATCCTCGTCCACGGCATCGCGCCGCTGCACCACGCGATCGAGGGCGCGGTTTCGGCGGCCGGCGGCTGGCCGGGCGCCGCGACGCTCGGGCCGCTCGTCGCGGACGCGCTGGTGGGTGTGGCGGCCGGCGCAGGGCTGGTGGCGGCGATGCACGGCATCCGCCGCCTGCGGCCGGCGGCGCGCGCGGCGTAGAATCGGCCGATCGCAGCGAGGACACCGGGACATGACGCAGGACGAGCTGAAGCAGGCAGTGGCCAGGGAAGCGCTCAAGTACGTGGTCCCGGGCGCGTGGATCGGCGTCGGCTCCGGCTCGACCGCCAATTTCTTCATCGACGAGCTGGCGAAGATCAAGGGCCGGATCAAGGGCGCCGTGTCGAGCTCGGTCAAGTCCACCGAGCGGCTGCGCGCGCACGGAATCGAGGTCGAGGAGCTCAACAACGTCGCCGACGTGCCCGTCTACGTCGACGGCGCCGACGAGGTCACCGGGCACGGCGCGATGATCAAGGGCGGCGGCGGCGCGCTGACGCGCGAGAAGATCGTCGCGGCGGTCGGGCGCAAGTTCGTCTGCATCGTCGACGCGTCGAAGCTGGTCCCGGTGCTCGGGAAGTTCCCGCTGCCGGTCGAGGTGATCCCGATGGCGCGAAGCTACGTCGCGCGCGAGCTCGTCCACCTGGGCGGGCAGCCGGCGTGGCGGATGGGCTTCACGACGGACAACGGCAACGTGATCCTCGACGTGTCCGGGCTGTCGATCACCGATCCGGTCGCGCTGGAGACGACGCTCAACCAGATCCCCGGGGTCGTGACCGTCGGGCTGTTCGCGCGGCGCGGCGCCGACGTGATCCTGGTGGGGGCCGAGGGGGGCGTGCGGACGCTGAAATTGGGGTCAGAGCTGTAATACAGGCGCCGATACACCCCGTCGCACGTGCTCGACGCTTCCCGGCGCCAGTATTACAGCTCTGACCCCAATTTCAGTCGCGGAACTTCGGCGCCCGCTTCTCCCGCGCCGCGGTCATCGCCTCCGGCAGGTCGGCCGACAGCAGCATCGCGGCGTTCCACGTCGCGACGTAGTTGAGCGCGTCGGCGACCGTGTGGTCGCGCGCGTAGGTGATCATCTCCTTGGTGCCGCGGATCGCGAGCGGCGACCTGGCGGCGACGGCCGCGGCGATCTCGCGCACGCCGGCCAGCAGCTCGGACTTCGTGTCGAAGCAGCGGTTGACGAGGCGCAGCGCCTGCGCTTCGGCGCCGTCGACGGTGCGGCCCGTGTAGGCGAGCTCGCGTGCCATGCCCTCGCCGACGAGCTTCGGCAGCCGCTGCAGCGTGCCGACGTCGGCCGTCATGCCGAGGTCGATCTCGCGCACCGAGAACACGGCGTCGGCCGAGCAGTAGCGCAGGTCGCAGGCGGTGACGAGGTCGACGCCGCCGCCGATGCAGGCGCCGTGGATCGCGGCGATCACCGGCTTGCGGCAGCGCTCGATCGCCGTGAACGCGTCCTGCAGCTCGAGGATCAGGTTGCGCAGCTTCTCGCGCGCGCGGCCGTCGCAGGGGTCGGCGACCTTCGCGCCCACCGCCGCCAGCGCTCCGAGGTCGATGCCGGTCGTGAAGTGGTTGCCGTGGCCGGTGAGCACGCCCACCCGCGCCTCGGGGGTCTCGTCCAGCCAGCGCATCGCCGCGCGTAACTCGTGCCACATCGGCAGGTCGAGCGCGTTGCCCTTCTCGGGACGGTTGAGCGCAATCGTCGCCACCGCGCCGTCGAGGCGCGCATCCAGCCGCTCGTAGGTCATCCTGCTGCCTCCTGACTCGCGCGCCGGCGGCGCGCGTGCGCTGCGGATCGTACCGCGTCAGCGCGTGTGCCGGTGCCGCTCCGCGCCGTCGAGCCGGTGCTGCATGTCGACGAACGCGCGGAAGATGTCGGTCTCGGTGATGACGCCGACGACGTGCTGCCCGGCGTCGACCACCGGCAGGCCGCCGATCCGGCGGTCGACCATCAGCGCCGCGGCCTCGGCGATCGGCATGTCGCGCGTCGCGGTGGCCACGTCGCGGTGCATGACCTCGCCCACCTCGATCGTCGACTGCAGGTGCTGCGACGCGGCCAGCAGCAGGTCGCGCTCCGCGACGATGCCGACGAGCGTCCCGTGCTCGTCGAGCACCGGCACGTGGTGCAGGTCGTGCTCCTGCATCAACTCTAGCGCCGCCTTGTAGTCGGCGTCGCTGCGGATCGTCACCGGATGCGCGCTCATGCGGTCGCGGACTAGCATGTCGTCCCTCCTCGTGGTCGGCCGACCCCGGCCCGCCGCCATCGCGGCGGTGTCCTCGTTCCGATTCTCGACCGGACCGCCGGGGCCCGGTTTGACCCGCGGCAAGAAACGGCCCCGCGGGGAAAAAGGGAGCCAGGCTCGGTTTCCGCATAACGCGCGGACACCGAGCCTCGGAAACCGAGCCTGGCTCCTTTTTTCGAAACCGAGCCTGACTCCTTTTTTTCCCCTGTTTCCCCATTTTCCGGGCCGGCGCGCCTCCCGCGGCCTGCGCGCTAGAATGCGCGGATGACCAATCTCGCGATTCCCGGCCTGGGCGACGTCGCCGACGTCGCGGCGTACATGCGCGCCGTCGGCGCGGCGGCACGCGCCGCGGCGCGCGAGCTCGCGCGCGCCGACACCGGAACCAGGAACCGGGCGCTCACGGCAATCGCCGCGGCGCTGCGCGCCGACGAGGCGCGGCTCATCGCCGCCAATGCCGAGGACGTCGCCGCCGCGAAGGCGGCCGGGCAGGACCCGGCGTTCGTCGACCGGCTGACGCTCACCGCGAAGTCCGTGCAGGCGATGGCCGACGGGCTCGCGCAGATCGCGGCGCTGCCGGACCCCGTCGGCGAGATCACCGACCTCACCTACCGGCCGACCGGCATCCAGGTCGGGCGCATGCGGGTGCCGCTGGGCGTGGTCGGCATCATCTACGAGTCGCGGCCCAACGTGACCGCCGACGCCGCCGGCCTGTGCCTCAAGTCCGGCAACGCGACGATCCTGCGCGGCGGGTCCGAGGCGATCCACAGCAACCACGCGATCGCCGCGTGCGTGCACCGCGGCCTCGCCGAGGCGGGCCTGCCCGAGCAGGCCGTTCAGGTCGTCGCCACCACCGACCGCGCCGCCGTCGGCCACCTGATCGCCGACGAAAAGCACGTCGACGTGGTCGTCCCGCGCGGCGGCAAGGGGCTGATCGAGCGGATCGCGCGCGACGCGAAGGTCCCGGTGATCAAGCACCTCGACGGCGTCTGCCACGTGTTCGTCGACGCGTCGGCCGACGTCGCGATGGCGATCCGCATCGCCGACAACGCGAAGACGCAGCGCTACTCGCCGTGCAACACGATGGAGACGCTGCTCGTGCACGCCGACGTCGCGGCGCGCGTGCTGCCGCCCCTGTGCGGGATCTACGCCGGCAAGGGCGTCGAGCTGCGCGGCTGCGAGCGCTCGCGCGCGCTGGTGCCGTCGATGAAGCCCGCGACCGAGGACGACTGGTACACGGAGTACCTGGCGCCGATCCTCGCCGTGCGGATCGTCGACACGCTGGACGACGCGATCGCGCACATCGCCCGCTACGGCTCGCAGCACACCGACGCGATCGTCACGCAGGACTACGGCCACGCGATGCGCTTCCTGCGCGAGGTCGACTCGAGCTCGGTGATGGTCAACGCGTCGACGCGCTTCGCCGACGGCTTCGAGTACGGGCTGGGCGCCGAGATCGGCATCTCGACCAACAAGCTGCACGCGCGCGGCCCGGTCGGGCTCGAGGGGCTCACCAGCCAGAAGTGGGTCGTGCTGGGGTCGGGCCAGATCCGCACGTAGCGTCGCCGGCCCGGCCTTCCATGCCGCGCGCCACGTGGAACGGCGCC
Organism: Casimicrobiaceae bacterium; assembly: GCA_044223185.1. GTDB lineage: Bacteria > Pseudomonadota > Gammaproteobacteria > Burkholderiales > Casimicrobiaceae > VBCG01. The sequence continues at coordinate 22,000 of JBGAMF010000010.1, read as the reverse complement.
GTGATCGCCGAGTCCGGCGACACGGTCGTCGTCGAGCGCAACCACTACTTTCCCGCCGCCAGCGTGAACCGCGCGTACCTGCGCGACTCCGCGACGCACACCGTGTGCCCGTGGAAGGGGACGGCGAGCTACTGTGACGTGGTGGTTGGCGACGCGGTCAACCGCGACGCCGCGTGGTACTACCCGGCGACGACGGATGCGGCGCGACACATCGAGGGCCGCGTCGCGTTCTGGAAGGGCGTGACCGTCGAGCCCTAGGCTGCGAATCGCCGCGTCGCGCCGCTGCGGCTCGCCGCGAGCATGGAACGCCCGCCGTGCCGCGCAGCGCGCGCCGCCGACCGCCCGCTTCAGCTCCGTTCGGTTGGCAATCCCGCGAGCTGCCACTCCGGCATGCCGTCCTGCAGGCGCCGCGCCTTCAAGCCCTTCGCGCGCAACAGCTGCACGGCGTCGAACGACATCAGGCAGAACGGCCCGCGGCAGTAGGCGACGACCTCCCTGCGGCGCGGCAGCTCGGCCAGGCGCCGCTCGAGCTCGTGGACCGGGATGTTGACGGCGCCCGGAACGTGGCCCGCGGCGAACTCCTGCGGCGGCCGCACGTCGAGCACGGTCACGAGCCCCTTGCGCGCGCGCTCCAGGAGATCGCCCGCCGGCACCGGCTCCAGTTCGTCCTTCGCGTCGAGGTACGTGCGGACGATGCGGTCGACGTCGGCCAGGTACGCCTGCCCGGCGATGCCGAGCGCGCGGAACAGCGCCACGACCTCGTCGCCCGCCAGCCGGTAGCGCACGAACTGGGCGTCCTTGCGGCCGACGATGAGGCCGGCCTGCTTCAGCTTCTGCAGGTGCTGCGAGGTGTTGGCGACGCTCGTGCCGGTCAGTCTCGCGAGCTCGTCGACGCTGCGCTCGCCCTGCGCCAGCAGTTCGATCAGGTCCAGCCGGACGGGGCTCGACAGCGCCGTGCCGATGCGCGCCAGGCTGGCGAAGATCTCGCGCTTGGGGTTGACGGGACTTGACACCACGGTCCTCCGCGGATAGTATTCAATTGATCGATTGAATACACGATCGCCTGTCCCGCAGCGTACCACGGCCGCGCGACGGGGAGGAGGGTCCGATGTCGGCCGACGCGTTGCTCGCGATCGAACCTCTGCTGCGCCTCGGCGCGTTCGCCGGCGTGTTCGCCGCGGTCGCGCTGTGGGAGGCGCGGCGGCCGTGCCGAGCGCAGCGGTTCCGGCGCCGCGAGCGCTGGCCGCACAACCTGGCCCTGGTCGTGCTCGATGCCGCCGTCGTGCGCGTGGCGGCTCCGGGCGCCGCGGTCGCGGTGGCGCTCGCATCCTCGTCGCAGGGCTGGGGCCTGCTCAACGCCGTCGCGCTTCCGTACGCGGCGAAGTTCCTGGCGGCCGTCGTGCTGCTCGACCTCGCCGTCTACTTCCAGCACGTGCTGTTCCATGCCGTTCCGATGCTGTGGCGGCTGCACCGGGTCCACCACGCGGACACGGACTTCGACGTGACGACCGGGCTGCGCTTCCACCCCGTCGAGATCCTGCTCTCGCTCGCGATCAAGTGCGGCGTCGTCGCCGCGATCGGCGCCCCGGCCGCGGCCGTGGTGGCCTTCGAGGTCGTGCTCAACGCGATGGCGATGTTCAACCACGCGAACGCCCGGCTGCCGGAGCGCGTCGACCGGGCGCTGCGCCTGCTGCTGGTCACCCCCGACATGCACCGGATCCACCACTCGATCCGGCGCGACGAGCACTCGACCAACTTCGGCTTCAACCTGGCCGTGTGGGACCGACTGTTCGGCACCGCCCGCGCGCGGCCGGCGGATGGACACGAGGCGATGACGATCGGCCTGACCTGCCTGCGCGACGCCCGCGAGCGGAGCCTCGTGCGCATGCTGCTGCAGCCCCTTGTGGACGCCACGCCCCGGCCTGCGGGCGGGGTGCTGCCGACGCTGTAACCCGATGGAGGCAAGACATGACCGCGACGCTGATGATCCTGAACGACCCGCCGTACGGCACCGAGCGCAGCTACAACGCGCTGCGACTGGCGCGCTCGCTGCTCGACAAGGGCGCGAGCGGCGTGAAGGTCTTCCTGATGGGCGACGCCGCCGCCTGCGCGCACGGCGGCCAGAAGGTGCCGCAGGGGTACTACAACATCGCCGACATGCTGGGCGGCGTGCTCCGGCGCGGCGGCGCGGTGTCCGTCTGCGGCTCGTGCATGGACGCGCGTGGAATCACGGCCGACGAGCTCGTCGCCGGCGCTGAGCGCGGATCCATGGACGTGTTGTCGGCGTGGACCGCCGATGCCGACAAGGTGATCGTGTTCTGATCGCTACGCGGAAGCCGGCGGGCGTCGGCGCCGCCGCGCGTACCAGACGACCGCGCCCGACACCGCCGCCAGCACCGGCAGCGCGGTCCAGTTCATCGCCTCCCACCCGGTGGTCGACACCATCGCGCCGGACGAGAACGACGACACGGCCATCGTGGAGAACATGATGAAGTCGTTGGCGCCCTGCGTGCGCGCCTTCTCGGCCGGCGTGTAGGACTCGGTCAGCAGCGCGGTGCCGCCCGTGTACATGAAGTTCCAGCCGACGCCGATCAGCACGAGCGCGGCGAGGAAGTGCGGCAGCGCGTTGCCGGTCAGCGCGACGAGCGCGCCGGCCGCCATCACGGCGGCGCCGGCGAGGATCACGTTGAGCACGCCGAAGCGGTCGATCAGGCTGCCGGTGAAGAAGCCCGGCGCGTACATGCCGACGACGTGCCACGAGATGACGAACGCCGCCTGCGCGTAGGGCAGGCCGCAGAAGTCCATCGCCAGCGGCGTGGCCGTCATCAGCAGGTTCATGAGGCCGTAGCCGACGACCGCGGACAGCGCGGCTACGACGAACACCGGCTGGCGGACGATCTGCCGCAGCGGGCGCCCGCCGTCGGCATGGCCGGCAGCGTGGGGCTTCGGCACGTGCACCTGCGACTGCACGGCGAGCGCGACCAGCGCGACGCCGGCGAGCATGAGGAACGACCCCAGGAACGGCGCCGCGAAGAGGTCGCGCCCCCAGCGCGTGATCGCCGGCCCGAGGAAGCCGCCGACGATGCCGCCGGCCAGCACCAGCGAGATCGCGCGCGCCCTGTCGGCCGGCGCGGCCACCTCCGCCGCGGCGAACCGGTACTGCAGGCCGATGGCGTTGTAGATGCCGATGACGGCGGTGGCCACACAGTAGAGCGCGAAGCTCTTCAGCGACAGCGCGGCCACCGCGATCGCGCAGCCGCCGACGTTGATGAGCGCGCCGGCCATGAAACCGCGGCGCCGGCCGACGCGGCCCATCCACAGCGACATCGGCATCGTCGCCAGCGCCGACCCCAGCACGTACGTGGTCGCGCCCAGCGTGGCGATCGTCTTGACGTCGACCAGCGAGTAGCCGACGAGCGCGTTCATCGAGATGAGCCCGGCGGCGTTGGTGAGCAGCAGCGCCTGGCAGCAGGCGAGCAGGAAGATGTCGCGGTAGGAGGTGGTCATCGGGGGCGCGCTGGCGGGAAGGCGCCGCGGGCGGCGCGGCCAAGCCGTTATGATAGGCGATGGACACGATCCCCCGCGACGTCGTCGACTTCTGGTTCGGCGCGGAAGGCTCGCCCGAGCGCGGGCGCCCGCGCCCCGAGTGGTTCCGCAAGGACCCGGCGTTCGACGCGGCGATCCGCGCGCGCTTCGGCGACGCAGTCGAGGCCGCGCCGCGCGGGGCGTTCGCCGACTGGGACGCGGCACCCGACCGCGCGCTCGCGCGCGTCCTGCTGCTCGACCAGTTCACGCGCAACATCTTCCGCGACACCCCGCGCGCGTTCGCCGGCGACGCGCAGGCGCTGGTGGCGGCGGAGGCCGCCGTCGCGCGCGGGTTCGATCGCGCGCTCGACCCGCTGCAGCGCTGGTTCCTCTACCTGCCCTACGAGCACGCCGAGGACGCGGCGATGCAACGGCGGTCGCTCGCGCTGTTCGAGGCGCTCGCGCGCGAGCCCCGCAAATACGAGCCGCTCGAGTGGGCGCGCAGGCACGCCGACGTGATCTTCCGCTTCGGCCGCTACCCGCACCGCAACGAGGTCCTCGGCCGCGCGTCGACGCCGGAGGAGGTCGCGTTCCTGCGCGAGCCGGGGTCGCGGTTCTGATAATTGGGGTCAGAGCTGTAATTCGGCCGGACCACGTGCCGATAGCCGGCGATGCGACCGAATTACAGCTCTGACCCCAATTATCGCCACCGGCTAGAATGCCGCGATGGAACCCGTCGCGGTGCTCGGCGGCACGTTCGACCCGGTCCACTACGGGCACCTGCGCTTCGCCGACGACGCGCGCCGGGCGCTCGGCCTGTCCGAAGTGCGGCTGGTGCCGGCGCGCGATCCGCCGCACCGCGAGGGACCTGCGGCGTCCGCCGCGGACCGGCTGGCGATGCTGCGCCTGGGCGCGGCCGAGTTCCCGGGACTCGCGATCGACGAGCGCGAACTCGCGCGGCCGGGCAAGAGCTACACGGTGCTGACGCTGGAGGAACTGCGCGGCGAGGACCCGGCGCGCCCGCTGCTGCTGCTGGTCGGCGCCGACGCATTCCGCGGGCTGCCGACGTGGCACCGCTGGCGCGAGATCTTCGCGCTCGCCCACGTCGTCGTCGTCGCGCGGCCCGGCGTGGCACTGGCGGCGGACCTGCCGGAGCCGCTGGCCGCGGAGTGGCATGCGCGCCGCACCGGCGATCCGGCCGCCTTGTTTTCCGCGCCCGCCGGCGCCATCTACGAAGCCCGGGTGTCGCCGCAGCCGATTTCGGCGACCGTGATCCGCGCGCAACTCGCGCGCGGGCCCGCCGGCCGCGCGGCCGTCGACGGATTGCTGCCGCGCGACGTTTTGACCTATATTGACCGCCATCGCCTCTACTCACCCCCCACGGATGCGACTTAACAAGCTGCAGCAAGCCGCCGTCACCGCGCTCGAGGACATCAAGGCGCACGACATCAAGGTCCTCGACGTCCGCAAGCTCACCAGTTTCTACGACACGCTGATCATCGCCAGCGCCGACTCGAACCGGCAGGTCAAGGCGCTCGCCCATCACGTGCGCGACCGGCTGAAGGAGGCCGGCGCGACGATCATCGGCGTCGAGGGCGAGGAAACCGGCGAGTGGGTGCTGGTCGACTGCGGCGACATCGTGGTCCACGTCATGCAGCCGGCCGTTCGCACGTACTACAACCTCGAGGAGCTGTGGGAGGCGCCGGCGACGCGCAAGCGGGCGAAGGCGGCGTGAAAAATTGGGTCAGAGCC
>JBGAMF010000010.1:0-16709 GCA_044223185.1 Casimicrobiaceae bacterium | reverse complement strand
TCCCGCCACGCGCCACGGACTCCCCGATGTGGTCGCGCGGGAAATCGGCTCTGACCCCATTTTTCGCATGAAGCTGCGCATCGTCGCCCTCGGCCACCGGATGCCTGCGTGGATCGCCGCCGGGTTCGACGACTACGCGAAGCGGATGCCGCGGGAGTTCGCGATCGAACTGGTGGAGCTGAAGCCCGAGGCGCGCGACCGCGGCCGCACGATCGCGCAGATCCTCGCCGCCGAGGCCACGCGTCTCCGCGCGGCGTGCACCGCTCACCGGATGGTCGCGCTCGACGAGCGCGGAGAGCAGTGGACGACGCGCGACCTCGCGGCGCACGTCGAGCGCTGGCGCCACGACGGCGTCGACCCGGCGTTCGTCATCGGCAGTGCCGACGGCCTCGACCCGGCGGTGAAGCGCGACGCCGCCGTGCAGGTCTCGCTGTCGCCGCTCACGCTGCCGCACGGGCTCGCGCGCGTTCTGCTGGCCGAGCAGCTCTACCGCGCCGTCAGCATGAACGCCGGCCATCCCTACCACCGTGACTGACGTCGCCGTCTACCTCGCGTCCCGCAGCCCGCGCCGGCAGGAGCTGCTGCGCCAGATCGGCGTCGCGTTCGAGGAGCTGCGGCTGCGCGAGGCGCCCGGCCGCCACCGCGACGTCGTCGAGGAGGCGCGCGACGCCGAGCCGCCGCTGCACTACGTCGAGCGCATCGCGCGCACCAAGGCGGCGGTCGGCTGGAAGCGGATGGAGCAGCGCGGCCTGCCGCCGCGCCCGGTGCTGGGCGCGGACACCGAGGTCGTGCTCGACGATGCGATCTTCGGCAAGCCGGCCGACGTCGACGCCGCGCGGCGGATGCTGGCGCAGCTCTCCGGCCGGCGGCACGAGGTCATGACCGCCGTCGCGCTCAAGTGGCAGGAGGAAGTCGAGGTCGCCGTCTCGGTGTCGCACGTGACGTTCCGCCGCCTGACCGCGGGCGAGATCGAGCGCTACGTCGCCACCGGCGAGCCGACCGACAAGGCGGGCGGCTACGCGATCCAGGGACTGGCCGCCGCGTTCGTCACGCGCCTCGAAGGCAGCTACTCCGGCGTCATGGGATTGCCGCTGGCCGAGACCGCCGCGCTCCTCGCGCGGATCGGCCGCTCCGTGCTATAACGGCCGCAACCCCGTAACCGCCCCACCCGGCGGCCGGCTGCCGGCGCCCGTCGCGCGCGCAGCCGTCCGGCGGCGCGTGATGACCCACGAGATCCTCATCAACGTCACGCCGCAGGAAACCCGCGTGGCGATGCTCGAGCAGGGCGTCGTGCAGGAACTGCACATGGAGCGCGCGAGCGCGCGCGGCCTCGTCGGCAACATCTACCTGGGCCGCGTCGCGCGCGTGCTGCCCGGCATGCAGAGCGCATTCATCGAGATCGGCCTCGAGCGCGCGGCGTTCCTGCACATCGCCGACATCTGGGAGCACCGGCAGAACGGCCACGGCGGCGAGCAGAAGCCGATCGAGCGCATCCTGCACGAGGGCCAGTCGCTGCTCGTCCAGGTGATCAAGGACCCGATCGGCACCAAGGGCGCGCGGCTGTCCACGCAGGTGAGCCTCGCCGGGCGGCTCCTCGTCTACCTGCCGCAGGACTCGCACATCGGCATCTCGCAGCGCATCGGCGACGAGGCGGAGCGCGAGTCGCTGCGCGAGCGGCTGCAGCACCTGCTGCCCGAGGGGCTCGCCGGCGGCTTCATCATCCGCACGATGGCCGAGACCGCGTCCGAGCGCGAGATGCAGGCCGACATCGAGTACCTGACCAAGCTGTGGAGCGACTTGACCGAGCGCTCGCACGAGGCGCCGCCGGCGTCGCTGCTCTACCAGGACCTCAACCTCGCGCAGCGCGTGCTGCGCGACATGTCGACCGACGAGACCGCGCGCGTGCTGGTCGACTCGCGCGAGACGTTCGTGCGCATGCAGGACTTCGCACGCCAGTACACGCCGGCGCTGTCCGACCGCATCAACCACTACGTCGGCGACCGGCCGCTATACGACCTGCACGGCGTCGAGGACGAGATCGAGAAGGCGCTCGCGCGGCGCGTGGACTTGAAGTCCGGTGGCTACCTGATCATCGACCAGACCGAGGCGATGACGACGATCGACGTCAACACCGGCGGTTTCGTCGGCGGCCGCAGCTTCGACGACACGATCTTCAAGACCAACCTCGAGGCCGCGCAGGTCATCGCCCGCCAGCTGCGGATGCGCAACCTCGGCGGCATCATCATCATCGACTTCATCGACATGGAGAACGCCGACCACCGCAACGCGGTGTTGGCCGAGTTGAATCGCGCGCTGGAGAAGGACCGCACGCGGCTCACCGTGAACGGCTTCACGCAGCTGGGGCTGGTCGAGATGACGCGCAAGCGCACGCGCGAGTCGCTCGCGCACGTGCTGTGCGAGCCGTGCCCGATGTGCCAGGGCCGCGGCGAGCTGAAGACCGCGCAGACCGTCTGCTACGAGATCCTGCGCGAGATCGTCCGCGAGTCGAAGCAGTTCAACGCGCGCGAGTTCCGCATCCTCGCCTCGCAGTCGGTGATCGACATGTTCCTGGACGAGGAGTCGCAGAGCCTGGCGCAGCTCGGCGACTTCATCGCCAAGCCGATCTCGCTGCAGGTGGAGACGCTCTACACGCAGGAGCAGTACGACATCGTGCTGATCTGAAAAAGGAGCCTGAAAAAGGGAGCCAGGCTCGGTTTTCAGCGCCGTTGGCGGAGAAAACCGAGCCTGGCTCCTTTTTCACTCACCGGTCTCTCGATCGCGCCCGGCGGTCGAGGACGCGCGGCACCTTGCGCCCCGAGCCGCCCGCAAGGGATCCTGGTGCCACGACCTCGACCCGAGGTTCGTCGAGCGTGCCCTCCCCGGCGATCTCGTGCTCGAGCCCCGGCACCGCGTCCGCCAGGGCCCCGCGCACCCGCCGGGACAACTCCGCCTCCGGCGGCGCGCCCGGCCCCGCCTCCAGCCGGATCGTGATGCGGTCCCGGTAGGACTCCCCTTCCACCAGCAGCTGGAATCCCAGCACGCCGGGAATCCGCAGCAACGCTTTCTCGACGCCCTCGGGGAACAGGTTGACCCCCGAGCCCACGATCACCATGTCGTCCCTCCTGCCGATCACTTTCGCGATCGTCTGGCCGAAGAACGTCCCGCCTCCCGGGCACAGGCTGCCCAGATCGCCGGAGCGATAGCGCAGGAAGGGGGTCGCCTCCTGTTCCAGCGTCGTGAAGACCAGTTCCCCCACGTCGCCGTCGGGCAGGACGCGGTCGCCCGCCGGATCCACGACTTCGACGACCACGCGCGAATTCACGTGCAGGCCTCCGCCCGCCTCGCTTTCCCCGGCGACGACGTACCCGCACTCGGTCATCCCGTAGGTGTCGAAGACGCCGGCGCCCCAAGCCTCTTCCAGCCGCGCGCGCAGGCCCGGCCCGAGCGGCTCCCCGCCCAGCCTGATCATGCGCACGCCGAAGCGCTTCAGGTCGGCGATCTGCGAGCCCTCCTCCGTCAGCTTCCAGATGAAGCTCGGTATCCCCACCAGCACCGACGGACGAAACCGCTCCATCATCCCGAGGAGCGTCCCGGTCGGATGCGTCGTGCTGGCCGGAACCGTCAGGCAGCCCACGATGCGGAACATCTCGACCGCCACGATCCCCGTCATCCACTCCGGCGATCCGAATGCCAGCATGACGAGCACCACGTCGGCTTGCGTAACCCCTCCCGCCTCCAGACCGATGGCACCCCCGAACACGAGCCGTACCCAGTCCCATCGGCTGAAACGCACGAATTTCGGCTCTCCGCTCGTGCCCGAACTCGCGCACGCGTGCACCACGCGATCAGCAGGCACCGCGAGAAACCTGCCCTCGTTCTCGGCGAAATCGGCGGGCGTCGTGAAGAACCCCAGTTGCCCCAGATCCCTTGCGGTGCGGATCCGCCGGGGATCGATCCCGTGCTCCCGAAAGCGCTCGCGGTAGAACGGGCTGTTGCGCGCGGCGTGGCGCACCGTTCTGCGCAGCGCCCGAGCCTGAACCCGCTCCATGACAAAGCGGCCGGGCCGCGTGCCGGACCAGATGGCGACTTGCCGCAGGAATTTCGCCATGCCGATCGCCTAGTCCGTCGCCCGATGCCCGCGCGGGCCTAGAAGTTCCCGCCGGCGTAGAACCCGCCGGCCAGGCGCTCGTACAGGACCTCGAGCGCGCGCCATGGCGCCCGGCGCGCGCGGCGCAGGTGTTCGTCGTAGACGTACTCGAACTCCCAGCGCGCCTCGGCCCCGCGGAGCTCCTTGAACCTTCCGGCACCCGAACTCAGGAAGACGGGCTTCCCGCATCGCTCTCCCTCTGCCAGCACGTCCGCGACGAGCATCCGGTACAGCGGGACGTCCGTCATCGTCCGGTCGTAGCCGAGTACCATTGCCGTGATCCGGTCGGCTTCCTCGTACCAGGTGGAGAATCCGTCCACCCTGCCATCGCGCGCCAGGCATCGCCAGCGCATCCAGCCCTGAACCGCGGCGTGCGCGAACCACGGCAACGTGAAGTCCGGATTCCAGCGCGAGTGCTTGCCCACGTACAGGTCCCGGTACAGCTCGCGGATCCGCGCGACACCCGCGCCCCGGACGGCCTCGCCGACAGGCACGGACCGGTACCCGTGCTCCGCGATCGCCTGCCGCTCCCGGCGCAGGGTTTGCCGGCACTTCCTGCCGAGCTTCGGCACCCGGTCGGGGTCCCACCGGAAGACGAGCCGGTTCGGCATCCGCCACCAGCCCGCCGCCTCGAGGTCTTCGGCCAGGGTTCCGCGTCCTCGCTCGACGGTCCGGAAGACCAGCGCGTGGTCCGGGAATCGCCGGCCGAGCGAAGCGGTCAGCTCCCGGACTTCCCGTGGCCCGATCGTCGGCGCGGGATTCGTGGACAGCATCCAGTTGTTGACGCTGGCCACCCGGTCGAGCTGCCGCCGCCGGGCCCAGAGCCCGAGCCCGCGCAGGGCGAGCCCGCCCAGGCGGCCCACGCCGCGGGATTGCATCTTGGCTTCGACCGCATCCGCCGCGTACGCGCAGTAATGGCAGCTCGGCGACGTCAGGTAGCAACCGCGGGAGCCTCCGTCGTTGACCACGACCGGGATGCCCGCCCCCCCGACGGGGACGATCTCCATCCGGGCCATGGACTCGTTCGAGACATACCGCCCGATGCCTTCGGCAACGAAGGGCGCGCACCATGCCGCGCAATCCGGCCCCACCGGCTCGTCACGTGACGACACGCGCGGGCACCCCTCGGCCCATTGACCCAGCCCCCACCGCCCTGACGTGAACCCCTCGACCTGCTTCGCCGCCATCGGGGATGGCGCGTCGCACAGGAGATCCTGTCCCCGCTATGCTTCGGAAATGCTATCACGCACCGGGCGGCGGCCGGCGTGCCGCGAACGCCGGGCACGATAGCGTTCGGCGGAGCTTGCGAACAGGCCTACGACATGCTCGCGCGTCTGTGGTCCCGCACCCGGGAAGCCTTCGCCCGCTGGTTCCGCCGCGGGCCCGCGCCCGGCCGCTTCGAGGCGGGCTCGAAGTTCTCGCTCTCGGGCTGGATCACCACGGCGCCGTTCGCATGGCCGTCGCGCCACTACCTCGTCTACGTTCCCAGGGACCGGCCGCTGTTCGGGCGCGCGCCGCTTCTCGTCTGGTGCCACGGCTGCAAGCAGACGCCCGAGGAGTTCGCGCACGGCACGCGCGTGACCGAGTTCGCCGACCGTGCCGGATGCGTCGTGCTGCTGCCGCGGCAGAAGGGCACCGCCAATCCGTGGCGCTGCTGGAACTGGTTCGAGCGGCGCACGCAGCGTGGCGACGGTGAAGCGGCGATCGTCGCCGCGCAGATCCGCCGCGTGCGCCGGCGGTACCGGATCGATCCCGCGCGCGTGCTGGTGGCCGGCATTTCGGCCGGCGGCGCGCTGGCCGCGGTGCTGGGCGTGCGCTACCCGCGCCTCGTGAGCGCCGTGGCCGTCCACTCGGGCCTCGCGTGCGGCGCGGCGGCGTCGGCACTGACGGCACTGTCGATCATGGCGCGCGGGCCCGAGCAGGACGTCGCGGCCATCGGGACGCAGGCACGCATCGGCGAGGCGCCGCACGACGTGCGCGTGCCCCTGCTCGCCGTCCACGGCGCGGGCGACGAGATCGTCGCGCCGAACAACGCGGTGGCGCTGGTGCGGCAGTTCCTGCGCCTCAACGGCCACCCCGCCGCCGCTGGCGGCGACCTGACCGTGCCGCCCGCCGCCGACGTCGAGCGCACGGACGCGCTGGCCGAAGGCCGCAGCATGGTCGTGCGCGAGTGGCGGCGCGACGGACGGCTGGTCGCACGCCACGTGGAGGTGGTCGGGCTCGGCCACGCGTGGAGCGGCGGCGACGCGGCGCTGCCATTCAACGACGCGGCGCCGCCCGACGCGACCGCGCTCGTCGGCGACTTCTTCGCCGAAGCGGTATCCTAGGCTGAGCGGGCCCCACGTTTGCCGCGCCCGCTGCCGCCCGAGGAGGAGAGGAGCCGTGGCCGTTTCCGGCATGAACCACTTCACGATCCTGACCGACGACGTCGACGCGACGGTCGCGTTCTACGGCGAGTTCCTCGGCCTCGCGCCGGGGCCGCGCCCGCCGTTCGCCTTCCCCGGCGCGTGGCTGTACGGCGGCGGGACGCCGATCCTGCACGTGATCGGCGGGCGGCCGCGCAACGAACTGCGCGCCGGCGTGATCGACCACATGGCGTTCACCGCGTCCGGCCTCGCGGCGACGCTCGCGAAGCTCGATGCGCGCGGCATTGCCTACGACTGCCGTCGACTCGTCGGTGCAGGCACGTGGCAGCTGTTCTTCTTCGACCCCAACGGCGCGCGCGTCGAGCTCGACTTCGACGCCGGCGAGGCACGGTCGCACGGATGAATCCGCTCGCCGTCGAGCCGGATCACCTCGTCGTCGCGGCGCTCGACCTCGCGCAGGGCTGCGACTGGGTCGAGGCGCGGCTGGGCTTCCGGCCGCAGCCGGGCGGCCGGCACGTCGCGATGGGCACGCACAACGCGCTGCTGTCGCTCGGCCTGCGCTTCTACCTCGAGGTGATCGCCGTCGACCCAGACGGTGAGAAGCCGCCGCGCCCGCGCTGGTTCGATCTCGACGAGCCGCGGCTGAAGGCCGACCTAGCGGAAGGGCCGCAGCTCGTTCACTGGGTCGCGCGCACCGACGACATCGCGGCGGCCGTCGCACGCATGCCGTCCCTCGGCATCGCCACGCCCATGGCGCGCGGCGACTTCGCATGGCGGATCACGATTCCCGACGACGGGCATCGGCCGGGCCGCGGCCTCGTGCCGACGCTCATCCAGTGGTCCGACGCGCGGCATCCGGCCGACGGCCTGCCCGACCGCGGGCTGCGGCTCGCGCTGCTCGCGGGCGAGCACCCGGAGCCCGCGGCGGTGCGCACGGACCTCGCCACGCTGGGCCTGTCCGAGACGCTGAAGGTCACGTACGCGAAGTCGCCGCGAATCGCGGCGATGATCCGCACGCCACGCGGGACGGCGACGCTTTGACGGTGCTACGCTTGCGCCCACAACCGAAGCGGGAGCCCCGATGAGACTTCGACTTGCGCTCGCGAGCTTGCTCGCCGCCGTGCTTGCCATGCCGGTAGCGGCACTCGCGCAAGGCTACCCCACGCGGCCGATCCGCCTCGTCGTCGGGTTCCCGCCGGGAGGCGGGATCGACTTCACGGCGCGGCTGATCGCGCAGGGCCTGGGCGAGGGACTCGGCCAGCCGGTGGTCGTCGAGAACAAGCCCGGCGCGGCCGGCGTGCTCGCGGCCACCGAGGTCGCGCGCGCCGCGCCCGACGGCTACACGCTGATCCTCGCCAACATCGGCCCGTTCGCGCTGGCGCCGTCGATGATGGGTAAGCCTCCGTACGACCCGGTGAAGGACTTCACGGCGATCGGCCAGATCGTGTCGACGTATTTCGTCGCCGCGGTGCCGGTGACGCTGCCGGCGAAGTCGATGGCCGAGTTCGTCGCGTGGGCGAAGGCCAACGAAGGCAAGGTCAACTTCGCTTCGGGCGGCAACGCGTCGATCACGCATCTCAACGGCGAGCTCGTCAACATGGTCGCCGGCCTCCGGATGACGCACGTGCCGTACAAGGGCTCGGCGCCCGCGGTGACCGACCTGATCGCCGGCCAGACGCAGTTGCTGATCGACGTCGGCTCGGTGCTGACGCCGCAGGTGAAGGCCGGCAAGCTGCGCGCGCTCGCCGTGACGAGTCCGGAGCGCGATGCGCAGCTTCCCGACGTGCCGACGATGCGCGAGGCGGGCTTCGCGCAGCTCGAGACCGCCGGGTGGCAGGGGCTGATGGGGCCGCCGGGGATGCCGCGCGACGTCGTCGTGCGGATCGCCGCCGAGCTCGGCAAGGTGCTCGCCCGGCCCGACGTGCAGAAGAAATTCGCGGAGGCGGCGACGCCGGTCACCGTGCGCGGACCCGAGGACTTCGCCGCGTTCGTCGCCGCCGAGAACCGGCGCTGGCTGCCGGTGATCAAGGCCTCCGGCGCGAAGATCGAGTGAAGCGCGGCGGTCAGCCGAGCGCGCCGCGGGCTGTCACCGGCCACACGCACTCGACACGCTCGCCGCGCATGCCGACGATCCAGTCGTAGAGGTTGACCGTCGGGTCGCAGTGACCCGGGATCAGCCAGACGCGGTCGCCGAGCGCGACTTGCGCGCGCGCGGTGTCGACCGCGAGCACGCCGTGCTCGTCGGAGGCCTTCACGTACTCGAGGCCGCGCGCGACGTGGACGAGCGGTGGGCCGGAGTCGAATGCGAGCGCCTTCAGGCCCGCGTCGACGATCGCGCGCTCGGGCACGGGCGTGCTCATCACCGTGGCCAGCACGTACAGGCTGTGCTCGAAGTGGTGCTGGTCGGGCGAGAGCGCGTTGCGCAGGTAATCGGCGTCCATGAACACGTACGAGCCCGGCTGCAGCTCCGTGTAGATGCGGCTGTCGCGCTCCAGCTGCCACGTGCCGGTGCCGGCGCCCGTCACGACGGGGCACGGCACGCCGGCACGCTCGATCGCCGCCTTGGTGTCGGCGGCCAGGCGGCTCGCGGCGGCGATCGCCTCCAGCCGCTGCTCGGGGCGGCGCAGGTGCTGCGCGCCGCCGTGGTACGCGTGCAGGCCGCGGAACGCGAGGCCCGGCGCGACGGCGATCGCCCGCGCGAGCGGCACGGCGGCCTCGCCGGGTGCCACGCCGCAGCGGTGCGCGCCGACGTCGATCTCGACGTAGACGTGCAGCGTGCCGCCGGCGAGCGAGGCGGCTGCAGACAAATCGGGAATCACGCGCGCGTCGTCGACGAGGACGCCGATCGTCGCGCTGCGTGCGAGCGCGGCGAGCCGCGCGATCTTGGACGGCGCGACGATCTCGTTGGTGACGAGCACGTTGGCGATGCCGGCGGCGACGAAGGCCTCGGCCTCGTCGACCTTCTGGCAGCAGATGCCCACGGCCCCGCGCGCGACCTGCGCCTTGGCGATGTCCGGGCACTTGTGCGACTTCGCGTGCGGCCGGAGTGCCAGGCCCGAGCCGCGCACCGCGTTGGCCATGAGGTCGAGGTTGTGTTCGAACGCGTCCAGGTCGACGACGAGCGCCGGGGTCTCGACGGCGGCGAGCGGGTCGCCGATGCGGGCGGGCACGCGCTGCATCAGCAGGCCCAGCAGCCTTTCCACACGAGGTCGCCGAGCAGGCGGCCCGGCGACAGCGTGAACGCGCCGGCGATGACGAGCCCGCCGATGTAGAGCCCGCGCATCGTGCCCGCGTGCTTCTCCGGGTCGCCGCGGCGGATCTGCCAGATCGCCGTCGGCAGCGAGATCGCCGTGACCAGCGTGAAGACGTGCACCCAGCGGAACTGCAGGAACGCCGGCATCCACAGTGACGTGATGGCGGCCGTCGCCATCAGGGTGACCCAGATCCACCCGAGCACGCGGTGCCACGGCGTGCCCTTGCGGCGCGCGAGCTGCACGGCGCCGAGCACCAGTGCGGCGAGCGCGGAGAGGAGGTGCGCGTAGACGACCGCTGGAACCGGATGCGACATTGCAGCGTTGCGGCGATGGGCGAAGGCGGCATTGTAGGGGATGCGCCCCTCACCCCCGCACTCGTCCGCGTCGTGCGGCGGAGCATCCGGGTGGCGATCGCCCCTCACCCCAACCCTCTCCCCGTTCCGGGGCGAGGGAGCGTGATTCGCGCCGCCTGCGCCAAGCGAACTCCCTCTCCCCGCTTGCGGGGAGAGGGTCGGGGTGAGGGGCGGCGCCCTTCCCTACTTCGCCGCTTCGAACGCGGCGAGCTGGCCGTACACGACGCGGCCGATCGACAGGAGCTGCGCGCGGTCGAGGTTGCCCGACAGCGCGTACGTGCAGTTCTCCTCGATCCAGTAGTACACGCCCACGCCGTTCTCAAGCGCGTAGCGGAACGCCGTCTCCTCGACGGGTGTTGGCGGCTTCCGCACCTGCAACGTCAGCCGCTGCTTGTCGGCGTTCTCGTAGACGAAGAGCGCGGCGGGCATCTCGTTGCCGGCGACCAGGACGTCCGCCGACGAGCGCGAAGCCGACGCCGTTGAGATCCGGCGCGTGCACGGGGAAGCCCAGCCGCTTCGACAGCCAGTTGACGAGGCGCTTCTCCTCGGCGGCCCAGATCTCGACCGGGCAGTTCGCGTCGCCCGCGTAGAGCGCGTGCACGAGCGCCGCCTGCCGCGTGAACGTCGTCGGCGTGCCGTCGTGCTGCAGCGAGACATCGCGGCCAACCAGCCGATGCCCACGCCGACGACGAGCGACCGCCGCGGGCTGCGGCGGTGAGGCCGAGCCACGCCGGCACGCGGCGGGCACGCGCCGGGGGCCCGGCCGTCGCCGCGACGAGCCTGTCCGGCAGCGCTTCGGCGAGCCACGGGTCGAGCGCGTCGCGCAGCGCGGCGCTCTGCGCGCGCAGTTCGGCCACGCGCGCGGCGAGCGCCGGGTCGCGCGCGATCGCGTCCTCGACGGCGGGCACGCGCGCCGGCGCGAGCTGGCCGTCGACGTACGCGTTGACGTCGGCGTCGGTGACGGGCAGCGGATGCGCGGTCACGGCGGCGACCTCACTTCACGACCTTGATCGACGACGGCGACGGCGACGCACCGGGCGGTACGAGCTTTTCCCGCGCGCGACAGGCGCGACATCACGGTGCCGATCGGGATGTTCAGCACCGCGGCGATTTCCTCGTAGCGCAGCTCCTCGACGACGGCGAGCAGCAGCACCTCGCGCTGCTCCGCCGGCAGTCGTCCCACGTGCTGCATCAGCTCAAGGAGCTCGACGCGCGTGTGCTGCATCGCGCGCACCGGCAGCTGCCACGCCTCCTGGCCGTCGCCCTCGGCGTCGATCGACACGTGCTGCCGCTCGTGCCGCGCGAGCGCGCGCTGGTTGACGAACACGTTGTGCATGATGGTGAAGAGCCAGGCACGCAGGTCGGTGCCCGCCGCCCACAGCCGCCGCTTCTCCCACACGCGCGCCAGCGCCTCCTGGACGAGGTCGTCGGCGCGGGCGGCGTCGCCGGTCAGCACCCGCGCGTAGCGGCGCAGCCGCAGCAGCGCCGCGATGAGGTCGAGCTGCGGCAGCGGCGGGTCGGCCGGCGAAGTTGCGGTCATGCGCGCATGGACGGGGCGTCAGCGGTAGAAGGGCGCGTGGCGGCCGGGACCGAATCCAGCCGCCACGCCCACGGCGACTATTGCTTGGCCGTATGCCACACGTTGTTGACGCCGTCGCCGGTCTTGTCGCCCGGCTTGGTGTCCTTGACCCACGTGTACACCGGCTTGCCCTTGTACGCCCACTGCTTGCCGCCGTCGTCGCGGGTGACGATCGTCCAGTCGCCCGCCGCCTTGGCGTCGGCGGCGGCCATCAGCGGCGGCCAGTTGGTCGCGCAGGGACCGTTGCAGGCGCTCTTGCCGCCGGCATCCTTGTCGAACGTGTAGAGCGTCATGCCCTTGGCGTCGATGAGGGTGCCGTCGGCGGCCGCCTTGGCGGGGGCCTGGGCGCCGGCCGACAGCGAGACGGCCAGCAGGGCGGCCGAGAGGTACGGGAGCGTCTTGCGCAGCATCGGTTTCTCCTATCGGGGTTGTCGAAGCGACACCGGCGTCAACAGGCCCGTCCGGCGATTATTCCGGCCCGGCGGCCGGCCGTCGATCCCTACGGGATCAGGAACAGCGTGGCCAGGCCCAGGAAGATGAAGAAGCCTCCGGAGTCGGTGACGGCGGTGATCAGCACCGACGAGCCCAGCGCCGGGTCGCGGCCCATCTTCAGCATCGTCATCGGGATCAGCACGCCCATCGACGCGGCGAGCACGAGGTTCAGCGTCATCGCGAGCACCATCACGAGCCCCAGCGGCACGTCCTTGTACAGCAGCATCGCGACGAGGCCCATCACGCCGCCCCAGACGACCCCGTTGAGCAGCGCGACGACGATCTCCTTGCGGATCAGCGCACGCGCGTGCTCGCGCGCGACCTGCCCCAGCGCGGCCGCGCGCACGATCATCGTGATCGTCTGGTTGCCCGAGTTGCCGCCGATGCCGGCGACGATCGGCATCAGCGCGGCGAGCGCGACCAGCTTCTCGATCGAGCCCTCGAACACGCCGATGACGCGCGACGCGATGAACGCGGTCACCAGGTTGACCGCGAGCCACGCCCAGCGGTTCTGGAACGACTTCCAGACCGACGCGAAGACGTCCTCCTCCTCGCGCAGGCCGGCCTGCTGCAGCACGTCCTCCTCGCCGCGCGCGCGGACGAAGTCGAGCACCTCGTCGACGGTGACGCGGCCGACCAGCTTGTCGTTGGTGTCGACGACGGGCGCGGACCACCGAGGTCGGCGCTCCGGCCGGCCCGTCGGCCTTCTCGTGCTGCTGCAGCTTGACCACCGGCGGCTGCGGCGATGTCGCCGACAGTGACGGTCGG
This sequence comes from Casimicrobiaceae bacterium, assembly GCA_044223185.1. GTDB lineage: Bacteria > Pseudomonadota > Gammaproteobacteria > Burkholderiales > Casimicrobiaceae > VBCG01. The sequence goes on along the minus strand of JBGAMF010000010.1, from coordinate 3,750 downwards.
GCTCGTTGACGATCAGCTTGTTCACCGGCAGCACGCCGAGCAGGCGCTCGTCGCGGTCGACGACGAAGAGCTGGTCGGTCTGCGACGGCAGCTCGTCGAAGCGGCGCAGGTAGCGCAGCACGACCTCCAGCGTGACGTCGGGGCGCACCTGGAGGTCCTCGAAGTCCATCAGCGCGCCGACCATGTCGTCCTCGAAGGACATCGCCGCGCGCAGCTGCTCGCGCTCCTCCACCGGCAGGCTGGAGAAGACGTCGTCCATCACCTCCTGCGGGAGGTCCGGGGCGAGCTCGGCGATCTCGTCGGCGTCGAGCGTCTCGGCCGCGGCGACCAGCTCCTCGGTGTCCATCGAGGAGATGAGCGACTCGCGGACCGGCTCGGAGACCTCGAGCAGGATCTCGCCGTCGCGGGCGGCGCGGACCAGCTCCCAGATGTAGAGCCGCTCGTCGAGGGGCAGAGCCTCGAGGACGTAGGCGATGTCGGCCGGGTGCAGCCGGTCGAGCCGGCGCTGGAGCTCCGCCTTGTTCTGCCGCGTGACGAGGCTCTCGACGAGCCCGTTGCGGTCGCCGCCCTCGCCTACCGGCGCGTGCTCGAGCTGCTCGTGGACGAGCCCTTCGACGAGCCGGTGGCGCCGCAGCAGCGCCGTGATCTCGGCGAGCGCGTCCTGGACACGCTCGCGCGCTTCCGGGCGTTCGCCCGCAGCTTTTTCGAGGGTCTCGGACATGGCGGGAACGGGCACCGAGTGACGCCATGGCGGGCGGTGCGGCCGTATTACAGCTCTGCCGCGAGGCGCGACGAGAGCAGATCGCCGCAGCGTGGCGCGGCCCGCCCGGGCGGCCTCCGATCGGCGCCGTGTCCTACGGCAGCTCGGCCGACAGCATGCGCGAGGATGATCCCGATCTTGCGGTTGAGGCCCGGCGCGCCCGGGTTGCGCTCGTAGAAGCGGGGGTTGGGCGCCATCGCGGCGAGCCGCGCGGCCTGCTCCGGCGACAACTGGGCGGCGGAGACGCCGAAGTACTTCCTTGCGGCGGCCTCCGCGCCGAACACGCCGCTGCCCCACTCGACGACGTTGAGGTAGATCTCGAGGATCCGCCGCTTCGGCAGCAGCGCCTCGAGCATCACCGTGATCACCGCCTCCTCCGCCTTGCGCACGTAGCTGCGCGCCGGCGTCAGGAACAGGTTCTTCGCGAGCTGCTGCGTGATCGTCGACCCGCCGGCCACGACGCGCCCCTTCCGCTGGTTCTTCTCGATGGCGAGCTGGATGCCCTCCCAGTCGAAGCCCTCGTGCTCGACGAACTTCGCGTCCTCGGCCGCGACCATCGCGCGCTTCAGGTTTCCCTGATCTTCTCGTAGGGCACCCAGGTGTACTGAAGCTTCGCCTTCCCGATTTCGCCGGAGCTCGTCCATGCGGTGCGCCATGAACGACGTCTCGCCGACCGGGTGGCTGCGCCACCAGAGGATGTGGGCGCAGACCACAGGTTGATCGCGACCACCGCGACGAACACCACCAGCGATGGCCCAGCCAGCGAGCCAGCGCCATATGCCGCGGCGCCGCGGTCGTCAGCGCCCGGGGCGCAGCAGGTCGAACACGGGAGCCGTCGCCGGGCGCGCGCGCCGCGCCAGAGCGCGAAGCTCTCCGCCGCCTGTTCGACCAGCATGCCCAGGCCGTCCGCCCAGCGCGCCGCGCCCTGCTCGCGCGCCCAGCGCAGGAATGCCGTCGGCGCGTCGCCGTAGACCATGTCGTAGGCGAAGCTGTCCGCCGCGAAGGGCCGTCGCCGGCCACAGCCATAGCGACCTGCGCCAGGAGAGCCCGGCGCTGGTGGCGTTGACGATCACGTCGAAGCGACGACCGGCCAGCGCCGTCGAACTGATCGCGGTGAGCGGCCCGCGCCCGCCGAAACGTCGACGAGCGCCTGCGCCTTCTCCATGGTGCGGTTGGAGACCGTCACGCTCCGCGGCCGTTGCGCGAACAGCAAGGGATCCGCGCGCGGCGCCCCCCGCCCCCAGCACGAGGACGTCGCGCCCGCGCAGCCCCACGCCGAGGTTGAACGTCAGGTCGCGGATGATGCCGGCGCCGTCCGTGTTGTCGGCGTACCACTCGTCGTGTTCGCGCTTCAGCGTGTTGCACGCGCCAGCCGCGTGCGCGCGCTCGCTCGCCTTGTCCGCGATGGCCAGCGCGTCGAGCTTGAACGGCACCGTCACGTTGAGGCCGAGCCCCCCTTCGCGCGCGAACGCCGTCGCCACTTCGGCGAAGCCGCCGAGCGGCGCCGGCAGCCGCTCGTAGCTCATGGCCTGCCCGGTCGCGCGCGCGAACGCCGCGTGGATCTGCGGCGACTTGGAGTGGGCAACGGGGTTGCCGATGACGGCGTAGCGGTCCATCGTGGCGTGATCGGGACAGGGGTTCGGCGCAGCGCGGCGCTCCGGACGGCGCGCGATCGCGCCATTGCGCAATTCTACTTGGTCGTCCGGTACGGCCTCGCACGATCGGGCGGGACCCGCCGGGCCCTACTGCGACTCCAGCGAATCCGCCTTCGTGAACGACCACATGCGCGTGATGTGCAGGACGTCGGTGTCGCGCTTGACGTCCGGCGGGAACGGCGCGAACGGCGCGGACATCTCGACGATCCGGATCGCCGCGGCGTCGAGGATCCGGTTGCCGGACGTGCGATTGAGCTCGACCTTCTCCAGCGAGCCGTCGCTGCGGATGGCGACCGTCAGCAGCAGGTTGCCGTACAGCTTCTGCTGGCGCGCGGCTTCCGGATAGTTGAGGTTGCCGATGCGCTCGATCTTGAGGCGCCAGTCCTCGACGTAGCGCGCGAACCGGTACTCCTCGGCGCGCGCGCCGACGAAGCGCCGTTTCGGCCGCTGCTGGTACGCCTCCATGTCCTTCGCGATCTGCGCCTCGAGCCGCATCGCTTCCAGCGTCCGCTGCATGATCTCGTTCGCGGACGGCAGGTCGGTCTTCTCGGTGACGTCGGCGGGCGTCGGCGTGGGCGCCGCGACCGGCGAGGACTTGAGCTGGGTCAGAAGCTCGCGGGTCTGCTTCTCGAGCGCCTCGACCCGCTCGGTCGCGACGGCGACCTGCTGGTCGGGACTGTTCTTGGGCAGCACGGGCAGCGGGGACTTCGCGCGACGCTTCGCGTCGGTGTTGCCGCCGCCGTCCAGGTTCGCCTGCGCGAGCACGTCCGCCTTCGTCGGCTTCGCGACGGTCTTCGCGTTCACCAGCGCGACCTCGAGCGGCGGTCCCTTGTCGGTCAGGCTCTTAAGGTCGAACGGGCTGAAGTGGATCGTCAGCACCACCAGGTGGATGGCCACCGAGATGCCGATCGCCGTCGCGAGGAGCCGGTCCTGCCGCGGCGACGCGAGCGCCTCGCGCGGGATGGTCGCGGGAGGGAGCGCGCCGGCCGGCGCGATGTGGGCGGTGCGGCGCACCGGACCCTGCCGCGCGGGCGCCACGACCGGCGGAACTTCGGGATCGACGATCAGCGGCTTGGCGACGCTCGGCGCCGCGGGCTTCTTGCGCGGCGCCGCCGGGGCCTTTGCGGCGGGCGGCTTTACGGCCTGCGTCCTTGCGGCGGGGGGCTTTGCGGCCGGCGCCTTCGCGGCGGGAGGCGGCGCGCCCGCCTGCGACGCGTCCTGCGCGGGTCCGTCGGCGTGGGGTTTGGGCGGCGTTGCGCGTCGCGGCACGGAGGCGTTGTCTCGAAGTCGGTTCGCGGGGTGCGTCTTCCCGCCATTGTATGCGCCCGTCATGCC
>JBGAMF010000125.1:0-10150 GCA_044223185.1 Casimicrobiaceae bacterium | reverse complement strand
GCCTACTCTCCCTCTCCCCGGAACGGGGAGGGGGCCGGGGCGAGGGGTGGCGCCCGATCCGCTGCGCCGCAATCCGGCGCCGGCGTTGGTATGATGGGCGATTCCACGGCCAGGCAGGCATCGCGATGAAGCAGACGTTCCTCGACTTCGAGCAGCCGATCGCCGAGCTGCAGGCGAAGATCGACGAGCTGCGCTACGTGCACGAGGACTCGGCGGTCGACATCTCCGACGAGATCTCGCGGCTCACCAAGAAGAGCCAGCTGCTGACCAAGGAGATCTACGCCAAGCTCTCCGCCTGGCAGATCGCGCTGGTCGCGCGCCACCCGCAGCGCCCGTACACGCTCGACTACGTCGGCAGCCTGTTCTCCGACTTCCGCGAGCTGCACGGCGACCGCACGTACGCCGACGACCCGGCGATCGTCGGCGGGCTCGCGCGCTTCAACGGCCAGCCGTGCATGGTGATCGGCCACCAGAAGGGCCGCGACACCAAGGAGAAGATCCACCGCAACTTCGGCATGCCGCGCCCGGAGGGCTACCGCAAGGCGCTGCGGCTCATGAAGCTCGCCGAGAAGTTCGGGCTGCCGCTGTTCACGTTTGTCGACACGCCGGGCGCGTACCCGGGCATCGGCGCCGAGGAGCGCGGCCAGTCGGAGGCGATCGGGCGCAACCTGTACGAGATGGCCGGGCTGCGCATCCCGATCGTCGTCACGGTGATCGGCGAGGGCGGGTCCGGCGGCGCGCTGGCGATCGCCGTCGGCGACGTCACGCTGATGCTGCAGTACGCGACGTACTCGGTGATCTCGCCGGAGGGCTGCGCGTCGATCCTGTGGAAGTCGGCCGAGCACGCGCCCGAGGCGGCGGAGATCCTCGGCATCACGGCGCCACGCCTGAAACAGCTGGGGCTCGTCGACAAGGTCGTCGCCGAGCCGGTCGGCGGCGCGCACCGCGACCACGCCGCGATGATGGCGGCGATGAAGAAGGCGCTGACCGAGTCGCTGCGCCAGCTCGCGGACCTGCCGGTCGAGACGCTGCTCGAGCAGCGCGAGGAGCGCATCCTCGGCTACGGCAAGTTCAAGGAGATCGCCGCCGGCTAGGTGCGCGGCGGCCCGGTCGCGGCGACGAAGCGATGCGGCACGCCGACGACACCGCCGACGTGCGCGCGGCCGCGGCGCGCGCGCTGGCGTCGCACGTTCCGCCCGGCGCGGGCATCGCCGTCGCGCTCTCCGGCGGCCGCGACTCGGTCGTGCTGCTCGACGCGCTGCTGCACGTCGCGCCGCCCGCCGGCCACCGCCTCGCGGCGCTGCACGTGCACCACGGCCTGTCGCCGCACGCGGACCGCTGGCAGCGCTTCTGCGCCGACCTGGCCGCGGCGCGCGGCATCGCGTTCGTCGCGCGCGCGGTCGCCGTGCCGCCCGCGCCGCGCGCGGGCGTGGAGGCCGAGGCGCGCCGCCTGCGCTACGCGGCGCTTGCCGACGCCGCGCTCGCGGCCGGCCTCTCGCACGTCGCCGTCGCCCACCACCGCGACGACCAGGCGGAGACGCTGCTGCTGCAGCTCCTGCGCGGCGCCGGGCCGCACGGCCTCGCCGGCATGGCGGCGGCGCGCGCCGATCCGCGCGGCGTGACGTTCCTGCGCCCGCTGCTCGCGATCCCGCGCGCGGCGATCGACGCGTACGCGCGGGCGGCGGGGCTCGCCTGGGTCGAAGACGAGAGCAACGCCGCCCACCGCCACCTGCGCAACGCCGTGCGCCACGTCGCGCTGCCGGCGCTCGCCCGGGTCGCCCCGCAGGCGCCCGCGACGCTCGCGCGTGCCGCGCGCCACCAGGCCGACGCCGCGCTGCTCGCCGACGACCTGGTCGCCCTCGACGCGGCCGCGCACGGGGACGGCAGATCGCTCGACCGGGCGTGCAGGCGCCGCGCCCTGCCGCGCTGGATGCCGCAGCGCGCAACTCCGCTGCGCTGGTTCCTGCGGCAGCGCGGATTGCCGGCTGTCCGGCGCGGCTCGCCGCGATGTGCTGGCACAGCTCGCCGCCGCACGCGCCGACGCCTCGGCGTGACGCTCATGCACGTGCGGGAAGTCGGCGTCCATCGCGGCCGCGCGTCGTCGTGCACGGCGCGCCGCCCCCGGCGTTCGACTTGCGCTGGCACGGGGAGCCGGAACTCGCGCTGCCGCACGGCCGCCTGACGTTCGACCGCGGCGACGGAATCGGCCTCGACGCGGCGCGCGCGGCGGCGGCGCCGATCTCGATCCGGCCGCGGGCGGGCGGCGAGCGGCTCCAGCTCGCGGCCGGGCGCCCGCGGCGGGCGGTCAAGTCGTTGCTGCAGGAGGCGGCCCTCCCCCCCTGGGAACGGCGTGCACTGCCGCTCGTCTGGTGCGGCGACGCGCTGGCGATGGTCCCCGGCGTCGGCGTCGACGTCGCGTTCGCCGCGCCGCCCGGCGGCCCCGGGATCACGGTCGCCTGGCACCCGTACCCGGTTTGACCGAGCGCAAACTCGGCCGCAAGGCCGGAGTTGACAATGCCGCGCAGTGAGGTCAGTCTGCGACGGCAAATGCGGGCACAGGGTCCGCACGTTGCGGCACGGTTCCGGACCCACGTTCCAGGAGGCCACATGAAATTCAGTCGCGTCGCCGGCATGCTCGCCACGGCCATCGCCGCCGGCATGCTCGCCGCGGGCAGCGCGCTCGCGCAGCAGCCCATCGTCATCAAGTTCAGCCACGTCGTCGCCGCCGACACGCCGAAGGGCAAGGGCGCCGAGAAATTCAAGGAACTGGCCGAAAAAGCCCTGCCCGGCAAGGTCAAGATCGAGGTCTACCCGAACTCGACGCTGTACAAGGACGGCGAGGAGATGGAGGCGCTGTCGCTGGGCTCCGTGCAGCTGCTGGCGCCGTCGCTCGCCAAGTTCGGCCCGCTGGGCGTGCGCGAGTTCGAGGTGTTCGACCTGCCGTTCATGTTCGACGACTACGCCGAGCTGCACAAGGTGACGGAAGGCCCGGCCGGCAAGGCGCTGTTCAAGAAGCTCGAGGGCAAGGGGATCGTCGGCCTCGCGTACTGGGACAACGGCTTCAAGGTGATGAGTTCGAACAAGCCGATCAAGACGCCGGCCGAGGCCAAGGGCCAGAAGATGCGCATCCAGTCGTCGCAGGTGCTCTCCGCGCAGATGAAGGCGCTGGGCGCGCTGCCGCAGACGATGGCGTTCTCCGAGGTCTACCAGGCACTGCAGACCGGCGTGGTCGACGGCACCGAGAACCCGCCGTCGAACCTGTACACGCAGAAGATGCACGAGGTCCAGAAGAACGTGACGCTGACCAATCACGGGTACCTGGGCTACGCGGTCATCACCAACAAGAAGTTCTGGGACGGACTGCCGGCCGACGTCCGCGCCGGGCTCGAGCGCGCGATGGCCGAGGCGACCAAGTACGCGAACCAGATCGCCAAGGAAGAGAACGACCAGGCGATGGCGAAGGTCAAGGCATCCGGCAAGTCGCAGGTGGCCGAGCTGACCCCCGCCGAGCGCGCCGCGTGGAAGAAGGCGCTGGTGCCGGTGCACAAGGAGATGGAAGGCCGGATCGGCAAGGACACGATCCAGTCGGTCTACGCGGAGACCGGGTTCAAGCCCGACTGACGCGCGCTGCTCGCACTACCGCCGCCCGCGCGCCGCGCGGGCGGCGTGCTGTCCGCAGTCCGACCGGGAGGAGGCTGTCGCGATGGTCAATCGTTTCCTCGACCACCTCGAGGAGTGGCTCATCACGTTCCTGATCGGCGGGGCGACGGTCATCATCTTCTTCGCCGTCGTCCACCGCTACGCGACCGGCTTCGCGTCCGGCGGCCTGCAGGACGCGCTGCTCAAGCTCGACTTCTCCTGGGCGCAGGAGCTGTGCATCTTCATGTTCGTGTGGATGGCGAAGTTCGGCGCCGCCTACGGCGTGCGCACCGGCATCCACGTCGGCGTCGACGTGATGATCAACGCGCTGTCCGACCGCAAGCGCGGCTGGTTCGTGATCTTCGGCCTGCTCGCCGGGGCGCTGTTCACCGGCATCATCGGCACGTTCGGCGCGCACTTCGTCTGGGAGCTCATGCACACCGAGCAGGTGTCGGCGGACCTCGAGCTGCCGAAGTGGCTCGTCTACGCGTGCATCCCGCTGGGCTCGTACCTGATGTGCTACCGGTTCCTGCAGGTCGCGTGGAACTTCCACAAGACCGGGCACCTGCCGCACGCCGACCACGGGCACGTCGAGGGCCTCGACAAGGAGGCCGAGGTCGAGTGGGCGACGATGCCGTCCGACCTGCACCCGCAGGACGTGAAGCCGGGGAGCCAGCCGTGAGCGCCCGCCGCGGACCGCAGGCACGGAGGGACGTGCCATGACCGGCCTGATCATCTTCGGCCTGCTGTGCCTCCTGATGATCACCGGGATGCCGATCTCGATCGCGCTCGGCCTCACGGTGCTCACGTTCCTGTTCACGATGACGCAGGTGCCGCTCGAGTCGGTGGCGCTGAAGCTGTTCACCGGCATCGAGAAGTTCGAGATCATGGCGATCCCGTTCTTCATCCTCGCCGGCAACTTCCTGACGCACGGCGGCGTGGCCAAGCGGATGATCCGCTTCGCCACCGCATTGGTCGGCCACTGGCACGGCGGCCTTGCGCTGGGCGGCGTGGTCGCCTGCGCGCTGTTCGCCGCGGTGTCGGGCTCCTCGCCGGCCACCGTCGTGGCCATCGGCTCGATCCTGCTGCCGGCGATGGTCAAGCAGGGCTACCCCAAGGCGTTCGGCGTCGGCGTCATCGGCACCGCGGGCGCGCTCGGCATCCTGATCCCGCCGTCGATCGTGATGGTGATCTACGCGGTGTCGACCAACTCGTCGATCGGGCGCCTGTTCATCGCCGGCATAGTCCCGGGCATCATGCTCGCGGTACTGCTGATGCTGGTGACGTGGGTGGTCGCGAAGAAGCGCAACTACCCGCGGATGCCGCGGGCGAGCGGCAAGGAGCTGTGGACGGCGTTCCGCGAGAGCGTGTGGGGCCTGTTCCTGATCGTCGTCGTGATCGGCGGCATCTACGCGGGCATCTTCACGCCGACCGAGGCCGCGGCGATGAGCGCCGCCTACGCGTTCTTCGTGTCGGTCTTCGTGTACAAGGACCTCACGCTGAAGCAGGTGCCGAAGGTGCTGCTCGACAGCGCCAACCTGTCGGCGATGATCCTGTACATCATCACCAACGCCGTGCTGTTCTCGTTCCTGCTGACGTCCGAGCAGATCCCGCAGGACCTGTCGGCGTGGATCAACCGGATGGGGCTGTCGCCGTGGATGTTCCTAGTCGTCGTCAACATCCTGCTGCTGATCGCCGGCAACTTCATGGAGCCGTCGTCGATCCTGCTCATCACGGCGCCGATCCTGTTCCCGGTCGCGATGAAGCTCGGCATCGACCCGATCCACCTCGGCATCATCATGACGGTGAACATGGAGATCGGCATGATCACGCCGCCGGTGGGCCTCAATCTCTACGTGGCGTCGGGCATCTCCGGCATGGGCCTCACCGACACGACCAAGGCCTGCGCGCCGTGGATCCTCGTGATGGTCGCCTACCTGCTGCTCATCACGTACGTGCCGATCATCTCCACGTGGCTGCCCGACCTGCTGATGGGCAAGGCGATGTAGCGGGCGCCGGCGCGCCAACGACGACGGGCCGCTTGCGCGGCCCGTTTCCTTTCCGTTGTACGACGGCGTCGGTCCCGAAGGGCCGTCCCGAGGGACCGACCTGCCCCCACGGGGGGCAGCGAGCGCAGCGAGCGTGGGGGCCGTCCTCCGTCCCGTAGGGCCGTCCCGAGGGACCGACCTGCCCCCGCCGGGGGCCACAGGCGGCGACGTCACGTCGTGCTGCGCCCCCACGGACGCCTCTTGCAGACGTTCCCTAATCGGCGTAGACGCCCGCCTTGCGGATGATCGGCGTCCAGCGGTCGATCTCGGACTTCAGCTGCGTCCGCAGGCTGTCGGGCGTGGCCTTGTCCTTCGGCACCACCTGCGAGCCCAGGTCCGCCATCTTCTGCCCGAACGCGGGCTCGGCAATCGCCGCCTGCAGCGCCGGCACCAGCTTGTCGATCACGGCCTTCGGCGTGCCCCTGGGCGCGTAGACGCCGTGCCAGACGACGACCTCGAAGCCGGGCAGTCCGGACTCGGCGAGCGTGGGCAGGTCCTTCATCGTGTCGAGCCGCGACTTCGACGTCGCGCCGTAGGCCTTGACCCGGCCCGACGCGATGTACTGCGTCGTGTTGGTCGTCTGGTCGCAAAGGAGGTCTACCTGCCCGCCCAGCAGGTCGTTGAGCGCGGGCGCGGTCCCCTTGTAGGGCACGGTGGTCAGCTCCGCCTGGATCGTGCTCATGAAGAGGAGCCCGCACAGGTGCGACGCGGAGCCGATTCCCGCGTTGGCGAGCGTCACCTTGTCCTTGTTCGCCTTCACGTACGCCAGCAGTTCGCGGAAGTCCTTCGCCGGCAGGTCCTTCTTCCCGATCAGCGTCATCGGGACGTCGACGACCTGCCCGACCAGCTCGAAGTCCTCGAGCGGCTTGAACGGCAGGCTGCGGTACAGCGCGGGCGCGGTCGACATGCCGATGTGCGCGAGCAGCAGCGTGTAGCCGTCCGGCGCCGAGGTCTTGAGCTTCGCCGGGGCGATCGTGCCGCCCGCGCCGACGACGTTCTCGACGACGACCGTCTGCTTCAGCGCCTTGCCCATGCCCACGGCGAGCGAACGGGCGACGGTGTCGGTCGGTCCGCCCGCGGCGAACGGCACCATCAGCGCGACGGGCTTGGCCGGGTAGTCCTGCGCACAGGCGAGCGCGGACAGCGCGGCGGCCGCAACCGCGGCGCCGAGCTTCGATGCGAAGCGATTCATGCGGGAATTCCTCCAGGCGAGTGGAACCAAGGGGGGCGCTCGTTCGACCCGGGTCGACCCCGGAAGGCCGTGCCGGAGGCGGGCGTTCCCCGCGCCCGCCGTCGTCCGCCGGCGCCGGCGGGCGCCGCGGCTCGAATCGACGTGCATCGTAGCCGACGCCGCCGGGCTTGGGCTCCTGGTCGCCGCACGGCCGGCGCGGGCCGCGCCGGCCGACCCGTGCGGACGCTGCGGCGCAGCGTCGAACGTGTTATAATTTTGAATTTATTCGCTTTTATCTTGTCGGAGCCGAGAAATGGCCGTAGAACGCACGCTTTCCATCATCAAGCCGGACGCCGTCGCCAAGAACGTGATCGGGGAGATCTACGCCCGCTTCGAGCGCGCGGGACTGAAGATCGCCGCCGCCCGCATGGCCTGGCTGTCCCGGGCCGAGGCCGAGGGCTTCTACGCGGTCCACCGCGAGCGGCCGTTCTTCCGCGACCTGGTCGACTTCATGATCTCCGGGCCGGTGATGATCCAGGTGCTCGAGGGCGAGAACGCCATCGCGAAGAACCGTGAACTGATGGGCGCCACCGACCCGAAGAAGGCAGCGCCGGGGACGATCCGCGCCGACTTCGCGCAGTCGATCGACGCCAACGCCGTCCACGGCTCCGACGCGCCGGAGACCGCGCGGGTCGAGGTGGCCTATTTCTTCCCGGCGCTGGCGGTCTATTCGCGGTAGGGAGAAAGTCTCACAATGAGACGCCGAGTCGCCGAGGAGAAGCGAGTCCCGGCTTCCCTGCGTCTCGGCGCCTCTTTGTGATGCAATTGCCATGACCAACCTGCTCGACCTCGGGCCCGACGCGCTCGCCGCGTACTTCGCCGACCGCGGCGAGAAGCCGTTTCGCGCGCGGCAGGTGTCGCACTGGATCCACCAGCGCTTCGTCGCCGACGTGGGCGCGATGACCGACCTCGCGAAACCGCTGCGTGAGCGCCTCGCCGCCGAGGCCGAAGTCCGCGGGCCCGCCGTGGTGCGCGACACGACGTCCGCCGACGGCACGCGCAAGTGGCTGCTCGACGCCGGCCACGGCAACGCGGTCGAGGCCGTCTACATCCCCGAGGACGACCGCGGCACGCTGTGCGTGTCGTCGCAGGCGGGCTGCGCGCTCGACTGCGCGTTCTGCTCGACGGGCAAGCAGGGCTTCAACCGCAACCTGACGACGGGCGAGATCGTCGGGCAGCTGTGGCACGCCAACCGCACGCTGCTCGCGGACGGCGTCACCGGTACCTGGATCGAGCAGGGCCGCCCGCCGATCACCAACGTCGTGCTGATGGGCATGGGCGAGCCGCTCGCCAACTTCGACAACGTCGTGCCGGCGCTGCAGCTGATGCTCGACGACAACGCTTACGGGCTGTCGCGGCGGCGCGTCACGCTGTCGACGTCCGGCCTCGTGCCGCTGATCGACCGGCTGCGCGACGCGTGCCCGGTGGCGCTCGCGGTGTCGCTGCACGCCCCCAACGACGCGCTGCGCGACCGGCTGGTGCCGATCAACCGCAAGCACCCGCTGCGCGAGCTGATGGCGGCCTGCCTTCGCTACCTGCCGGCGGCGCCGCGCGACTTCGTCACGTTCGAGTACGTGATGCTCGACGGCGTGAACGACCAGCCGCGGCACGCGGCCGAGCTCCTCGCGCTGACGCGCGACGTGCCGTGCAAGTTCAACCTGATTCCGTTCAATCCGTTCCCGGGCGCCGAGTTCGCCGTGACGCCGCGCGAGCGCATCCTGCAGTTCCAGCAGGCGCTGCAGGAGGCGGGCCGCGTCGCGACGATCCGCAAGACGCGCGGCGACGACATCGACGCCGCCTGCGGACAGCTGGCCGGACAGGTGCAGGACCGCACGAAACGCCGCCTCGCCACCCGGATCGTTCCCGTCGCCGCGCAGGCGACGCGCACCGCCCACTGATCGCCATTGCCCATGCGCCGCACGCCACTGCTCGTATTGCCGCTCCTCGCCGCGCTCGCGCTCCTGCCGGGTTGCGAATCGACGTCGTCCAAGCAGGCGTCCGCGCCGGCGCCGACGATGCCGCCGCCCCCGCCGCCCGCCCAGGAGGTGCCCGCGCCCTATCGCGCGCAGCTCCACACCGAGATCGCCGCCGGTTTCTTCGAGCGCGGGCAGATGGACGTCGCGCTGCAGGAGCTCGGGGAGGCGGTGAAGCTCGACCCCAGGAATGCGCGCATCTACAACGTCTACGGCCTCGTGTACGCGGTGCTCGGCGAAGACACGAACGCGCAGCAGAATTTCCTGAAGGCGATCGAGCTCGCGCCGAACGACTCCGAGATCCGCCAGAACTGGGGCTGGTTCCTGTGCACGCACGGCCGCGCCAGGGAATCCATCGCCGAGTTCGAGCTGGCGGTGCGCAATCCGCTGTACAAGACGCCCGACGTCTCGCTCGTCAACGCGGGCAAGTGCTCCGAGGTGATCGGCGACCGCAGGCGCGCGGAGGAATACTTCAAGCGCGCGCTGACGATCAACCCGGGCAGCGTCGTCGCCGCCTACAACCTGTCGCTGCTGATGTACCGGGAGGGGCGGTTCGACGAGGCGCGCGCGATGATGAAGCGCGTGATGGCGCAGAGCGCCCCGCCGCCCGATGCGCTCTACCTCGGCATGTGCATCGAGCAGAAGCTGGGCGACCGTCCTTCGGAGGCGTCGTACGTGTCGCAGCTGCGCAACCGCTATCCGGAGTCCGCCGAGGCGAAGGCCATTCCTCCGGGGACCTGCGAATGACCGGCGACACCGACACGCCGATCAGCGAAGCCGCGCCCGAGCCCGTGCTGTCGACGGGCGCGCGGCTGCGCGAGGCGCGCGCCGCGGCGGGGCTGTCGCTGGACGCGGTCGCGCAGCAGCTGAAGCTCGCGCCGCGCCAGGTCAAGGCGCTCGAGGACGACGACTTCGCGCAGCTGCCGGGCCGGACGTTCGTCCGCGGCTTCCTGCGCAACTACGCGCGGCTCGTGCGGCTCGATCCCGACGCGCTGCTCGCGTCGCTCCCCGAAGCGAGCAGCACGCCGTCGCTCGACCACCCGTCGCTGTCGCCGACGACGCGCGTGATGGGCGAGCTGCCCGCCGACTCGCACGGCAAGCCGAGCTCCGCGCGCTGGGCGATCCCGCTCGCGCTGATCGCGATCGTCGCGATCGCCGTCGTCTACGAATTCGCGCGGCCGCTGGCCGACCACGCGAAGGCGCCCGCGGCCGACAAGGCGACCGTCACGCCCGCCGCGCCGGCGGCGCCGCGGCCCGCC
>JBGAMF010000009.1:0-60048 GCA_044223185.1 Casimicrobiaceae bacterium | reverse complement strand
GCACTACCTGTTCGGCGAGGTCGTGTCCGTCACGCGCTGGCTCGGCATCGGCTTCATCATCCTCGGCGTCTGGCTGGTGGCCCGGAACTGACGTGGCGACGACCACCGCCGGCCCCAACCTGCCGTTCGCACGGCCGACGCTCGACGAGGCGACCATCGCCGACGTCGCGGAGGTCCTGCGCTCGGGCTGGATCACCAGCGGCCCGAAGGTGGCCGCGTTCGAGGCGGCGCTGTCCGCCGGCGCCGGCGGCCGCCCGGTGCGCGTCGTCTCGTCGGCCACCGCCGCGCTGGAGATCGCGCTGCAGGTCGCGGGCATCGGCCCCGGTGACGAGGTGATCACGCCGGCGATGACGTTCTTCGCCGCGCCGAGCATGATCGTGCGCGCCGGCGCCACGCCGGTGTTCGTCGACGTCGAGCCCGGCACGCGCAACCTCGACCTCGCCGCCGCGGAGGCGCGCGTCGGCCCGCGCACGAAGGCGATCATGCCCACGCACTTCGCCGGGCTGCCGTGCGACATGGACGCGCTGTACGCACTCGCGGCACGGCACGGCTTGCGCGTGATCGAGGACGCCGCGCTGGCCATCGGCTCGTCGTGGCGCGGCAAGCCGATCGGCAGCTTCGGCGACATGTGCGTCTTCAGCTTCCACCCGAACAAGAACGTCACGGCGATCGAGGGCGGTGCGCTGGTCGTCCGCGACGAGCGCGAGGCGCAGCTGGCCGAGACGCTGCGCTTCCACGGGATCGCGCGGCTGCCCGACGGCACGCGCGACGTGGCGGTGGCCGGCGGCAAGTTCAACCTCCCCGACGTGAACGCGGCGGTCGGGCTGCGGCAGCTGGCGCGCCTGCCGGAGTTCAACGCGCGCCGCCGCGCGCTCGCCGCGCGCTACCTCGCGCGCTTCCGCACCGACCCGCCGTGCGAGCTGCCGCATCCGGGCTACCCCGGCGACGAGGCCGGGCACAGCTGGAACATGTTCGCACCGCTGCTGCCGCTGCCCGGGCTCGCGCTCACGCGGAAGGCGTTCCGCGACGCACTGGCGGCCCGCGGCATCGGCACCGGCGTCTCCTACGAGGCGGCGCACCTCGCCACCGCTTACCGCCGCTTCGGCTATCATCGCGGCGACCTGCCCCACACCGAGCGGATCGCCGACACGACCGTGACGCTGCCGCTGTTCCCGACGATGACCGACGCCGACGTCGACCGCGTGTGCGCCGCGTGCGCCGAGGTGCTCGCCGCGCACCGGCGCTGACCCGCCCCGCGATGGCCGCGCCCGTCCTCTCCGTCGTCGTCCCCGTCTACAACGAGGAGGCCGGCCTCCCGGCGCTGTTCGCGCGGCTCTACCCGGCGCTCGACGCGCTTGCCGTCCCCTACGAGGTCATCTTCGTCAACGACGGCAGCCGCGACCGCTCGGCCGCCATCCTCAAGGACCAGTTCCTCGCCCGGCCGGACGTCACGCGCGTCGTGCTGTTCAACGCGAACTACGGACAGCACACGGCGATCGTCGCCGGCTTCGAGCGCGTGCGCGGGCAGCGCGTGGTCACGCTCGACGCCGACCTGCAGAACCCGCCGGAGGAGATCGCCCGGCTGCTCGCCGCGATGGACGACGGCCACGACTACGTCGGCGGCGTGCGCCGGACCCGCGAGGACGCGTGGTGGCGCCGCGTGGCGTCGCGCGCGATGAACCGGCTGCGCGAGCGGATCACGCGGATCAGGATGACCGACCAGGGCTGCATGCTGCGCGCGTACAGCCGCGACATCGTCGACGCGGTCGCGGCGAGCCGCGAGGTCAGCACGTACATCCCGGCGCTCGCCTACACGTTCGCCCACAGCCCGGTCGAGGTCGAGGTCGGCCACGAGGAGCGCGCCGCCGGCGAGTCGAAGTACTCGCTGTACAGGCTCGTCCGGCTCAACTTCGACCTCGTCACCGGGTTCTCGCTCGTCCCGCTGCAGCTGTTCTCGCTGGCGGGCATGCTCGTCGCGGCGGCGAGCGTGATCCTGTACGCGATCGTGGTCGTGCAGCGCATCGTCGTCGGCGACTACATCGGCGGCCTCACCGCGCTGTGGGACCGCGACATCCTGCAGTTCTTCCTGATCGGCGTCGTGCTGTTCGGGCTGGGGCTCGTCGGCGAGTACGTCGGCCGCATCTACCAGCAGGTGCGCGAGCGGCCGCGCTACACGATTCGCGCCGTACTCGAGCAGGAACTTCCACAAAGAGACACAGAGACGCAGAGCAATGCTTCGTAGTGAATCGGGGCCGTCCTCTGCGCCTCTGCGTCTCCCGTGAAAGGGCCGTGTGTGACTTCCGCCGTCGTCCTCGCCTACCACAACGTCGGCGTCCGCTGCCTCAAGGTGCTGCTCGCGCACGGCGTCGACGTCCGGCTCGTCGTCACGCACGACGACAACCCGGCCGAGGAAATCTGGTTCGACCGCGTCGCGGACACCGCGCGCGACTACGGCCTGCCGTGCATCGCGCCGGCCGACGTCAACGCGGACGGCGTGGTCGCGCGCATCCGCGCGCTCGCGCCCGATTTTCTGTTCAGCTTCTACTTCCGCCAGATGCTGGCGGCCCCGCTGCTCGCCGTGCCGGCGCGCGGCGCCCTCAACATGCACGGCTCGCTGCTGCCGAAGTACCGGGGCCGCGTGCCGGTGAACTGGGCGGTGCTGCACGGCGAGCGCGCGACCGGCGCCACGCTGCACTACATGGCCGCGAAGCCGGACGCCGGCGACGTGGTCGCGCAGTCGGCCGTGCCGATCCTGCCCGACGACACCGCGCGCGAGGTGTTCGACAAGGTCACCGTCGCCGCCGAGGTGGCGCTCGACGGCGCGCTGCCGGGGCTCGTCGCCGGCACCGCGCCGCGCCTGCCGCTCGACCTCGCGGCCGGCTCGTACTTCGGCGGCCGCCGGCCCGAGGACGGCCGCATCGACTGGTCGCGCCCCGCGGCGGAGATCCACAACCTCGTGCGCGCCGTGGCGCCGCCGTATCCGGGCGCGACGGCGACCGTGGGCGGGCGCCCCGCCCGCGTGCTGCGCACCCGCGTGCTGGAGGCCGCGGGCGAGCCGCAGCCGCCGCGGCTGGTGCTGGCCGGCGGGCGCTGCGTCGCCGAGTGCGGCGGCGGCGGCCGGCTGCTCGTGCTCGCGCTCGAGGTCGACGGCGCCGTCGTCGCCGCGGACGAAGCCGCGCGCCGCTGCGGCAGCGCGACGCCGCCACTCGGCTGACCGCGATGGACGACGACGAAAGCGCCGGCACGCCCGCCACCGGCATCTACAGCAAGGGCCGGCTCGAGGCGCTCACCGACGGCATCATGGCCGTCGCGATGACGATCCTCGTCCTCGACCTCAAGTTCGACGCGACCGAGGCGATCGCCTCCGACGCCCACCTCGTCTCCCACCTCGTCGAACTCGAGCGCACGTTCACCGTGTACCTCGTGAGCTTCGTCGTCCTCGGCATGTGCTGGGTCGGGCATCACGCGCAGTTCCACTTCGTCCGCCGCGCCGACCGCGGGCTCATGTGGATCAACCTCGCGTTCATGCTGCTGGTCACCGTGGTCCCGTTCACGACCAGCCTGATGATCGACTACGAGGACCTGCGCCTGCCCTGCGTGCTGTTCGGCGCCGTCCAGCTCCTGCTGGCGCTGACGCTCCTCGCCAACCTGCGCTACGTCGCGCAGCGGCCGGCGCTGCGCGACGCGGGGCTGACGGCGGGAGTCGTCGCCGCGATGCGCCGCCGGCTGCTGCTGCTGTCGGCGGTCCCGGCCCTGTCGATGGCCGTCGCGCTGTTCAGCACGCGCGCCGCGCTGTACCTGTACGCGCTGATGATCGTCGTGCAGTTCGTGCAGAAGCCGCCGGCAGGCCAGCCGCGGGGCACGCGGTAGAATGGCGGACGATCCCGCCGCTGCGCACCCCCCATGAAACGCGTCCTCGTCCTCGGCGTCAACGGCTTCATCGGCCACCACCTGTCCCAGGCGATCGTCCGGTCGACCGACTGGGAGATCTACGGGATGGACATGCAGACCGACCGGATCGGCGACCTGCTGGCCGAGCCGCGGTTCCGCTTCTTCGAGGGCGACATCACGATCAACCGCGAGTGGATCGAGTACCACGTCAAGAAGTGCGACGTCGTGCTCCCGCTCGTCGCCATCGCCACGCCGGCCACCTACGTGCGCGAGCCGCTGCGCGTGTTCGAGCTCGACTTCGAGGCGAACCTGCCGATCGTCCGCGCGTGCGTGCGCCACCGCAAGCGGATCGTGTTCCCGTCGACGTCCGAGGTCTACGGCATGTCGCGCGACGCCCTGTTCGACCCCGACGCGTCCGAACTGGTGCTGGGCCCGATCAACAAGCCCCGGTGGATCTACTCGTGCGCGAAGCAGCTGATGGACCGCGTGATCCACGCGTACGGCATGCAGGAGGGGCTCGACTACACGCTGTTCCGGCCCTTCAACTGGATCGGCGCCGGGCTCGACTCGATCAACACGCCCAAGGAGGGCAGCTCGCGCGTCATCACGCAGTTCCTCGGGCACATCGTCCGCGGCGAGGCGATCAAGCTGGTCGACGGCGGCACGCAGAAGCGCGCGTTCACGTACGTCGACGACGGCATCGCGGCGCTCATGAAGATCATCGCCAACCGCGACGGCATCGCCACCGGCAAGATCTACAACATCGGGAACCCGGCCAACAACTGGTCGGTGCGCGAGCTGGCCGAGAAGATGCTGGCGCTGGCCGCGCGCTACCCCGAGTACGCGGCCAACGCCGCGAAGGTCACGCTGGTCGACACGACGGCGGACGCGTACTACGGCCGCGGGTACCAGGACGTGCAGAACCGGGTCCCGAAGATCGCCAACACCTGCGCGGACCTCGACTGGCATCCCGTCGTCGGCATGGACGAGGCGCTGACGCGCATCTTCGACGCCTACCGCGGGCAGGTGGCCGAGGCGCGCCGGCTGGTGGAGTAGCGCGCGATCGCATTCACGAAGAGACGCAGGGGCGCAGAGGGATTCGATGATCGCCTTCCTCGGCGTCTCTGCGCCTCTTTGTGAAATGCACGCCTCACGATGCGCCTGGCACTGAAGATCGACGTCGACACGCTGCGCGGCACGCGCGAGGGCGTGCCCACGCTCGTCGAGCTCCTGCGCAAGCACGGCGTGACCGCGACCTTCCTCTTCTCGCTCGGACCCGACCATACCGGGCGGGCGATCAAGCGCGTGTTCCGCCCGGGGTTCCTCGGCAAGGTGCGCCGCACGTCGGTCGTCCGCCACTACGGCGTGAAGACGCTGCTGTACGGCACGCTGCTTCCGGGCCCCGACATCGGCCGGCGCGCCGCGGACGTCATGCGCGGCGTGCGCGACGCCGGCCACGAGACCGGGATCCACTGCTGGGACCACATCCGCTGGCAGGACGGAGTCGCCGGCGCCGACGACGCGTGGACGCACGCCGAGATGCGGCGCGCGTGCGAGCGCTACACGGAGATCTTCAAGGAGCCGCCGCGCACGCACGGCGCCGCCGGCTGGCAGATGAACGTCCACGCGCTGCGGCTGACGCAGCGGCTCGGCTTCGACTACTGCTCGGACGGGCGCGGCACGCACCCGCACCTGCCCATCTGGAACGCCGAGCCGATCCGCTGCCCGCAGTTCCCGACGACGCTCCCCACGCTCGACGAGCTCGTCGGCATCGGCGGCGTCACCGAGGAGAACGTCGCCGCGCACCTGCTCGAGCGCACGGGCGAGCCCGCGCCGGCCGGCCACGTGTTCACGCTGCACGCGGAGCTCGAGGGCATGCGCCTCGCGCCGGCGTTCGAGCAGCTGCTGGTCGGCTGGAGGGCCCAGGGCTGGACGCTGTGCCCGGTGCGCGCGCTGTTCGAGGCCGTCGAGCCGATGGCGCTGCCGCGCTGCACGACCGCGCCGGGCACGGTCCCCGGCCGCACCGGCACGCTGCTCGTGCAGGGGCCCGAGTTCCTGGGCGACGTCGACCTCGCGCGCGCCGCCTAGTCTGCATCGTCCCCGCACGAAGGAGGCGTCCATGCCCGGCAGGAAGGTCCCCGATTTCGCCGCCCCGTCGACCGGCGGAACGTTCAGGCTGTCCGACCACCGGGGCACGGTCGTCGTGCTCTATTTCTACCCGAAGGACAACACGCCCGGCTGCACGACCGAGGGCGCGCAGTTCCGCGACGCGTGGGAGGCCTTCCGCAAGGCGGGCGCCGTCGTCGCCGGCGTCTCCCGCGATTCGCTGAAGTCGCACGAGAGCTTCAAGGCGAAGCTCGGGCTTCCGTTCGACCTCGTCGCCGACACGGACGAGAAGGTCTGCGACCTCTTCGGCGTCATCAGGATGAAGAACATGTACGGCCGGCAGGTCCGCGGCATCGAGCGCAGCACGTTCGTCCTCGACGGCGCCGGCAAGCTCGTCCGCGAGTGGCGCGGCGTCAAGGTGCCGGGGCACGCCGACGAAGTCCTCGCGTACGTGCAGTCGCTGTAGGCCACCGCCGGCGCCCGCCGCCGCCGGCTGTCCCCTTTCCACCACAATACCTCTGGGCAGTTCGAGGTTCCAACCACAACCCCTTGTGCCTGCGGCGAAAAGGGGTACCATCGTTTCAGGGCCGCGTCCCGCGGCCGCACCACCCGCCCGGAGGCCCATGGTCGAACGCAAGCTGCGCCCCGCCCCATCCACGCTGCACCTCCTCCCCTCCCGCAAGCCGGCCAAGACCGGCTCGGCGAACGCGACGAAGCTCTTCGTCCTCGACACCAACGTCCTGATGCACGACCCCACGAGCCTGTTCCGGTTCGAGGAGCACGACATCTACCTGCCGATCTTCACGCTGGAGGAGCTCGACGGCCACAAGAAGGGCATGACCGAGGTGGCGCGCAACGCGCGGCAGGCGAGCCGGTTCCTGGACGACCTGGTGACGGCGCAGGGCGAGACGTACGAGGCGATCGCCAAGGGCATCCCGCTCGAGGTCAAGTCCAACGGCGCGGCGACGGGCCGGCTGTTCCTGCAGACGGAGAACATCGCGGCGACGCTGCCGCCGTCGCTCGCCGGCGGCAAGGCGGACAACCAGATCCTCGCCGTCGTCATGCACCTCGCGCAGCACCACCCGAAGCGCAACGTGATCCTGGTGTCGAAGGACATCAACATGCGGATCAAGGCGCGCGCGCTGGGGATGGCCGCGGAGGACTACTTCAACGACAAGGTGCTCGAGGACACCGAGCTGCTGTTCTCGGGCACGCGCGAGCTCCCGGCGGACTTCTGGGACCGGCACGGCAAGGGCATGGAGTCGTGGCAGCAGGGCGGCCACACGTACTACCGGCTGACGGGCCCGCTGATCCAGTCGCTGCTGCAGAACGAATTTGTGTACCAGGAGAAGCAGGACGAGGCGCCGTTCCACGCGATCGTCAAGGAAGTGCAGGGCAAGACGGCGCTCCTGTCGACGCTCAAGGACTACACGCACCAGAAGAACAACGTCTGGGGCATCACCGCGCGCAACCGCGAGCAGAATTTCGCGCTCAACCTGCTGATGAACCCCGAGATCGACTTCGTCACGCTGCTCGGGCAGGCGGGCACCGGCAAGACGCTGCTGACGCTCGCGGCGGGACTCATGCTGACGCTCGAGTTCAAGGTCTACACCGAGATCATCATGACGCGCGTCACGGTGCCGGTCGGCGAGGACATCGGCTTCCTGCCCGGCACCGAGGAGGAGAAGATGAACCCGTGGATGGGTGCGCTCGAGGACAACCTCGACGTGCTCAACAAGACCGACGACGAGGCCGGCGAGTGGGGCCGCGCCGCGACGCGCGACCTCATCCGGTCGCGCATCAAGGTGAAGAGCCTCAACTTCATGCGGGGGCGCACGTTCATCAACAAGTTCCTCGTCATCGACGAGGCGCAGAACCTGACGCCGAAGCAGATGAAGACGCTGATCACGCGCGCCGGCCCGGGCACCAAGGTCGTCTGCCTCGGCAACATCGCGCAGATCGACACGCCGTACCTGACCGAGGGCAGCTCCGGCCTCACCTACGTCGTCGACCGCTTCAAGGGCTGGTCGCACTCCGGGCACGTGACGCTGCAGCGCGGCGAGCGCTCGCGGCTCGCGGACCACGCCGCCGAAGTCCTGTAGCACCGCTGGCCGGTCCCCGCCGCCGGCGGCCGCCCTGCCGCCGATCCGTTCTACAATGGACGGCAGGTTCGCGTTCGCGCCGTCCCCGCGCCGGGACGCCGCCGGACCGGCCCCTTCGCATGGATCCGCTGCAGGCCCTCGAGAATGCCGTCGCCACCGCGGCCCAGCCGACGGCCCGCGTGCGCGCGCTCAACGCGCTGTCGACGGAGCTCGCGCGGACGGGCCAGGGCAAGCGGGCGTTCGCGCTGGCGGAGGAGGCGCGCCAGATCGCGGCAAGGGCGGGCGACCGGCAGCTGGACGCGGAAGCGCTGCACGCGCTGGCGCGCTGCCACTTCTACCTCGCCGAGTTCATGCCGGCGCTCGAGCACCTGCTCGAGGCCGCGCAGGCCTACCAGGCGTGCGGCGACCTGCCCGGCGCCGCCGCCGCATTCGCAGGAATCGGGCTGTGCCAGCACCGGCTGGGTGCGAACGACGACGCGGTCGCCTCGCTGGTGCGCGCGCTCGAGTCCGCGCGCGAGCACAAGCTGACCACGCTCGAGATCAACATCTGCAACTCGCTCGGCGCCGCGCTGATCTTCGCCGGGCGCATGGAGGAGGCCGCCCGCTACATCGCCACCGGCATCGAACTCGCGCAGGCGGCCGGCGACCGCAACCTCCAGACGAAGCTGCTGCTCAACCAGTCGCTGCTCGCCAAGCGCCGCGGCGACGCCGGCGCGGACGCGGCGGCGGCGCAGGCCGAGTACGCGAGTGGGCTGGCGCACGTGACGCGCGCGCTCGAGCTCGCGCGGGCGCTCGGCAACCGCTACGACGAGGCGCACTGCCTCGGCCAGACCGGCACGATCCTGCGGCTGCTGCACAGTCACGACGACGCCGACCGCATCCTCCGGGAGACGCTGGCGCTCGGGCGCGCGCTCGACGAGCCGCACGTGCAGGCCGAGGCGCTGATGGAGCTGGGGGCGCTGCGCGTGGCCGCCGGCCGCGCGGAGGACGCACGGCAGCCGCTGACCGAGGCCATCGCGCTCGCCAGGCGGATCGCGGCGCGCGGCGTGCTTGCCGAGGCGTGCGAGACGCTGTCGCAGGTGCTGGAGCGGACGGGCGACTACGCGGGGGCGCTCGCCGCGTACAAGGAATTCCACGCGGTGCGCGAGACGGAACTCGCGGGTTCGCGCAAGCACGCGGCCGCCGCCGCCCAGCTGTGGCTCGACTTCCAGGACGCGAGCCGCCGCGCCTCGCAGTACCGGATGCGCGCGGAGACGCTCGCGGCTGACCACGAGGCGCTGTCGCGCAAGGCACGGGCCGCCGCCGAGGCGTCGGAACAGGACCCGCTGACCGGCCTTCTCAACCGGCGCGGCCTCGACGCACGCGTCGGGGCGCTGATCGCCGCGAGCGAGGTCAACGAGACGCGGCTGACCGTCGCGCTGATCGACGTAGACCTCTTCAAGCGGATCAACGACACGCACTCCCACGCCGTGGGCGACACCGTGCTGCGTCGCGTGGCCGCCTTCATCCGCGCCCACTGCCGGCAGGACGACCTGCCGGTGCGCTACGGCGGCGACGAGTTCCTGCTGGTGCTGGCCGGTGCCGATCTTCCCGCCGGCGTCCGCGCGCTCCATCGGTTCAAGCGCGCCAGCGACGCGCATCCGTGGGCGACCGAGGCGCCGGGGCTCGTGGTCACGCTGTCGATCGGCATCGCCACGCGCGGGCCCGGCGCGACGATCGCCGACACGATCGCCGCCGCCGACGAAGCGCTCTACCTGGCCAAGAAAGCGGGACGTAACCGCATCGCGACGAAGAGGTGACGTTCAAACGCAGACAGAACGCTTTGCGTTCTGTCTGCGAAGGCAGTCAGCGCGAAAGGCTTCGGGCGGCCGGGCGCCTTTCGCGTGGCAACGGCACGAAGCGCGCGGTTCACAGGTCGCTTCGCTCCCCGTTCGGTAGCGCGCGCATGCGCGCTGAATGCCTCGGTCGCAAACCAGCGCGGCACGTGACGCTTGTCCCGACATGCCGGTTTCGGAAACCGGGCCTGGCTCCGTTGAAGCGCCCCTCACCCCGACCCTCTCCCCGCAAGCAGAGGAGGGTCGGGGTGATGGGCCGGCGCGCCGAGAAAAGCCGCGCGCGGCGGCGCCGGTGGAGTCAGGTCGCGCGGCGACCCGACTCCGCCTCCTCGAGCATGTCGACGAGAGTCGTCGCGAGCGGGATCGGCAGCAGGTCGCCGATGGTGCCGACGAGCCGCGCCGGCGAGCCGACGATCCGCCGCGGCTCGCCCGGCCGCACGAACTGCGGGTTCACGCGGATCGCCAGCCGATGGCCGGTGACCGCCTCCAGCGTGGCCACGATGTCGCGGATCGCCACGCCCCGGCCCGAGCACAGGTTGAACGTCTGCCCCGCCGCCGCGGGCGCCGCGAGCAGCCGCGCGTACGCGTCGACGACGGTCCGCACGTCGAGGAAGTCGCGCACGACGTCGACGTTGCCCAGCTCGACCACGTCCGCGCGCTCCGCGAAGTGGCGGACGATCTTGGGCACCAGGTAGGGCTCGCGCTGGCCGGGTCCGGTGTAGTTGAACGGGCGCACGACGACGACTGGCAGCGTGGCGGCGTACAGCCGCGCCATGTGCTCCATCGCGAGCTTGCTGACCGCGTAGTGGGTCGCCGGCGCCACGGGCGCGCGCTCGTCGAGCGCGTCGGACTCCACACTCCCGTACACGGTGCCGGTGCTCGGCAGCAGCACGCCGCCGCGGCCGTGGCCTTCCCGCGCCAGCGCCTCGAGCAGCGTCAGCGTCCCGATCACGTTGACGCGGTAGACGGCGGCGGCGTCGCGGTGGCCCGGGAACGCGATCGCCGCGAGGTGCACGACGCGGTCGGGTGCGGCAGCGCGCACGGCGGCCGCCATGCCTTCGGCGTCGAGCAGGTCGACCGCCGCGGCCCCCGGCGCGTCCGTCCCCCACTCCGTCAGGCCGAACACCTCGTGGCCCTGCGCGCGCAGCAGCGCGCACAGGTGCCGGCCGGTGAAGCCGCCGGCGCCGGTGACGAGGACGCGCTCAGTACGAGACGCCACGGTCGACACGCGTCAGGTCGGCCTCGACCATCGCGCGGCACATCGTGTCGAGTGCGGTCGTGGCCGCCCAGCCGAGCTTCGCCCGCGCCTTCTCCGCGTTGCCCAGCAGCTTGTCGACCTCGGCCGGACGGTAGAACGCGGGATTGATGCGCACGCGCGTCGTGCCCGTCGCCGCGTCGACGCCGGTCTCGTCGGCGCCGGCGCCGCGCCACCCGATGCGGATGCCTGCGGCCGCGAAGGCGAGCTCGACGAAGTGGCGCACGGTCTCCATCCGGCCGGTGGCGAGCACGAACGTGTCGGGCTCGTCGTGCTGCAGGATCCGCCACATGCCGTCGACGTACTCGCGCGCGTAGCCCCAGTCGCGCTGCGCGTCGAGGTTGCCGAGCTCGAGCACCTCCTGCTTCCCGCGCACGATGCGCGCGACGGCGTCGGTGACCTTGCGCGTGACGAACTCGCGCCCGCGCAGCGGCGACTCGTGGTTGAACAGGATGCCGGAGGCGCCGAAGATCCCGAACGACTCGCGGTAGTTGACGGTCATCCAGTGCGCGTAGAGCTTGGCCGCGCCGTAGGGGCTGCGCGGGTAGAACGGCGTCGCCTCGTCCTGCGGCATCGCCTGCACGCGGCCGAACATCTCCGACGTCGACGCCTGGTAGAAGCGGATCCGCGGGTCGACGATGCGGATCGCCTCCAGCAGGTTGACCACACCCAGGCCGGTCACGAGACCCGTCGTGACCGGCTGGTCGAACGACACGGCCACGAAGCTCTGCGCGGCGAGGTTGTACACCTCGGCCGGCTGCGTCCTCTCCAGGAGCCGGATGCACGACCCCGCGTCGGTGAGGTCGAACTCGACGAGCGACAGGCGCTCGTGGTTCGCGATGCCGAGCTCCTCGATCCGCCAGAAGTTGACGGAGCTGCCGCGGCGGAACGTGCCGTGGACGCGGTAGCCGCGCTCCAGCAGGAACTGCGCGAGGTAGGCGCCGTCCTGGCCGGTGATGCCGGTGACGACGGCGGACTTGTCGGTGGTCATGTCGTGGACTGTCCAGTTGTCGCGGCCGGGCGCGCGCCGCGGATCCCGCGGCGGACCGCGGCCCGGCGCGCCGCACGCGCGCTAGTACGTGCCCGGCGTGGCGAAGTTCTCGAAGCGCGTGTGCTCGCCGAGGAAGGTCAGGCGCACGGTGCCGATCGGCCCGTTGCGCTGCTTGCCGATGATGATCTCGGCGGTGCCCTTGTCCTGCGAGTCCGGGTTGTAGACCTCGTCGCGGTAGATGAAGAGGATGACGTCGGCATCCTGCTCGATCGCGCCCGAGTTGTGGCTGACGATGCCATCGGCGAGCCACGAGCAGGGACCCGGGACCGTGAGGTCGAACACTTCTTCCTCGCCGTCCGGGCGAATGTCGACGACCCGGTCCCAGAAGAGGTCGTCCGTCTCCCACCGCCGCAGCAAGTCGTCGTCGAGCAAGCGCGCGTAGCCGGAGAGCGTTTCCCGCGAAGGGGCGAAGGCGAAGTGCGCGCCGCCGCCGTAGCGGGTGCCGCGCATCTGCGCGATCGCGCGCGTCGTGACTCCACGTGCCCGCATCCCGGCGCGGACGCGCGCGAAGACCTCCCGCGGCAGCGTGTCGGCGTTCGGGTTCGTGCTCGTGGCGGCGAGCGCGACCGCAAGCGCACGTCCGGCTTCCGCCCGCGCGCCGACGGCGCCGATGCGCTCGAGAAAGAGGCGCTGCTGCGCCGCGCCCGACACGTCGACCGTGTGCAGCGGGCGGTGGCCGGCGTGCACGGTCGCGCGCAGCCGCGCGACGAGCCCGAAGCGCAACAGCAGCGCGGCGACGTCGCGCGCGAGGCCCTCGCTGCAGGTGGCGAAATACACGCGCGGCGCGCCGCGCGTGCCCGCGGGCCGCACGTGGATGCAACCGTCCGTCGCCCACAAGTGGGCGAGCAGGAGCGCGGCCTGGCGATTCGGCAACCGGAATGCGGCGGCCGGCAGCCGCTTCTCGTGCGAACGCTGCCCGTGGATGCCCAGGCCGCGAAGCCACTTGCCGACGCCCGCCGGGTGCCAGCGATCGCCGTTGCCGGAGATCTCGAGCTGGTGCCAGCGGCCGCGGCCGGGGCGACGGCGGACGGTGGCGCCGAACGCCCCGACCGCGGCGTCGCGGACGAGCGCGCTGTTGGCCTCGGACGCGGTGGTGTACCGCATCGGCTGGTGCACGACGTAGCTGCCGTCGCCGACGAGGTGGCCGAGCAGCACGACTTCGTCGTCGCTCCACGCCACCGCGGCGTCGGCCTCCGGGACCTGGCGCGCCAGCGCGATCCTGTCGCCCGCGCCGACCGCGCCGAGCGTGGTCCAACCGGCGGCGCCGAACAGCCGATGTTCGGCCGTCGCGCGCAGCACGCGACCGCTCGCGAGCGTCATGCGCAGGACAGGCCGGATGCCGACCGGCCAGACCTTCTCGGCCGTTGCCGCGACGATGCGGCGCTCCTCGTCCATCGCCAGCACCAGCGGCGCGGTGCCCGCGAGGTCGCGGATCGGCATGCGGGCACCGTCCGCGCAGAGCACCAGCGTGTCGCCGGTGACGCACTCGCGCAGATCCGACATCACCGGCCGCTTGTTCGGCCGCTGCTCCAGCGAGCGGTTGAGCTGCGACAGCGCCATCACCGGCACCTTGAGCTCCTTCGCCAGCGACTTCAGCGACCGCGAGATCTCGGAGATCTCGGTGGCGCGGTTCTCGCCCTGCGACTGCGCCTGCATCAGCTGCAGGTAGTCGACGATGACGAGCCCCAACTGCCCGTACTGCTTCTGCAGCCGGCGCGCGCGCGAGCGCACCTCGATCGCGTTGAGCGCCGGGGTCTCGTCGATGAGGATCGGCGCGTCGGCGAGCCGGCCGAGCGCGCTCGACAGCCGCTCCCAGTCGTCCGGCCCCAGCCGGCCCGTGCGCAGCTTGTGCTGGTCGAGGCGCCCCACCGAGCCGATCATGCGCAGCGCCAGCTGCGACGCGCCCATTTCCATCGAGAACACGACGACCGGCTGCTTCAACTCGAGCGCGACGTGCTCGCCGATGTTGATCGCGAGCGAGCTCTTGCCCATCGACGGCCGCCCGGCGACGATCACGAGGTCGCCCGGCTGCATCCCCGACGTCATCCGGTCGAGGTCGGCGTAGCCGGTGGCGACCCCGGTGACGTCGGACGGGTTGTCGCGGTTGTAGAGCTCCTCGATGCGATCGACGACCTGCGTCAGCAGGTCCTTCAGCACGGCGAACGTCCGCTGGCCGCGCGCGCCCTGCTCGGCGATGTGCAGGACCTTCGCCTCGGCCTCGTCGAGCACCGCCTTGGCGTTGCGGCCGAGCGGGTTGTACGCGGAGTCGGCGATCTCGCCGGCGGTGGCGGCGAGCTGGCGCAGGATCGAGCGCTCGCGCACGATCTCGGCGTAGTGGCGGATGTTCGCGGACGTCGGCACGTTCTGCACGAGCGCGCCCAGGTACGCGAGGCCGCCCACGTAGTCGAGCTTCTGCGCCGAGGCCAGCGCCTCCGACAGCGTGACGACGTCCACGGGCTTGCCCTCGCCGGCCAGGTCCGTGATGTGGCGGTAGATGACGCGGTGCGCGTCGCTGTAGAAGTCCCCGTCCGCGACGACGTCGGCGATGCGGTCGCCGGCCTCGTTGTCGAGCAGCAGCGCGCCCAGGATCGACTGCTCGGCCTCGAGCGAGTGCGGCGGCAGCTTCAGCGATTCGAGTTGCGGGTCGTCGGGCATGGGCACTGGGCGCGGGCTGCGTTCGATTCTACTGCGCGGGCGCACCCCCGGCGAGATCGGCAGAAAGGAAAAGGGCCGCGCCGGTGCCGGCGCGGCCCCCCACCGCCGTCGGCGCGGCGCGTCAGCCCTGCACGGTCTCGCCGACGACCGTCACCGTGATGTTGGCGACGAGGTCGGTGTGCGGCGCGACCGTCAGCGGGAAGTCGCCGACGTGCTTCAGCGTGCCTTCGGGCATGCGGATCATCGCCTTCTCCACGGCGATGCCCTGCGCCTTCAGCGCCTCGACGACGTCGACGTTGGTGACCGAGCCGAACAGGCGCCCGTCCACGCCCGCCTTCTGCGTGATCTTCACGACGAGGCCCTCGAGCTTCTCGGCCACGGCCTGCGCGGCCGCGAGCTTCGCGCCCGCGGCGGCTTCGAGCTCCGCGCGCTTCGCCTCGATGAGCTTCAGGTTCTCGGCGGTGGCGCGCTTGGCCTTGCCCTGCGGGATCAGGTAATTGCGCGCGTAGCCGTTCTTGACCTTGACCACGTCGCCCAGGTTGCCGACGTTGGCGATCTTCTCGAGCAGGATGATCTGCATGGTCCGCTCTCCCTAGTGCCGGTCGGTGAACGGCAGCAGCGCCAGGAACTGCGCGCGCTTGATGGCCGTCGACAGCTGGCGCTGGTAGCGGGCCTTGGTGCCCGTCACGCGCGCCGGCATGATCTTGCCGTTCTCCTGCACGAAGTCCTTCAGGACGTCGATGTCCTTGTAGTCGATCTCCGTGACCTTCTCGGCCGTGAAGCGGCAGAACTTGCGGCGCTTGAACAGCGCGTTGCCGCGGTCCCGCTTCTTCATGTCCTTCTTGCCTTTGCCTTTACCTCTTCCCATCGGGCGGGGCATGGTGGTTCCTTTCGTCCGTTACTCTGAAGCTATGTCCGTGATGTGCAGCGCGACGGTGACGCCGGTCCGGTAGCGCCGCGCAAGGAAGCCCTCGCAGCGCAGCTCGGTGCCGACGGCGATCCGGGCGAGCCTCCGGGCCACGTCCGCGAACGCCACGGCGAACACCTCGCACTCGACCTTGCGCTGCCCGCCCGCCTCGGCCTGCACCGACTCGTGGACGAGCGTGCAGTCGATCGCCGGGATGCCGGCGGGCGTGTAGCGGAGGTCGCCGCGTTGCGTGAGCCTGGCGTCGAGCGTGAGCCGGTTGGCCCCCGGCACGTCCGCTGCCGCGTCGGGTCTTCGCTACGCCTGCGCCGCCGGTGCGGCAGGCGCCGCCGCGGCCTCGGGCGCACGCGGGGCGTCGGCCTCGCGCGCGGCCTCGCGGCCGGTCAGCGAGCGCGCCTTCTCTTCCTTCATCATCGGCGACGGCGCGACCTTGGCCTCGGTCGTCGCGACGATCAGGTGGCGCAGCACGGCGTCGTTGAACTTGAACGCGTGCTCGAGCTCCCCGAGCGTCTCCTGGTCGCACTCGATGTTCATGAGGACGTAGTGCGCCTTGTGCACCTTCTGGATCGGATAGGCGAGCTGGCGGCGGCCCCAGTCCTCGAGGCGGTGGATGAGGCCCTTGCGGCCGGTGACCATCGTGCGGTACCGCTCGATCATCGCGGGCACCTGCTCGCTCTGATCCGGGTGCACGATGAACACGATTTCGTAATGACGCATATGCAGAGCACTCCTTTCGGTCGGTGGATGACGGCGGCCGGTGCACCGGGTCAATCGACCCGGCTGGTGCACCGGGTCATTCGACTTGGCTGTTACACCCGGTCGTTCGACCCTGCCGTCGGCGGCCTCCCCGTCTGCAGCGGGTGAGGCAAGGGAATCTGCAATTATAGCGAATTTCGCCATGTCGATCAACGACATAGCGGCCAAGGGCGCGGAGCCGCCGGCGGCGGGCCGCGTCCGCCCGAAACCTTTGCAAATCAGCCGGTTGCGCCCGCCCGCCGCACCGGCTCACCCGCTCCCCGCCGCGACCCGGCCGCGCGCCGCGGCAGCCGCGAGCGCCAGGTGCCGCTCGTCGCGGGGCATCCGTGCGAGGTCCGCCACCTTGGCGTAGAACCGCGGCAGGTCGCCGCCGGCCTCGGCGAGCAGCGCGCGGAACGCGGGCAACTGGCCCGTGTAGAGCGCCACCGACGCGATGCTCGCGTTGTTGGGGCCGGTCCCGGCGAGACCGGCGAACCAACGGTCGTAGCCGGCGAGGCCCGGCTCGCCGGCCTTCGCCCGCTCGTACCCGTCGCGCATCGCCGCGAACGCCGCCGCCTTCGCGCGGCGCTTCTCCGCGTCCGGGACGTCGCTCGCGTACACGGCGGCGAGCTGCGCCCGTGCCGCCGTGGTGAGGTCGCGGAAGGCCGCGCGCAGCCGCTCGCTGCGCGCGAACTGCGCGTCGAGCGCGGGATCGCGCTGCGCCGCGAGCCAGCGCCGCGCGCCCGCCTCCTCCACCGCCGCGGCGAACGACTCGTTGAACTCGCTGTCGTCCCTGACGTAGACGACCTGGTGCGCGAGCTCGTGGAACACCATGCGCGCCACCTCGACCTCGGGCCAGCGGACGAACGTCGACAGCACCGGATCGTCGAACCAGCCGAGCGTCGAATACGCCGGCACGCCGCTCACCCACACGTCGTCGCCGGCGGCGGCGAGCCGCGCCGCCTCGGCCCGGGCGTCCGCCTCGCTGAAATAGCCGCGGTAGTTGACGCAGCCGGCGACCGGGAAGCACCACTGGCGCGGCGCCAGCGACAGCTCGGGCGCCGCGAACACGTTCCAGACGACGTACGGGCGGCCCACGTCCGCGTACTTCGTGTAGCTCGCATTGTCCGGCAGCCCGAGCTCGCGGCTCGCGAACGCGCGGATCTCCTGCACGCGGGCGAGCCGCGCGCGCAGCGCCGCGTCGTCGGAGGCGCCGATCACGTCGGGGATCGGCGCCGCGCGGGCGAGGATCTCCATCTGCCCCGCCGTGCCCTGCCAGTAGTATTCGGCCGCCTCCATCGCGCTGCAGCCGCCGAGCGCGAGCGCCGCGGCGAGCGCGAGCGCACGACGCGTGCTCGGTTGCGCAGCCGCCTCGCCGGCCGCGCGGCGTGCGTTCAGCGGCGCAGCCATTGCGCCAGCCGGGCGACGCCGTCTTCGAGCTTGTCCTGCCCGACCGTGTACGCGAAGCGCACGTGCTGCGCGGCGCGGTGCTGCCCGAAGTCGACGCCCGGCGTGATCGCGACGCCGCAGCCGGCGAGCGCGTCGCGGCAGAATGCCGTGCTGTCGGCGGAGAACGCCGAGCAGTCGGCGTAGACGAAGAAGCCGCCGGTCGGCAGCACCGGGACGCCGAAGCCCTGCTCCCGCAGCGCCGGGACGAGGAAGTCGCGCCGCGCCTCGAACGCGCGCCGGCGCTCCTCGAGGATCGCGAGCGTGGCCGGCTCGAAGCACGCGAGCGCGGCGCGCTGCGACGGCGCGGCCGGCGAGATGTAGAGGTTCTGCGCGAGCTTCTCCAGGTCGCGCACGTGGCGCTCGGGCGCGACCAGCCAGCCCAGCCGCCAGCCGGTCATGTTGAAGTACTTGGAGAAACTCGACACGACGAACGCGTCGTCGGCGAAGTCGAGCACGCTGCGCGGCCGCTCGCCGTACGTGAGGGAGAGGTAGATCTCGTCGACGATGAGCTCGCCGCCGCGCGCGGCGACCGCCGCGGCGATCCGCCGCATCTCGTCGCGCGGTAC
The DNA here is from genome assembly GCA_044223185.1 of Casimicrobiaceae bacterium. Lineage (GTDB taxonomy): Bacteria > Pseudomonadota > Gammaproteobacteria > Burkholderiales > Casimicrobiaceae > VBCG01. The sequence goes on along the minus strand of JBGAMF010000009.1, from coordinate 41,478 downwards.
GACCGTGCCGGTCGGGTTCGACGGCGAAGCGATCAGCACGCCGCGCGTCGCGGGCGTCCAGTGACGCTCGATCAGCGCGGCCGTCAGCTGGTAGCCGGACTCGGGCCCGACCGGGATGCCGACCGGGGCGCCTTCGAGCACGCGCACGAAGTGGCGGTTGCACGGATAGCCGGGGTCGGCCAGCAGGATCTGCTGGTCGCGGTCGACCAGCAGCGCCATGACGAGCAGCAGCGCCGCGGACGAGCCGGCGGTGACGACGATGCGCTCGGGCGCGACGGCGACGCCGTAGTGGTCGGCGTAGTGCGCGGCGATCGCGCGGCGCAGCTCCGGCAGGCCGAGTGCGGACGTGTAGTAGAGGTCGCCGGCGGCGATCGCCCGCTGCGCGGCCGCGATCACCGGCGCGGGCGTCGGGAAGTCGGGCTCGCCGATTTCCATGTGGACGACCGAGCGGCCGGCGGCCTCGAGCGCGCGCGCCGCCGTCTGCACCTCCATGACGTGGAACGGCGCGATGTCGGCCACGCGCAGGGCCGTGCGGATGCGGGAGTCCATCGAAAGTCTTAGCGTCAACCCGGCGGGAAAGCGCTATCGTACCGCCTGCCTCCGCCGCGACCAACGCAACCGCCCGCATCCGCATGTGCCGCCTCGCCCGCACGCTCGCCCTCGTTGCGCTGCTGGCCCCGTCGTGGGCGCCGGCGCAGGTGTGGAAGTGCGCCGACGACCGCGGGCAGCCCGTCTACCAGGATGCACCGTGCGCCGACGGGCGTACGTTGCGCGACTTCGCGACGGACCCGCCGCCGGTGTCGGTCGTGCCGATCCGCCCGGCGCCCGGCACCGTGACCCGCGCCACGGCCGTGACGCCGCCGAAGGCGCGCAGTCCCGCGGCCGGCCGCAAGGCCGGGGCGGCGGCGGGCAACCCTGCCGAGCGCCGCCACCTCTCTCCCGGCATGCACGAGGGCGAAGTGATGGCCCGGATCGGCCCGCCGGACATGAAGAGCGGCGGCGGCGGCCGCAAGCTCGCGCGCTGGACCTACATGCCGGCGGCCGGCGACCCGCAGACGCTCACCACGGTGGTGTTCGAGTACGGCAAGGTCGTCGAGGTCGAGCGCAAGGTGTTGCGGTGAGGGCGCTGGTGCAGCGCGTGCGCGAGGCCCGCGTCACCGTCGACGGCCGCGTCACCGGCGTCATCGGCCCGGGGCTGCTCGTGCTCGCCGGCATGGCCCCCGACGACACCCCGGACGACCGCGCCTGGCTCGTGCGCAAGATCGTCCAGATGCGCATCTTCGACGACGACGCCGGCGTGATGAACCGCTCGGTGCAGGACATCGGCGGCGCGATCCTCGCCGTGTCGCAGTTCACGCTGTACGCGTCGACGCGCAAGGGCAACCGGCCGTCCTACAGCGCCGCCGCGCCGCCGGAGCTGGCCGCGCCCGCGTTCGCGGCGTTCGTCGACGCGCTCGCGGCCGCGCTCGGCCGGCCGGTGCCCACGGGCGTCTTCGGCGCGCACATGGAAGTCGCACTCGTCAACGACGGCCCGGTGACGATCTCGCTCGACTCCCGCAGCCGCGAGTGACGGGCGCACCGGCCCGCCGCCGCGTCAGCCCTCGAGCAGGCTGCGCAGCATCCAGGCGTTCTTCTCGTGCACCTGCATCCGCTGCGTCAGCAGGTCGGCGGTCGGCTCGTCGTGGGCCTTGTCGACGGCCGGAAAGACGGACCGCGCCGTGCGCACGGCCGCCTCGTTGCCCTCGACCAGCAGCCGCACCATCGCCTCGGCCTTCGGCTGGCCGGGCGTCTCCCTGATCGACGCCAGCTGCACGTACTCGGCGTAGGTGCCGGGCGCGGGGAAGCCCAGCGAGCGGATGCGCTCGGCGATGAGGTCGTTGGCGAGCCACAGCTCGTTGTACTGCGTCTCGAACATGAGGTGCAGCGTGTTGAACATCGGCCCCGTCACGTTCCAGTGGAAATTGTGCGTCTTGAGGTAGAGCGTGTAGTTGTCCGCGAGCAGGCGGGCGAGGCCCGCCGCGATCTTCGCACGGTCCTTCGCCGAGATGCCGGTGTCGATCGCCGGCGCGGTCACCTTCTGTTCCTTCATCATGAGCTCCCTGGAAACGGGCGCGCTGCGGCGCCCCGAAACGAACGTCGATCGCCGTGCGGCGGCCACGGCCGCGTCACGGCAGGTCGAACACCAGCACCTCCGCCGCGCGGCCGGACTCGATGCGCACCGCAGGTTCGCCGTCGAGCTTCACCGCGTCACCTGCGCCGAGCGGAAGCCCGTTGACGGTTGCGGCGCCGCGCGCGACGTGCACGTACGCGCGGCGGCCCGCCGCGAGCGCGTGCGTCGCGCCTTCCGCACCGTCGAACGTGCCGGCGTAGAGGCGCGCGTCCTGGTGGATCGCCACGGCGCCGCCTTCACCGGCGGGCGCGGCCAGCAGCGCGAGCCGCCCGCGCCTCGCCGCCGGCGAAACACTCGCCTGCTCGTAGGAAGGCGCGATGCCGCGCTGCGCCGGCTCGATCCAGATCTGCAGGAAGTGCACGCCGTCGCTGGCGGACGGGTTGAACTCGCTGTGCGTCACCCCGCGGCCGGCGCTCATGCGCTGGACGTCGCCGGGCACGACGACCGAGCCGTTGCCCATGCTGTCGCGGTGCGCGAGCTGCCCGTCGAGCACGTACGACACGATCTCCATGTCGCGGTGGCCGTGCGTGCCGAAGCCCATGCCGGGGCGCACGCGGTCCTCGTTGATGACGCGCAGCGGCCCGAAGCCCATGTGCGCCGGATCGTGGTAGTCGGCGAACGAGAAGCTGTGGTACGAGTCGAGCCAGCCGTGGTCGGCGTGGCCGCGCTCGCGTGCGGGACGAACGGTCAGCATTGCGGGCTCCTGCGGCGTGGTGCCTTGGCGTCGCCCGCCCGACGCGCAACGAATCACCAGCGCAGCGTCGCGCCGGCGAGCCAGACCTGGCGCGCCGCGGCACGATTCAGCCGCGCCTGGTACCCGACGTCGACGTCGAGCCAGGGTGTCGCCGTGTAGATGGCGCCGACGCGGCCGATCGCCGGCCACTGCGCGTTGGCGGGATCCGGATTCGAAGCAATTGCGGCCTCGACGAAGGTTTTCAAGGGGGCATCGTCGGGCCGGGTCAGCGCGACCGAGAAGTAGCCGAGATTGGCGCGCGTCCCGGCCTGGTTGACGCGCAGGTAGCCGGCGTTCGCGTACACCGCACACTCGCCGAGCGTGACGCCGGCGATCGCAACGGCGTGCCAGCCGGCGCGTCCGGCGCCCAGGCCGGTGGCGGGCTCGCCGGCGGGCAGGTCGAAGCCGGCGCGGACGGCGAGCGCGAGCGTCGCGTTCTCGTAGAAGCGCCATTTGACGTCGGTCACGAGGTCGCCGCTCCCCTGCACGACGGGCGCATCGGCGGGTGCCCGCCGCAGGAAGATCGCCTGCACGATGAGGTCGAGGTCGTCGAGCGCGCCGACCGAGAACTGCGGCGTGAACGCGCCTTCGCGCCCCGGGTCGTCCGGGGCGCCGACGCGGGACGCGAAGCCCAGCTCGAGCTCGAACCGGCCCGCGCCCTGCGTGCCCGGATCCTCGGTCAGGAACGGGTGCGCGGCGTACGCCGGCGACGCGGCGAGGGCGACGAGCGCCAGCAGCGCACGCACCCCGCGGCGGACGCGCCGACCGGCCGCCGCCGGTGTCACAGGCGGTACGCCGCCTTCGCGAAGTCGTGCGCGAGACCGGGCGCGAGTTCGAACGCCTCGTCCTCGCCGATCCGGTGCTCGGCCACCAGCGTGGCCAGGAACCGGCAGTCGATCCGCCGGGCGACGTCGTGCCGCGCCGGGATCGACATGAACGCGCGCGTGTCGTCGTTGAACCCGACGGTGTTGCAGAAGCCCGCGGTCTCCGTCACCTGCTCGCGGAAGCGCAGCATGCCCTCGGGACTGTCGTGGAACCACCACGACGGGCCCAGCTTCAGCACCGGGTAGTGGCCGGCCAGCGGGGCCAGCTCGCGGGCGTAGACCGTCTCGTCCAGCGTGAACAGGATGACCGTCAGCGCTGGCTCGTTGCCGTGGCGGTCGAGCAGCGGTTTGAGCGCCCGCACGTAGTCGGTGCGCGTCGGGATGTCGGCGCCCTTGTCGCGGCCGAAGCGGCCGAACACCAGCGGGTTGTGGTTGCGGAAGCTGCCCGGGTGGATCTGCATCACGAGCCCGTCGTCGAGGCTCATCGCCGCCATCTCGGTGAGCATCTGGCCGCGGAACGCCTCGGCCTCCTCGCGCGTGATGGTGCCGGCCAGGCCGCGGTCGAGCAGCCGCTGGCAGTGGGCGGCAGGCAGGTCGCTCGTCTGCGCGGTCGGGTGCCCGTGGTCGGTCGACGTCGCGCCCATCGCCTTGAAGTACGCCCGGCGGTTGCGGTGCGCGGCCAGGTAGCCGGCCCACGTCGCCGTGTTCTCGCCGGCGAGCACGCCGAACTGCGCGACGTTGGCGGCGAAGCCCTCGAACTCCGGATCGACCACCGGGTCGGGGCGGTAGGCGGTCACGACCCTTCCCTGCCAGCCCGAGGCGCGGATCTTCCGGTGGTGCTCGAGCGGGTCGAGCGGCGACTCGGTGGTCGCCAGCACCTCGATGTTGAAGCGCTCGAACAGCGCCCGCGGCCGGAACTGCGGCGTGGCGAGGCACGCGTTGATCCGGTCGAAGTAGCGGTCGGCCGACTCGGGCGTCAGCCGCTCGTCGATGCCGAACACCGTCGCGAACGCGTGGTCGAGCCACAGGCGCGTCGGCGTGCCGCGGAACAGGTGGTAGTGCGCGGCGAACGTGCGCCAGATCTTGCGCACGTCCGTCTCGACGGGGCCGCCGTCGCGGCGGGGTATGCCCAGGTCCTCGAGGCGCAGGCCCTGGCTGTAGAGCATGCGGAACACGTAGTGGTCCGGCGTGATGAACAGCGCCGTCGCGTTGGCGAACGGCGTGTCGTCGGCGAACCACTGCGGGTCGGTGTGCCCGTGCGGGCTGACGATCGGCAGGTCGCGGACCGTCGCGTACAGCCGGCGCGCGATGTCGCGCGTGCCGGGGTCGGCGGGAAACAGGCGCTCGGGGTGGAGGTTCAGCGGAATGGTCATGGTCGGCGTGCTCGCAGTTCAAGTTCCACAAAGAGACGCAGAGACGCCGAGAACGTCTTTCTCTGTGCCTCTGCGTCTCTTTGTGAAGGGCTTGTTCACGCGCGGCCGAGATGCCGCGCAAGCGTTGCCCGCGCGCCGTCGCGGAAGAGCGCGATCACGTTCGCCCGCACGGCCTCGCGGAACGCGTAGTGGGCGACCAGGTCGGCGCCGAACACGCCGGCGAGGTCGAGGAAGCCGTCGGCGACGGGGCCGGGATCGGCGCCGGCGTCGCGCACGATCCGCCGGAACGTGTCGGCCAGCGGGTCCTGCACGGCGATGGGGTCGCCGCGCTCGTCGGTGCCGGCGGCATAGCGGATCCAGCCGGCCACGGCCAGCGCGAGGTGGCGGAGCGACGCGCCGGCCGCGAGGCGGTCGCGGACGGTGCCGAGCAGCCGCTGCGGCAGTTTCTGCGAGCCGTCCATCGCGATCTGGTACGTGCGATGCGGCAGCGCCGGGTTGCGGAAGCGCTCCATCAGCTGCCGGCCGTAGGCGGCGAGGTCGACGCCGGGTGGCGCGGCGAGCGTCGGCGCGATCTCCTCGGCCATCTGCCGCTCGACCAGGTCCGCGAGCAGCGGATCGGCCGACGCCTGCCAGATGTACGTGTGGCCGAGCAGGTAGCCAACGTAGGCCATCGTCGAGTGGCTGCCGTTCAGCATGCGCAGCTTCATCGTCTCGAACGGCGCGACGTCCGCGGTGAGTTGCGCGCCCGCCCGCTCCCACGCGGGGCGCGGCGCGACGAAGCGGTCCTCGATCACCCAGCTGTTGTACGGCTCGGCCACGACCGGCGCCAGGTCGGCGACACCCAGGCGGCGCGCCGCCTCGGCGACGTCGGCGTCGGTCGTCGCGGGCACGATGCGGTCGACCATCGTGCACGGGAACGCCGCGTTGGCGTCGATCCACGCGGCGAGCGCCGGGTCGCGGCGCTGCGCGAACGCCTGCACGAGCCCCTGCAGCGTGCGGCCGTTGTGCGGCAGGTTGTCGCAGCAGACGACGTTCTGCGGGCCCGCGCCGGTGGCCCGGCGCGCCGCCAGGCCGGCGACGACGAAGCCGACCGCCGACCGCGGCGCGTCCGGATGCGCGAGGTCGTGGACGATGTCCGCGTGCGCGAAGTCGAGCGCCCCGGTCGCCGGGTCGTGGCAGTACCCCTTCTCGGTGACCGTCAGCGTGACGACGTGCACGGCGGGATCGGCCAGCCGCCGGACCAGCGCGGCGGGGTCGCCGCCGGCGAACAGCGTCGCGCGCAACGCGCCGTTCACCTGCACCGCGACGCCGTCCAGCGAGCGCACCAGCACGCTGTAGAGGCCGTCCTGTGCCGCCAGCGCCGCGGTGGCCCGCGGCGTCTTCATCGACACGCCGAGGATGCCCCAGCGCGGATCGGCGGCGAGCAGCGCGTCGGTGAACACCGCCTGGTGCGCACGGTGGAACGCCCCCAGCCCGAGGTGCACGCTGCCGACGCCGATCGCCAGCGGGTCGTACGCCGGGCGGCCGACGTCGGCCGGGAGGTTCGGCAGCGCGGCCGCGCAGAGGTTCGCCATGGGCAGCGCTAGTGCGCGTAGCCGGCCAGCCGCGGCAGCCACATCGAGAACGCCGGAACGTAGGTGACGATCAGCAGCGCGGCGGTCAACGACAGGTAGAACGGCGCGATCGTGCGCATCACCTTCTCGACGGAGATCTCGCCGATCGCGCAGCCGACGAACTGCGTGGTGCCCACGGGCGGCGTGTTGAGCCCGAGCGCGCAGTTGATGAGCAGCATCATCCCGAACTGCACCGGGTCCATCCCGAACTGCATGCAGATCGGCAGGAAGATCGGCGTGCAGATCAGGATCGTCGCGGCCATGTCGAGGAACGTGCCGAGCAGGAAGAGGATGATGTTGACCAGCAGGAAGATCAGCCAGGGCGACGTCGTGATCGTCGTCAGCGCACGGCCGGTGACCTCGGCGACGCTGTACAGGCTCATCAGGTAGCCGAGCGTGGCGGAGACGCCGATCAGCAGCAGCACGACGCCGGTCTTCTTCACCGCGCGCGCCGCCGCGCGCAGGAAGTCCTGCCACGAGAGGCTGCGGTAGACGACGACGGTGATCACCAGCGCGTACAGCACGGCGACGGACGCGGACTCGGTCGCGGTGAAGACGCCGGAAAGGATCCCGGTGACGATGATCACGGCCACCAGCAGGCCGGGCGCCGCCGCGGCGAACGACACCCATACGACGTGCCAGCCGGGGAACGTCCCGGCCGGGTAGCCGCGCCGGATCGCGACCGCGTAGGCGGCAACCAGGTTGCAGACCGTCAGGATCACCGCCGGCAGCAGGCCGGCGAGGATCAGCGCGGCGATCGACACCTTGCCCCCGGCCGCCAGCGAATAGATGATCATGTTGTGCGACGTCGGCATCAGCGCGCCGACCAGCGCCGCGTGCGTCGTCACGTTCACCGCATAGTCGGCGTCGTAGCCCTCCTTCTTCATCATCGGGATCATCACCGCGCCCATCGCCGAGACGTCGGCGACCGGCGAGCCCGACACGCCGCCGAACAGCGTGCAGGCGACGACGTTCGACATGCCGAGTCCGCCGCGGACGTGGCCGACCATGCTCTTGGCGAGCTCGACGATCCGGTGGGCGATCCCGCCGTATAGCATCAGCTCGCCGGCGAAGATGAAGAACGGGATGGCGAGGAACGAGAACACCGTCATCCCGGACACCATGCGCCCGAAGATGACGCCGACCGGCAGGCCCTCGTAGAGGATGGTGAGGACGGCGGAGAGCCCGATCGAGAACGCGACCGGGACGCCCAGCACCAGCAGGACGAGGAAGGAGATCGACAGGAGGGTCAGGGCCATGGCGCGCGGGGGCTAGAGGGGCTGGCGGGCACGTGCGGTCGTGGTCAGTACCACGACGGCACGACGTCCTCGCGCTTGACCAGGGCGATGATGTGCTCGATCGAGAACAGCACGATCATCACGCCGGCCGCGGCGACCGGCAGGTGGTTGAAGCCCTCGGGGATGCCCAGCGTCGGGATCTTGTAGCCCATCACGGACTCGGCGAGCACGGTCCCCTGCCACGCCATCATGGCCCCGAACAGCCCGGACAGCAGGTGGATCAGCACCTCCAGCCAGCGCCGCTTTTCCTCGGAGACCCACACGAGCAGCGACTCCATGCCGATGTGCCCGGCGTCGCGGACGCCGACGGCGGCGCCGAACATCGTGACCCAGAGCACGAGCACCAGCGCGAGCGCCTCCGCCCAGGTCGGCGTGTCGTTCAGCACGTAGCGGCCGAACACCTGCAGCAGCACGCAGACGACGATCGTGCACAGGCCGATCACGGCCACGACCATGCAGAACTTGGCGAGCGCGGCGTTGAAGCGCGTCAGCATCGCGAGTCTCCCGGCGGAAGAGGGACCGTCCCGGAGCGCGCGCCCCGGGACGGCGTTGCCGCTGCGGCTACTTCGTGTCCTGCACCGCCTTGACCATCTGCTTCAGCTTCGGCGTCGTGATGAACTTGTCGTACACGGGGACCATCGCGTCCTGGAACGACTTCTTGTCGACGTCGTTGACCTGGGCGCCGCCGGCCTTGACGGCGGCCTCGGACTTGGCCTCCTTCTCGTCCCACAGCTTGCGCATGTAGGGGACCGACTCCTTGGCGGCGTCGCGGAAGATCTTCTGCTCGTCCGGCGTCAGCGTGTCCCACACCTTCTTGGACATCAGCAGCATCTCGGGCGCCATCGAGTGCTCGGTCTTCGCGTAGAACTTGGCGACCTCGAAGTGCCGCGACGTGTCGTACGACGGCCAGTTGTTCTCGGCGCCGTCGACCGTGCCGACCTTGAGCGCCGTGTACACCTCGCCGTACGGCATCGGCGTGGCGTTCGCGCCCATCGCCTGCAGAAGCGCGACCCACAGGTCAGACTGCTGGACCCGGATCTTCATGCCCTTGGCGTCGGCCAGCGACTTCACCGGCTTCTTGACCGTGTACAGCGAGCGGGCGCCCGAGTCGTAGAACGCGAGGCCGACGAAGCCCTGCGACTCGCAGGCCTTCAGGATCTCGTCGCCGACCGGGCCGTCGAGCACCTTGCGCATGTGCTCCTTCGAGCGGAACAGGAATGGCATCGTCGGGACCATCGTCTCCGGGCAGATGTTGTTCATCGGCGCGACGTTGATCCGCACGAGGTCGAGGCCGCCCAGCTTGGTCTGCTCGATCGTGTCCTTCTCGCTGCCGAGCGTGCCGCCGAAGAAGGTCTTGATCGTGTGCTTGCCGTTGGTCTTCTTGCTGATGATGTCGCTCATGTAGTTGACCGCCATCACCGTCGGGTAGTCGGCCGGGTGGACGTCCGAGTTGCGGAACTCCTTGGCCGCCACCGGCAGGCAGACGGCAGCCGCCGCCAGGGCCGCGGCGATGCGGGTCGGTTTCAGGTTCATCTTGGTGCTCCTCCGTCGTCAGGTTGCGGAATACGTCTGGGCGCTGCGCTTGCGCGAGGCGGCGCTGCGGCGCGCGCCGTTGCTCGCTTCGTCGGGAGGGACGATCACGTCCCATTGCCGCTGGAACTCGCGCTCGACGCGGGCCAGGTGGCGGTGCATCGCCGCCCGCGCCCCGTCGGGGTCGTGCCGCTCGAGCGCCGCGAGTATGGTCTCGTGGTCGAGCAGCACGCCGTCACGCATCTTCTGCGTGTGGAAGTAGTTCTCGATGCGCGACCAGAGCTTGCCGCGCCGCTGCTGCCAGAGCCCCTCGACGACGAGCGCCAGCGAGCCGTTGCCGGTCGCGGCGGCGAGGCGCACGTGGAACTCGCGGTCGGCGGAGTCGCGCTTGCCGAAGTCGCCGGGGTGGGCGCGCATCCGCTCGATGGTCGCGCGCATGGCCGTGAGGTCGGACTTCTTCGCCGTGCGCGCCGCCTGCGCCGCGATCTCGCCTTCGATCAGCCGGCGCGCGGCCAGGAGCTCGAACGGGCTCGGGCCCTCGTCGACGAGGCCGACGATCTGCGCGGCGCCCGGCTCGGCCACGAAGATCCCGGAGCCCACGCGGACTTCGACGCGGCCGGCGATCTCCAGCGAGATGACGGCCTCGCGCACGGAGGTCCGCGACACGCCGAGCAGCGTCGCGAGCTCGCGCTCGGCCGGCAGCCGCGAGCCCGCGGGGAACTCGCCGCTGTCGATCAGCGCCGCGATCTGGCCGGCGATCTGCCGGTAGAGGCGCAGCGGTTCGACCGTGTGCAACGGCAACGGAATTCCTCCCTGGCGGCCGCGGGGCGTCGTGGCGCCCTGCTCTCCCGGTGCACGCCCGCTTCGGACGGCCCGATCGTCATTGTGGTCCGGACTTTACGCGGGTTTGTTGATGCTGGTCAAATGGTCCAACCACCCGACCAACGGCCGGCGCCGGTCAGGGCGCGGCCGTGTAGTGCCCGGACCGCCCGCCGGACTTCTCCAGCAGCCGGACGGCCTCGATCCGCATGCCGCGGTCGACCGCCTTGCACATGTCGTAGATCGTGAGCAGGCCCACGGCCGCCGCCGTCAGCGCCTCCATCTCGACGCCCGTGCGGCCGACGGTCTCCGCCGTCACCTCGATGGCCACACCCGCGTGCGCGTCGTCGAACGCGAACTCGACGGCCACGCGCGTCAGCGGCAGCGGGTGGCAGAGCGGGACCAGGTCGGCGGTGCGCTTGGCCGCGGCGATGGCCGCGATGCGCGCGACGCCGAGCACGTCGCCCTTGGCGGCGCCGCCGGCGCGGATCAGCGCGAGCGTCTCCGCGCGCATCGCGATGCGTCCCGCCGCACGGGCGACACGCCTGGTTACATCCTTGGCGCCCACGTCGACCATGTGCGCCTGCCCCCGCGCATCGAAGTGGGTAAAATGGGCGGGGTCGGCGGCCTCGGCCGTGCCGCTCGCCCGCGCCGAGCGCGGGGAGCGGGCCTTCCGCTTGTGCTTCGCCGGCAACTGCGCGGCCTTCCCGGCCGCCGGGATCCGTGCCACGTGCGGGTGCTCCGTTGAACTCGATCGTGCGGCCGGCATCTTAGCACTGGAGTCCGCACCCCGACCGCCGAGGAACCGCCCATCAACGCACCGCACGCCGCACCGCTCCGCGGGCACTTCCGCCCGCGCCGGCTCGTCGCCGCCGTCGTGGCCGCGGCGCTCGCCTGCGCGCCCGTGGCGCCCGGGCCCGTGGCCCCCGCGTTCGCGCAGCCGCTGCCCGACCTGGGCGACGCGTCGCAGGTCGCGTTCACGCCGGCGCAGGAGCGCAAGGTCGGCGAGGCCATCGTCCGGCAGATCCGCGCGCAGGGCGGGTACCTGCAGGACCCCGAGGTCAACGACTACCTGAACGAGCTCGGCCACCGGCTCGTCCAGGCGTCCTACGACACCAAGCAGGACTTCGAGTTCTTCGCGGTGCCCGACGCGCAGATCAACGCGTTCGCGCTGCCGGGAGGCTACATCGGCGTCCACACCGGCCTCATCCTGCTCGCGCAGAACGAGTCGGAGCTCGCGAGCGTTCTCGCGCACGAGATCTCGCACGTGACGCAGCGGCACATGGCGCGGATGGTGGCGAACCAGAAGAACACGATGCTGATGACGCTCGCGGGCCTGGCGCTCGCGATCCTCGCCGCGCGCGGCGGCGGGTCGAACGGCGCGCAGGGCGTGCAGGCGGCCATCGCGACGTCGCAGGCGCTGAGCGCGCAGAACCAGCTCAACTTCACGCGCGACAACGAGTACGAGGCCGACCGCATCGGCTTCTCCCGCCTCGTCGCCGCCGGCTTCGACCCCAACGGCATGGCCGACTTCATGGGGAAGCTCCAGCGCGTGAACCGCTTCACGGAAGGCACCGCGCCGTCGTACCTGCGCACGCACCCGATCACCTACGAGCGCATCGCGGAGGCCCAGGCGCGTTCGCAGGGGCTCCCGTACCGGCAGGTGCGCGACTCGCTCGACTTCCACCTGGTGCGCGCGCTGCTGAAGAGCTACCAGGGCGACGCGCGCGAGCAGGTCGTCAACTTCGACGCCGCGCTGCGCGAGAAGAAGTACAACAACGAGATCGCCGAGCGCTACGGGCTGGTGGCGAGCCTGCTGCGCGCCAAGGACATCCCGCGGGCGAAGGCCGAGCTCGAGCGCGTCGAGAAGATCGCGCCGCCGCACCCGATGATCGAGGCGATGGCGGGCAACGTGCTGATGGGCGCCGAGGAGTACGACGCCGCCGCGAAGCGCTTCGCGACGGCGCTCGTCCGCTACCCGAACAAGATGCAGCTGATCTACGACTACCCGGAGGCGCTGCTCAAGGCGAAGCGCCCGGCGGAAGCCGCCGCGTTCGCCGAGCAGCAGCTCGGCCGCTTTCCCGGCGACGGACCGCTGCACCAGATCGCCGCGCGCGCGTACGCCGACCAGAACATGCGCCTGAAGCAGCACGAGCACCTGGGCGAGTTCTACGCATGGGCGGGCAACCTGCCGCTCGCCATCGTGCAGCTCGAGCTGGCCGCCAAGGCCGGCGACGGCAACTTCTACCAGGTCTCGGTCGTCGAGTCGCGGCTGCGCAAGCTGCGCGCCGACCAGGCGGAGCTGCAGCAGAACGCGTTCGGCCGCGCGGGCTGACGGCGCCGCCGCCGACCGCGCGGCGCCTGCGTCGCGCGCCCAGCCAACGTCCAGGAAAGACCACCCCGTTGCCCGCCCATGACCTCCCCTGGCAGCGCCGCATCGGCCTGCCGCTCGCCGCCGTCGTCGTCGTCGCCGGCATCGCCTTCGCCGCCTGGAAGTCCTTCGGCCCCGGCGCCGGCGCACCGGAGTACCGCCTGGCGAAGGTCGAGCGCGGCAACGTGACGTCGGTCGTGTCGGCGTCGGGCACGCTCAACGCCGTGACCACCGTGCTCGTCGGCTCGCAGATCTCCGGCCAGATCAAGGAGCTGCTGGTCGACTTCAACTCGGCGGTGAAGAGCGGGCAGCTGCTCGCGCGCATCGACCCCGAGACCTACGAAATCCGCGTGCGGCAGGCCGAGGCCGACGTCGAGGCGGCGCGCACGTCGGCGATCCAGAAGCAGAGCGACGCCGCCGCACAGCGGTCGCAGCTGCTGCGCGCGAAGATCACCTGGGACGACGCGAAGCGAGACCTCGACCGCAAGCAGTCGCTGGTCGCCAAGGGCTTCATCTCCGGCGCGGACCTCGACAAGGCGAGGTTCACCGAGAGCGCCGCCGCCGAGGCCATCCGCACCGCCGAGGCGCAGGTGAAGTCGGCGGAAGCGCAGGTCGCCAACGCCGCCGCGGTGGTGAAGCAGCGCGAGGCCGCGCTGGCCGCGGCGCGCAACGACCTCAACAAGACGGCGATCACCGCGCCCGTCGACGGCGTCGTCATTTCGCGCCAGGTCGACGCCGGGCAGACGGTCGCGGCCAGCCTCAACACGCCCACGCTCTTCACGATCGCGAAGGACCTGCGCGACATGCAGGTCGAGGTGGCGATCGACGAGTCGGACATCGGCCGCATCCGGCAGGACCAGAAAGTCACGTTCACCGTCGACGCCTTTGCCGGCCGCACGTTCGACGGCCGCGTGCGCCAGATCCGCAAGGCCGCGCAGACCGTGCAGAACGTCGTCACGTACACGGTCGTCGTCGAGACGCCGAACCCCAGCCTGCTGCTGGTGCCCGGCATGACCGCGAACGTGCGCATCGTCGCCGACAGCCGCGAGAACGTGCTGCGGGTGCCCAACGCCGCGCTGCGCTGGCGGCCCGCCGGCACCGCGGCGGCGAAGGACGAACCGGCGCCGGGTCCCGCCGCCGGGCCGGGCGGCGCCGGTGGTGGTGGTGGCGGCGGCGGCGACGCGCAGGCGCGGCGGCAGAAGCTCGTCGCGGAGCTGAAGCTCGACGCGAGCCAGCAGGCGCGCCTCGACGAGATCTTCGCCGAGTCGCGCGCCAAGTTCGCCGAGCTGCGCGACGTCCCCGAGGCCGACCGCCGCACGCGCGGCGAGCGCCTGCGCGCGGAGGTGCGGCAGAAGATCCACGCGATGCTCAACGCCGAGCAGCAGAAGGCCTACGCCGAGATCGTCGCGGCCGAAACCGGCCGCGTGGCCGCCGGCAGCGGGCGCGTCTTCGTCCCGGGTCCCGACGGCAAGCCGGCCGAGGTGCGGCTGCGGCTCGGCCTCACCGACGGCAACGCGACCGAGGTCGTCGGCGGCGACGTGAAGGAAGGCGCCGAGGTGATCGTCGGCACCGTGGCGGCGAGCGCCGCGAAGGCCCCGTCGGGCAGCGCGCCGCGGCTGCCGTTCTAGCGGAACGGCCGTGTCGCTGATCGAGACGCGCGACCTCGCCAAGGTGTACCGCCTTGGCGAGACCGACGTGCACGCGCTGGCCGGCGTCTCCGTCGCCGTCGACGACGGCGAGTTCGTCGCGGTGATGGGCCCGTCGGGCTCGGGCAAGTCGACGTTCATGAACGTCGTCGGCTGCCTCGACCATCCGACGGCGGGGACCTACCGCTTCGCCGGCGAGGACGTCGCGGGCCTGTCGGCCGACGCGCTCGCCGGCATCCGCAACCGCTCGATCGGCTTCGTGTTCCAGCAGTTCAACCTGCTGCCGCGCACGTCGGCGGTCGAGAACGTCGAGCTGCCGCTGCTGTACGGCGGCACGCCCGCGCAGGAACGCCGCGCGCGCGCGCTCGCCAAGCTCGCGCAGGTGGGACTGGCCGAGCGCGCCGGCCACCACCCGGCGCAGCTGTCCGGCGGCCAGCAGCAGCGCGTCGCCATCGCGCGCGCGCTCGTCAACGACCCGAAACTGATCCTCGCCGACGAGCCGACCGGCGCCCTCGACTCCGCGACCAGCCTCGAGGTGATGGCGCTGCTGCAGGAGCTGAACCGCTCGGGCATCACGATCGTCCTGGTCACGCACGAGCAGGACATCGCGGCGTTCGCGTCGCGCCTGATCGCCTTCCGCGACGGAAAGATCGTGTCCGACACGCGCAACACGCCGGCGGACGCGGCTGCGGCACTGGCGCAACGGCGCGCCGAGGCGGCGCAGGCGATCGCGTGAACTTCCTCGCGACGCTGAAGGTCGCGCTGGCCGCGCTGCGCGTGAACAAGCTGCGCTCGGCGCTGACGATGCTCGGCATCATCATCGGCGTCGGCGCCGTGATCACGATGGTCGCGGTCGGCGCGGGCGCGCAGGCGCGGGTGGAGGACCAGATCAAGAGCCTCGGCTCCAACCTCATCATCGTGCTGTCCGGCAACTTCACGCTGGGCGGCGCGCGCCTGGGCTCGGGCAGCCAGCTCACGATCACCGAGGACGACGCGTACGCGCTGCAGCGGGAGGTGGCCGGCGTGCAGGCTGCGGCGCCCGCGCTGCGCGGCAGCGGGCAGGTCGTCTTCGGCAACAGCAACTGGGCGACCCAGATCCAGGGCACGACGCCCGAGTTCCTCGAGGCGCGCCAGTGGGACGTCGTGTCCGGGCGGGCGTTCGACCAGGCGCACGTCGACGGTGCCGCCAAGGTCGTGCTGCTCGGCCAGACGGTCGCGAAGTCGCTGTTCGGCGAGGCCGATCCGGTCGGCGAGACCGTCCGCATCCGCCGCGTGCCGCACCAGGTGGTCGGCCTCCTCGACCGCAAGGGCCAGAGCATGATCGGGCAGGACCAGGACGACATCGTGCTGATTCCGATCACGACGGCGCGCAAGCGCGTGCTGGGCGGCCAGCAGGTCAAGAGCCGCAACGTCAACTCGATCACCGTGCGCGCGCGCGACGGCGCCGCCATGCCCGAGGTCGAGCAGGAGATGCGCGACCTGCTGCGGCAACGGCACCGGCTGTCGGCCAACCAGGAGGACGACTTCTTCCTGCGCAACCTGTCCGAGGTGCTCGCCGCGCAGGAAGCGTCGTCGAAGGTGCTTGCGTACCTGCTCGCGGCGATCGCGTCGGTGTCGCTCGTCGTCGGCGGCATCGGCATCATGAACATCATGCTGGTGTCGGTGACCGAGCGCACGCGCGAGATCGGCCTGCGCATGGCCGTCGGCGCGCGCGGCCGCGACATCCTGACGCAGTTCCTCGTCGAGGCGGTGACGCTCGCGCTGATCGGCGGCCTCGCCGGCATCGTCATCGGCGGCGCCGCCGCAGTCGCCGTCGGCCAGCTCGCCGGCTGGCGCACCGAGGTGAGCGCGGCGTCGGTGCTTCTCGCCGTCGGCTTCTCCGGCGCCATCGGCGTGTTCTTCGGGTTCTACCCGGCGCGCAAGGCCGCGCGCCTCGCGCCGATCGAGGCGCTGCGCCACGAGTAGCGCGCGGCCCGCGGCCGACGGGCGGTCGAAAACCTGTCAGTTCTGACAGTGGCGGCGCCGGCGGCACCGCCGCATAGTCGCTGCCGGCGCCGCCACCACGCGGCCCGCCTGCCGCCGGAGGCCCCATGAAGATCCTCGTCGTCGACGACCACCCGCTGATCCTGCACGCACTGACGCAGGTGCTGCCGCAACTCGACGGCGAGCTGGAGCTCCTGGGCGCCGCGGACCGCGGCCAGACGCGCGTGGCGCTCGCGCGCCATCCCGACTGCGCGCTGGTGCTGCTCGACCTCGCGCTGCCCGGCGCGCACGGACTCGACCTGCTCGCGGAACTCCGGCGCGACTTCCCGCGCCTGCCCGTCGTCGTGCTGTCGGCCACGCACGACCACGCGACCGTCGGCGCCGCGCTCGCCGCCGGTGCGCGGGGATTCGTCGCCAAGACCGCCGACCCGATCGAGTTGCTCGCCGCCGTCCGGGCGGTGCTTGCCGGCGGCCGGCACGTGACGCGCGACGTCGCGCGGCCGCGCGTCACCGCGATCGACGGCGTGCAGCTCGAGTACCTGGGCCTCACGCAGCGCCAGAGCGAGGTGATGCTGCTGCTGGCGCAGGGCAAGCCGAACAAGCTCATCTGCCGCGACCTCCGCCTGTCGGAGGGCACCGTGAAGGTGCACGTCAGCGCGATCCTGCGCGCACTCAACGTCCACTCCCGCTCGCAGGTGATCGTCGAGCTGGCGCGGCGCGGGATCCGCGTCGACCGGCCGGCTGCGTGCAACTGAGTCCGGCCCGCCTTCCGCGCAATGGCCACGCCCGCCGCCCTCGCGCCCGCGCTGCTTGCGCGCGCGCGTGCCGACCAGGTGGCGCAGCTGTACGCCGGCTGGCATCGCACGACGGCGTCGATGCTGCTCGGGGCCGCGCTGCTGTGCTTCGTGCTGTGGGGGCGAGCCTCGCCGGCGTGGATGGCCGTGTGGGTGGGGCTCATCGTCGCCAACCAGGCGTGGCGCGGCCTGCTCGTGCGCGCGTGGATGCGCGCGCGCCCGGGCATCGACGCTGCCGGCAGGTGGGGGCGCTACTGGTCGGCCGGATCGACGCTGGCCGGCGGCCTGTGGGGAGTGGCGGCGATCGGCATGTACCCGGAGTCGCCGGCGCATCAGGCGCTGCTGATCGTGTGCGTGTTCGGCGCGGTCCTGGGCGGCCTCAACCTCACGGCCGTCTACCGGCCCGCGTTCTACGGCTTCGCCCTGCCCGCGCTGGTCCCGCTGATCGCGCGCGTCGCCGTGGAAGGGGACGCCGTGCACCTCTACACGGCGCTCGTGATGGCCGTCGTGCTCGCGTTCATCCTCGCGTTCGGCGTCCAGCTGAACGGCCTCATGACGCGGTCGCTTGCGATGCGCTACGAGAACGTCGACCTCATTGCCGAACTGAAGGGGCGCACCCGCGCCGCCGACGAAGCGCGCGCGGCGGCCGAGGCGGCGAACCGGACCAAGAGCCAGCTGCTCGCGGCGGCCAGCCACGACCTGCGCCAGCCGCTGCACGCGCTCGGCCTGTACATCGCGGCGCTCGCGGCGCGCGCGGGCGGCGCCGAGTGGCGGCCTCTCGTCGGCAGCGTGCAGCGGGCGGTCGCGGCGCTGGAGGAACAGTTCGAGCAGCTGCTCGACCTCTCGCGGCTGGAGGCCGGCGCGATGTCGCCGGCGCCGCGCCGCGTCGCCGTCGGTCCGCTCTTCGCACGCATCGTCGCCGACCAGGCACCGCACGCGCAGGCCAAGGGCCTCGCGCTGCGCATCCGCGCGACGCGGCTGGCGGTGCACAGCGACGCCGCGCTGCTCGAGCGCATGCTGCGCAACCTCGTCGCCAACGCCATCCGCTACACCGACGCCGGCGGCGTGCTCGTCGGCGCGCGCCGGCGCGGCAGTCGCGTCGCGCTCGTGGTCGTCGACACCGGCCGCGGCATCGCCCCCGAGCACCGGGACCGGATCTTCGAGGAGTTCTACCAGGTGCGCGGCAGCGGCGGGCGCCGCACGCACGCGGGCATGGGGCTGGGGCTCGCGATCGTGCGCCGGCTGGCCGCGCTGCTCGACCACCGCGTCGCGGTCGACTCGCGCGTCGGCCGCGGATCGCGTTTCGCCGTGCTCGCTCCGCGCGCGCTTCCCGACGCGGCCCGCACCGGCGGCGACCGGCGGCTGCGCCCGGCCGCGATCGCCGGTGCGCTGGTCGGCGTGATCGACGACGACCCGGCCTCCGTCGACGCGATGGGCGCGCTGTTCGCGACGTGGGGCGCGGACGTGGCGGGGGCCGCCGACGCCCCCCAGCTGCTCGCCGCGCTCGGCCACGCCGAGCGCTATCCGGACCTCGTCGTCGCCGACCTGCGGCTCGCGGACGGCGGCAGCGGCGGCGACGCCGTGCGCACGCTGCGCGTCGAGCTGGGATTCGTGGTCCCGGCGCTGCTGGTTTCGGGCGACCTCGGCGCGTCGGCCGAGCGCGACGCGCGCGCCGCCGGCCTGATGCTGCTCGGCAAGCCCGTCGTGCCGGCCGTCCTGCAGGCGCTGGCGGCCGCACTGATCGCGCGCGGCGCGGCCGAGACGGCGCCCGTCTGACGGGCGCCGGCGCGAGCCGCCCCCGGCGGTCGCCGCGGCCACGTGAAAACGCACAACGCGGCCGGGTGCGGCCGCGTTGTGCTCGTCGTGCCGGGTTGCCCGGTCCACGGCGCGGCACGCGATGCGCGCCCCGCCGCGGAACGGCTGGCGCTACGCCATGAACCCGAGGTTCTTGGTCGAGAAGTTGGCGAGGTTCGGGAACACCTGGTCGATGTCCGCCTGCGGCATGCCGAACCATGCGCCGAGCGTGGAGCCGATCTGGTCCACCGACGTCGTCGGGATCCACGAACCGTTGCTGCCGGCGTCGTCCGGACCCGAGCGGACCAGCGGCGGGAACGTGCCGTACATGTTGCCGCCCTTGACCGAGCCGCCGAGCACGACCTGGTGCCCGCCGTACGCGTGGTCGACGCCGTTGCCCGCGTTGCCGATGAACGTCCGGTTGAAGTCCGACATCGTGAACTGGACGACGTCGTTGGCGATGCCGGCCGCGACGGTGTAGTTGTAGAACGCGTTCATCGCCGGGAACAGCTGGTTGAACAGGTTGGTCTGGTTGGTGATCGTATTCGTGTGCGTGTCGTAGCCGCCCATGCTCACGAAGAACACCTGCCGCTTGACGCCCGTCGCCGCGCGGCCCTCGATCAGCCGGGCCACCTGCCGAAGCTGCTGCGCGATGCCCGTGTTGAGCAGGTTGCCGTTGACGCGGAACGCCGTGTCGATCACCGCCGGCAACGGGGTGGCCGTCAGGATCGGGTTGGCCGTGTTGTTCGCCGTCAGCGCCTTGTCCATCACCCCCGAGCCGCCGACGACCACCTGGTTCCCCGACGCCTTCGCGGCGGCCACCAGCTGCAGCAGCGCGTTGTAGCGCGCGGTCGTTTCGGCGTTGCCGGTCTGCCCGCCGGCGATGGTGACGCCGCCGTTCTGCGGGATCACCAGCGGCGCCGTGGAGGCGCCGGCCGTGTACAGCTGCGAGCCGGACACGGAGACGGCCGACGGGATCAGGGCGCCCGTGTTGGCCGCGACCAGCCGGTCGGCGAAGCGACCGCCCCAGCCGGTGCGCACCGGCGCGCCGGTGACGAGCCCGTTGTAGGCGTCCTGCTGGTCGGAGTGCGAGTACAGGTTCGGCGGCCGGTATGCCGAGCCGCCGGTCTGGTACTGCGTCCGCGTCATCGGCCGGATCAGCGTGCCCGAGTTGGCGATCACCGCCAGCTTGCCCGACGCGTAGTGCGGCGCCACCGGCGCCATGCTCGGGTGGAAGCCGAACACCTTGCCGTTGGACGGCGCGGTGAACTGCATCAGCTGCGCCTGCGTCAGCGCCACGTTCGACGCCGCGGTGCGCACGGCCGCGTACTGGGCGTAGTCCGTGTAGGGCACGATCATGTTGTTCGAGTCGTTGCCCCCGAACAGGAACACGCACACCATGGCCCGGTAGGCGGGCGGCGTCTGCGCGTTGGCGCTCTCGATGCCCCACGAGCCAAGGTTGCCGACGAGGGTGCTCGCGGTGACGGCGCCCGAGGAGGTCAGGAACTTCCGGCGATTGATGTTCATGATTAGCGCTGCACCTGGTAGTCGTAGGACGAAGCCATCAGGTAGACGGCCATTCGTGCGCGGGCGGTCCGCTGTCCATCGGTGATCGGGCTGCTCGCCGCGACGGCATTCACCGCCGTCACGATCGTCGGCTCGAGCGCGGCCGGGAACTGGCCACCCGCGAGGACCTGGTTGACCTGCGCGACCATCGCCGCCGGGTTGTCGGCCAGCGACTCGAACTGCTGCATGAACAGCCGCGTGCCGGTCGCCGCCGGGATCGTGGTGTTCGGTGCGTACCCGCCGTACACCAGTGCGTAGACGAGGTTGGCGCGGCCGATCGCGGTCACGGTCGTGTGGATGCCGAACTCGGGCCCGAGGATCGCCGTGCCGGGCACCTTCGCGTCCGGCATGAAGTAGTTGAACACCGTCGGCGAGTAGTACGGCCGCTGGCCGAGATTGCCGGTCACGACCTCGAGGTTGCTGCCGTCGGTCACGCCGGACAGCGCGCGGATCAGCCCCGTCACCATCAGCACCGGCTCCTTCAACTGCCCGTAGTCCGGTGCGGTCTTGGTCGGGCCGCGCGCCTCGGTGTCCATCAGGATGGCCCGGACCACGGCCGCCAGGTCGCCGCGCACGCCGCCGCCGTTGTTGGCGAACACCGCCGCGATGCGGGCGACGTACGCCGGCGACGGATTGCCGGTGACCAGCCGCTGGATCAGCTGCTTGGCGACGAACGGGCCGGTGTTCGGGTGCATGAACACGTTGCGCACCGCGGCGTCGATGTCCTGCTGCCCGGTCTGGCCGGCGGGCAGCACCGTCCCGTTCAGCAGGGTCTTCGCGTTCGGGTCGTGGCCGGTCGTGGCGGTCGTCGGGTACGGCACCAGCGGCGCGCCGTAGTAGCGGCCCTGCTTGCCGGTGGCCGAGGTCTGGTTGGTCGCACTGGCGTACGTGTAGCCGGTGAACACCCGTGCGAACTCGGCGATGTCGGTCTGGTCGTACGTTTCGATCGGCTGGTTGTTCGCGTCGAGCAGCAGCGAGCCGTCCGCGTTCAGCTCGAACAGCCCGACGGAGAACAGCTGCATGATCTCGCGCGCGTAGTTCTCGTTCGGCACCCGCGCACCCGCCGGCCGGTCGTTGTTGACCATGTCGAGGTAGTTGCCCATGGCCGGGTTGTACGTGACGCGGCGCAGCAGGTTCTCGTAGTTGCCGAACGCCTCCTCGAACAGGATGTTCTGGTAGCGCGACATCACGTGCGCGTAGGAGAGGTCCGGCTCGTTGGCCGACGTGACGATGATCTGCGACAGCGCCCAGGCAACGCGCTGGCGGAGCTGGTCCGGCGCGAAGGCGGCGTTGGTGAAGAAGTCGCGCTGGATGCCGGCGAGCGTCAGGTGGTCGCGCGCGCAGATCGCCTGCGGCGAGTCGCCCGGGTAGTTGCCGCCGCCGGGCATCGCCGTCGTGCAGTCCGCCGACGTGTTGAGCTGGATCCGGTTGTACTTCGCGTCCGGGTAGCCGGAGATCGGCTGCGCCATCTGGTCGGTGATCCAGCCGGCGATGCCGAGCGAGTTCACCCGCGCGGCCTCGGCCTGCGACGCGCCGAACGTGGCCTGGTTGAGCAGGCGCCAGACGTCGGCGCTGGTCGTCGCGACGGCCGGCGCGGTCTTGACGACCGCGCGCTGCACCAGCGTCGTGGCCGTCTGCCCGGCGGAGTCGGTGATGACCGCGTAGAAGTCGAAGTTGCCGGCGTTGGCCAGCGTGGCCGTCGCACCGTACGGCGACGTCGTGTCGGTCGCGAGCAGCGACCCGTTCATGTAGAACTGCACCCGGACGACCGTGTTCGGCGCCACGGCCGTGGCCGTGGGAGTCGACAGCGTGACGGTCGACCCCGGCGTCAGCAGCGTGCCGGGCTGCGTCGGGTTCGACAGGGCCAGCACGATCCGCGGCAGCGTCGCCGTGGCGCCGCCGCCGCCGGGCGCTGCCGCGACGGTGACCGTCACCGTGTTGGAATTCGTCGTCGCGCTGTTGTTGTCGGTCGCGCGCGCCGACAGCGTGAACGTGCCCGCGGCACTCGGCGTGAACGTCGCGCTGTACGGCGACGTCGCGTCGGTCGCGACCAGCGTGAAGCCGTTGAAGAAGTCGACCTTGGACACGGTGCCGTCGGCATCCGTGGCGATCGCCGTCAGCGTGGCGGACTGGCCGACCGTCAGCGACGTGGTCGACGTCGACAACGTGATCGTCGGCGGGGTGTTCTGGCGCCCGTCGTTGGACAGGAACGAGACCGCGGCCGACGTGGTCTGCGCGTTGTAGTTGTCGAACGCGACGGCCGTCAGCACGTACTGCCCGGCCGCCGGCGGGGTCCAGGTCAGCGTGTACGGCGGCATCGCGACCTGGCCGATCATCGTCGTGCCGTTGTAGAACTGGACCTTGGAGACCGAGCCGTCGGCGTCGCTCGCCGTGGCGGTCAGCGTCGTCGGCTGGCCCACGGGCGCCGTGGCGGGTGACGCGTTGAGCGAGACGGTCGGCGCCTGGTTGGTCGTCGGCGACACCGCGACGACGACGTTGTTGGACCCGGTCTGCGCGCCCTTGTCGTCGACGGCGACGGCGGAGATCGTGTGGTTGCCGACGGCGGGCGGCGTGTAGACCAGCGTGAACGGCGCCGCCGTGCGCTGGCCGATCTGCGTCGGTCCGTCGTAGAACGTCACGCGGACGACGGTGCCGTCGGAATCCGTCGCGGCCGCGGTCAGGTTCGTCGACCCACCGACCGGCACCGACGTCGGCGACGCGGTCAGCGTCACCTTCGGCGCCTGGTTGCGCTGCGCGTGCGCCGCGCCGGCGAACAACGCCAGCGCCGCCAGCAGCAACAACGAGCCACTCCACCATCCGCGCGTGCGCGGTGCTTCCTGCTTCGCCACCCTGGTTTCGCCCTGCATCACCGGCCTCCGGACCTTGGTCGATGTTTCTCGGTGTGGGTGCGCTCCCGCCGTTGCCTGCCGGCCGCCTCGTGCTGCGGCCGCGTGACCGGAACGCCCCGCGTGCGGCGGATTATTCCCCAGGAATTTTTAAAATACAAGCGCTATGCAATAGTCCGGCGATAAACGGTAGATCACGCGAGCGTTTTATGCAGATGCCATGTTAACAATGTCATCTAACGTATTGTTTTTATTGCTTTCAGATTTGCATTTGTCATATTGCTCTGTTCACTACCTGACATCTTCATGACAACTGGATGACCGTGGCGGCCTTGATCTCTTCCTCTTTTTCGCCCGCCGGCGCGGGCCTCATTCGAGGCGGTGTTCATCCGTGGACGGCCACGAATCGCCAATGGTAATGCTTTATGACGGCGGAATAGCTCGCCGCCGGCGCCGGGAACCACGAGCAAAAAAACTGCCGCCCGCGGGCGGCAGCCTGTCCTGCCCCGAGACCCGGACTGTGCGTCAGCTGCCGGACGCGGTTCCGCGCGACTGCATCCGGTCGCGGAACTTCTCGCGCATCGACTGCATCCGCTCGACCCGCGCCTTGACCGCGTCGCGAACCACGGCCTTCTGCGCCGGCGTGAACGTCGCATAGAGCGCGAGCCACTGGTCGCGCACCTGCCGGCGCAGCGTCTGGTTGGCGGCCTGCGCGGTGTCGGCGATCGTCGCCACCGCGGCAAAGTCCGGCTCGGCGCGCGCGAGCTCGGCGGTCAGCGCCTCGTGCACCTTCTCCGCGTTGGCGCGGCCGGTGCCGCGGGCGCTCGTGGCGGCCGCGACGGTGGCGTCCCACGTCGTCAGCTGCGCGGGAGTGAGATTGAGCTGCGCCTTCAGCGGCGCCAGCACGCTCTCCAGCGCGAAGCCCGGCCCCGGGCCGCCGTGACCCGGCCCGCCGCCGGGCCCTGCGAGCGCCGTGTGCGCGCCCATGGCGAGCAGCGCGGCGGCCATCACGCCCGGCCACTTCAGGTTGACGTTCTTCATCGGCATTTCCTTTCGACGGTCGTTTGAAGGGGAACTCGCCGCCTCCCGCGGTGCAGTCTCGCGGCCATGGGCGGCTCGATGGTTCGAGTCGGATTGTCGCTGCCGGTTCGTCGGCGCGCCGCCCCCGATTGCAACGGGACGTTGCCGGCAGTGCGGCGCCGTTACAATCCCTTACAGACGGCGCACGGCACGCGGGCGCCGCGGACGTTCTAATGGCTGCCATGGTTGCCCGAACCGGCCCCACGAAGATCCTCGTCGTCGACGACGACGTGCGCTTGCGCGACCTGCTCACGCGCTACCTGGGCGAGCAGGGGTTCCAGGTGGCCGCGCTCCCCGACGCGCGCGACCTCGACCGCAAGCTGCAGCGCGACCCGCCGCACCTCGTCGTCCTCGACCTCATGCTCCCCGGCGAGGACGGCCTGTCGATCTGCCGGAGGCTGCGCGGCGCCGGCGAGGCGGTGCCGATCATCATGCTGACCGCCAAGGGCGAGGACGTCGACCGCATCGTCGGGCTGGAGATGGGCGCCGACGACTACCTTCCCAAGCCGTTCAACCCGCGCGAGCTCGTCGCCCGCATCCACGCGGTGCTGCGCCGGCACGGCGAGCGGCCGGTGCCGGGCGCGCCGGCCGAGGAAGGCACGCTGGTCTTCGGCCCGCACGTGCTCGACCTCGCCGCGCGCACGCTGCTCCGCGACGGCCGGAGCGTCACGCTGACCACCGGCGAGTTCGCGCTGCTGCGCGTGTTCGTGCAGTACCCGCGGCAGCCGCTCGCGCGCGAGAAGCTCATGATGCTGGCGCGCGGTCGCGACCACGAGGTGTTCGACCGCGCGATCGACGTGCAGGTCTCGCGGCTGCGCAAGCTGGTCGAGCCCGACCCCGCCAACCCTCGCTACATCCAGACCGTGTGGGGGTTCGGCTATGTCTACGTGCCGGACGCGACCGATGCGCCGGGCGCCGGCGCCGGCCCCGAGCCGGGGGGCGACGGCGCGTGACCCTGCTGCCGCGCTCGCTGTTCGGGCGCCTCGTGCTGCTGCTGGTGGCGGTCGTCGCGCTGGCGGTGCTCGTGAGCGTCGTCACGTTCGGCGCCGAGCGTTCGGCGGTGCTCAAGCGGCAGTTCGGCGAGACGAGGCTCGTCCAGTTGCAGGCGCTGCGCGCAGCGCTCGCCGGCGCCGACGGCCCGCAACGCCGGGAAACGCTCGAGCGGCTGTCCGGCGAATACGGCGTGCGCATCATTCCCGAGTCCGAGCGCCCGATGCGCGGCCAGCCGCCGGCGGGCCCGCTGATGCAGGAGATGGCGGAGCGGCTGCGCGAGCGGCTGGGGCCGGAGACCGAGATCCGGTTCGCGCCACGCGCGCAGACGCTGTTCGTGCGCGTCGTCGCGGCGGGCACGCCCTACTGGATCGGCGTCCCCGTGCCCCCGCGGCCGCCTGCCGACGAGTTCCCGACGCGCGCGCTCGTGTGGACGCTCGTCGTGCTCGCGTTCCTGCTCGCGGCCGCCTACGGCTTCGCGCGCTATCTCGCCCGCCCGCTGCGCGACCTCAACGCGGCGGTGGTGCGGGTCGGCCGCGGCGAGATGCCGCCGCCGCTGCCCGAGTCCGGCCCGTCCGAGATCGCCGCGGTCAACCGCGGCTTCAACGCGATGACGCGCGACCTGTCGCGGATCGAGCAGGACCGCGCGCTGCTGCTGGCCGGCGTCTCCCACGACCTGCGCACGCCGCTCGCCCGGCTGCGGCTCGGCGTCGAGATGGGGCTCGCCGACGAGTCGCTGCGCACCGGCATGGTCGCGGACATCGACGAGATGGACCGGATCATCGGACAGTTCCTGGACTTCGCGCGCAGTGATACGACCACGGCGTTCGAGCCGGCCGACCTCAACGCGATCGTCGGCGCGTGCGTCGACCGCTACGCGCGCGCGGGCAAGCCGGTGCGGTTCGCCGGCGGCGTCCTGCCGCCGCTGAACCTCAAGCCCACGGCGGTCTCGCGCCTCGTCGCCAACCTCGTCGACAACGCGCTCGCGTACGGCGCGCCGCCGGTCGAGGTGACGACGGTGCATGCCGACGGCACGGCGGTCGTCGACGTCGCCGACCGCGGCCGCGGCATTGCCGCCGAGGACGTCGAGCGCCTGAAGCAGCCGTTCACGCGCGCCAGCGCGGCGCGCGCGCGCAGCGACGGCGCAGCGGGCGCGGGCCTGGGGCTCGCGATCGTCGACCGCATCGCGCGGCTGCACGGCGGCAGCCTCGACCTCTTGCCGCGCGACGGCGGCGGGACGGTCGCGCGCGTACGGCTGCCGCTGCCGCGCTAGGGAACGTCTGCAAGAGGCGTCCGTGCCGGCGGAGCATCACGCGACCTCGGCGCCGCGCCTCTTGCAGCCGGAACTGCAAAGGCGTAGTCAGGCGGCCGCGCAGAACGGCGACGAAAGAACGAGCGTTGTGCATGCGGACGACGCCCGATCACGCGACGGCGCCACTCACGCAGAGTTGCCCCAGCGCCGCGCGGCCGACCCAGGGGTGCTCGCCTCCGCAGATGGAGGGGCGCGCCCCGCCCTCGGCGAACAGCCACGGCGCGTCATTGCTGTCCCGGTGGAGGAACCGCGGCGAGCAGCACGACCGCCTCCGCGGCGATGCCCTCCTCGCGGCCGGCAAAGCCCAGACGCTCGGTGGTGGTCGCCTTGATCGAGATGCGGTCGATGTCGCAGCGGAGGTCGGCCGCGACATTGGCGCGCATCGCGGGAACGTGCGGCGCGAGCTTCGGCGCCTGCGCCACGACCGTCGCGTCCACGTTGCCGATCGCGTAGCCGCGCGCCGCGACCAGCGCGTGCACGTGCCGCAGCAGCGCGCGGCTGTCGGCCCCCTTCCAGCGCGCCTCCGTGTCGGGGAAGTGCGCGCCCAGGTCGCCCAGCGCGAGCGCGCCCAGCAGCGCGTCGGCGATCGCGTGCAGCAGGACGTCCGCATCCGAGTGGCCCGCGAGGCCCTTCGCGTGCGGAATCGTCACGCCACCCAGCACGAGCGCACGGCCGGCGACCAGCGCGTGGACGTCGTACCCGGTGCCGACGCGCATCGTCACGGCTGTCCCTCCGTCGCCTGCGCCGCCAGGATCGCGGCGGCCTCCGCCAGGTCCTCGGGATACGTGATCTTGAGGTTCGCGGGGCTGCCGCGGACGAGCCGCGGCGCGAGGCCCAGCGCCTCCACCGCCTGCGCCTCGTCGGTGCACGCATCGGCGGTCTCGGCCGCGAACGCGCGCGTCAGCACGCCGTAGCGGAACGCCTGCGGCGTCTGCGCCAGCCACAGTCCGCCGCGCGGCACCGTGGCCGCCACGCGCGGCGCGTCGGCGTCGCCGTCGCTGCGCTTGACCGTGTCGGCGACGGGAACCGCGAGCAGGCCGCCCACCGGCTCGTCGCGCAGGTGGTGGGCAAGGCGCGCGAGCGCGTCGCGCGGCACGCACGGCCGCGCCGCATCGTGCACCAGGATCCAGTCGTCGTCGGCGCAGCGTCCGGCCAGCGCCGCCAGCGCGTTGCGCACGGTCGCGGCGCGCGTCGCGCCGCCGCAGCGCAGCGCGACGACGTCGGCGGGCCGGCCTGCCATCCGCTCGAAGTGCAGGTCGTCTGCGGCGATCGCGACGAACGTCGCCGCCGGGGCGATCGCCGTCGCCAGGCGCTCCAGCGTGCGCGCGAGCACCGGCACGCCCGCGAGCAGCGCGTACTGCTTGGGCAAGGCACCGCCGAAGCGCGCGCCGCCGCCCGCCGCCGGGACCAGCGCGAACGTGCGCGCCGTCATGCCGCGAGCAGGAGCGCCAGGCGCTCCTCGTCGAGCGGACGGAAGCCCAGCCGCTCGTAGAACCGCCACGCGCCGGCGTTGGCGCGGTGGCAGCCGCAGTCGATGCGGGTCATGCCCTCGGCGCGCAGGAAGGCGGCGAGGTCCGCGAGCATCCGCCCCCCCACGCCGCGTCCCTGCCAGCCGGCGTGCACGGTGACGTCGTCGAGCTTGGCGACGAGCGTTCCGCGCGACGTCGAGATCGCCCGGCAGACGACGCACGCGCCGACGGCGATGCGCGTGGCGCCGGTCGTGGCGTGCGCCAGCCACACGAAGCCGACCTCCGGCCGCGCGAGGAAGAGGTCGAGCGCACGGTCGAGCGCCGCCGCGCCGCCGTCGCCGTAGGCGGCGGAGGACGCCAGGTAGTGCGCGTCGCCGGCGAGGAATCCGCGGAGCAGCGCGAGCGCGTCGCCGCGCGTCGCGGCGGTCATCGGCGCGCACGCGAGCGCCGCGGCCGGGGGCGCGGGCCGCGGGGGCACCGCGTCCGCTGGTGGCGTCATGGCGCCGCCGCCCCGACGACCAGCGGCGCCAGCGCGGCGCGGATGGCCGCGGGAACCTCGGCCGGCCGCTCGGTCGCGCGGTCGACCCACACGTGCACGAAGCGGCCGGTCGCCGCCGGCGCATCCGCGCCGCGAGCGAACAGCCCGATCTCGTAGGTCACCGACGTGCGACCGAGGCGCACGACGCGCAGGCCGGCGTCGACGGTGTCGGGAAACGACAGCGACCGGTGGAACCGGCACGAGGTCTCGACCACGAAGCCGACGACCGGCCCGTGGCGGATGTCGAGGCCGCCGGCGCGGATCAGGTGCTCGTTCACCGCGGTGTCGAAGTACGAGTAGTAGGTCACGTTGTTCACGTGGCCGTACGCGTCGTTGTCCATCCAGCGCGTCGGCACCGCCAGGAAGTGCCGGTAGTGCGCGCGCGTCTCGCGGCCGGGGTCGTCCATGCCGCCCTCGTCCTTCAGCTGCGCGACACCTGCGCGTCCAGCATGCGCGCGTCGAGCAGTTCGATCCAGTGCCGCACCGGGCTGCGGGCGCCGGACTCGAGGTGCGTCAGGCAGCCGATGTTCGCCGTCGCGATCACGTCCGGCCGCGGCGCTTCCAGCGCCTTCAGCTTGTTGGCCCTGAGCAGGCCGGAGAGCGCCGGCTGCAGCACCGAATAGGTGCCGGCCGAGCCGCAGCACAGGTGGCCGTCGGCGACCGGCAGCAGCGAGTGGCCGATCGCCAGCAGGATCTCCTCGACCTGCCCGCGGATCTTCATTCCGTGCTGCAGCGTGCACGGCGAGTGGAAGACGACCCGCTGCGCGCCCCGGTCCATCGCGATCAGCGGCGCGATGCGCTTCCACTCGGCCGTGACGACCTCGATCGGGTCGCGCGCCGCGTCGGCGACCTGCTTCGCCTTCGCCGCGTACGCCGGGTCGCCGGCGAGGTAGTGGCCGTAGTCCTTGACCATGACGCCGCAGCCGGAGGCGGTGACGACGATCGCCTCGACCCCGCGCTGCAGCAGCGGATGCCAGGCGTCGACGTTGCGGCGGACGATGGCGCGCGCCTCGTCCTCGGCGTCGAGGTGGTGCGACAGCGCGCCGCAGCAGCCGCCCCCGGCGACGCGCAGCGGCGAAATGCCGATGCGGTCGAGCACACGCGCAGTCGCAGCGTCGATGGCGGGCTTCAGCGCCGGCTGCACGCATCCCTCGGCGACGATCATCTTGCGCGCGTGCCGCGGCGCGGGCCACGCGCCGGCGCGCTCGCCGCCGGGAATGCGCTCGGCGAGCTCGCGCGGCAGCAGCCCCTTGACCACCCGGCCCAGCGTCACCGCGGTGCCGAACAGCGCGGGCGAGAGGAGCGTCCGGCGCAGTGCCCACCGCTGCGCCGTTTCGGCCGACGTCCTGCCGACCTTCGCGTCGACCACGGCGCGCCCGATGTCGAGCAGGCGGCCGTACCGGACGCCGGATGGGCACGTGGTCTCGCAGTTGCGGCAGGTCAGGCAGCGGTCGAGGTGCATCTGCGTGGCGGCCGTCACGGCCCCCCCCTCGAGCACTTCCTTGATGAGGTAGATGCGCCCGCGCGGGCCGTCGAGCTCGTCGCCCAGCAGCTGGTACGTCGGGCACGTCGCCGTGCAGAACCCGCAGTGCACGCACGAGCGCAGGATGGCGTCGGCCTCGCGGCCCTCGCGCGTGTCGCGGAACTCGGCGGACAGGTTGGTCTGCATCAGCGTCCGGGCAGCAGCCGGTCGGGGTTGAGGATGCCGTGCGGATCGAACACGGACTTGAGCCGCCCGTGCAGCGCGGCCATCGTCGCGTCGAGCGGATGGAACACGTCGCGCTCCTTCCTCTCGGCGCGGAACTGCGTCGCGTGCCCGCCCTGCGCCGCCGCCCACGCGCGGATCTTCTGCGGATCGGCGCGGTCGCCCGCCGCGAGCCAGCGCAGCGCGCCGCCCCATTCGATCAGCTGGTCGCCGGCCAGGTCGGTGTACGGCGCCGTCGACTTCACCGACAGCCGCCACAGCGGCCGGCGGTCGCGCGCGGCATCTGCGAAGAACCCGTGGGTCTGCTCGCGCACGGAGGTCCAGAACGCGTCGGCCCCCGCGACCGCGGCGCCCCCGAGCCTCGCCACGGCCGCCGCCACGGCCGGCTGTGCGCCCGACAGCCGGACGAAGAGGCGCCCGTCGTGGTAGCACGTCGCCGACAGCGGCAGCGGCTGGCCGCCCCACTGGTTCGTCATGCGGATGGCCTGGTCGGCCGCGTAGTCGAACGCGAGCGTCGCCTCGGCCTTCGGCAGCGGCAGGCACTTGAGCGACACCTCGGTGATCAGGCCGAGCGTCCCCATGGCCCCGGTCATCAGGCGCGCGACGTCGAAGCCCGCCACGTTCTTCATCACGCGGCCACCGAACGTCAGGTGCTCGCCGACGCCGTCCAGCACGCGCACGCCGAGGACCAGGTCGCGCACCGACCCCGCGTACGGGCGGCGCGGCCCGGACAGCCCGCACGCCACGGCGCCGCCGAGCGTCGCGCCCTCGCCGAAGTGCGGCGGCTCGAACGCGAGCATCTGGCCGCGCGCGCGCATCGCGCTCTCGTCCGCCGCGAGCGACGTTCCCGCGCGCGCCGTCAGCACGAGCTCGGTCGGCTCGTAGTCGATGATGCCGGCGTAGACGCGGGTGTCGACGACCTCGCCGTCGAGCGGGCCGCCGTAGAAGTCTTTCGTCCCGCCGCCGCGGATGCGCAGCGGCGTGCGCTTCTCCGCGGCCGCGCGCATCGTGCCCTGCAACGCCTCCAGCGCCCTGTCCATCACACGCGGCCCGCGGCGGCCAGCTTGTCGCGGTACAGGACGCGCGGCTCGTCGGCGGCCAGCACCGTCGTCTCGGCGAGCGCCGCCGCCTCCCACTCGCGCACGTGCGGGTGCGCGAGCAGCGCCGCGAGGTACGCGCCGGCCTCGCCGCCCGGGTGCACGTCGTACGTCCGGAAGCGGAACGCGACCGGCGCGTAGAAGCAGTCGGCGAGCGAATACTCGCCGCACAGGAACGCCCCGCCGCCGCCGAACCGCCGCCGCGACTCGCTCCAGATCTCCTCGACCCGCGCGATGTTCGCGGCGAGCCCGTCCGACCACGGGCGCACGTCGACGTGCTCGCGGATGCACATCGCCATCTCGTTGCGCAGCGCGGAGAACCCGGAGTGCATCTCGGCGGCGATCGAGCGGGCCCACGCGCGCGCCGCCGGGTCGGCCGGCCACATGCCTGCGTGGCGCTCGGCCAGGTACTCGGCGATGGCGAAGGTGTCCCACACGTGGACGTCGCCGTCGTGCAGCACCGGCACCAGCGCCGTCGGCGAGAACGCGCGGTTGGCGGGGTTGTGGTTGCCGGTCAGCTGCACCAGCACGTCGCGGAACGGCGCGCCGGAGAGCTTCACGGCGAGCCAGCCGCGCAGCGACCACGACGAGTAGTTCCGGTTGCCGACGTAGAGCGTGTACATGGCTACGGCGGGACCGTCTTGCCGGGGTTCATGATGTCGTGCGGGTCGAACGCGCGCTTGATCGTGCGCATGAGGTCGACGGCCTCGCCGTGCTCGGCCACCAGCGCCTCGAGCTTGTGCATGCCGATGCCGTGCTCGCCGGTGCACGTGCCGCCCATCGCGATCGCCCGCAGCGCGACGCTGCGGGCGATGGCGTCGGCCTGCGCGCGCTCGGCGGCGCTGCCCGGGTCGAACAGCACCAGCACGTGGAAGTTGCCGTCGCCGACGTGGCCGACGATCGGCGCGACCACGCCCGCGCGGTCGAGCTCCTCGCGCGTCTCGAGCAGGCAGTCGGCGAGCCGCGAGATCGGCACGCACGCGTCGGTCGAGTAGGCCTGCTTGCCCGGCGCCAGCGCGAGCGCCGCGTAGTACGCGTTGTGGCGCGCCTTCCACAGGCGCGACCGGTCCTCCGGTTGCGTCGCCCACTGGAACGCGCTGCCGCCGTGCTCGCCGGCGATCGCCTCCATCGTCTGCGCCTGCTCGCGCACGCCGGCTGCGGAGCCGTGGAACTCGAACAGCAGCGTGGGCTTCGCCTCGTACCCGTCGAGCTTCGAGTAGCGGATGCACGCGTCCATCTGCAGCGCGTCGAGGATCTCGATGCGCGCGACCGGGATGCAGTGCTGCATCGCGACGATCACGGTGTCCACGGCCGCCTTGAGCGTCGGGAACTGGCAGACCGCCGCGGAGATCGCCTCGGGCACGCCGTGCAGGCGCAGCTGGATCTCGGTGATGACGCCCAGCGTTCCCTCGGAGCCGACGAACAGGTGCGTGAGGTCGTAGCCGGCCGCCGACTTGCGCGCCCGGCCGCCGGTGCGCACGATGCGCCCGTCGGCGGTGACGACCGTGAGCCCCAGCACGTTCTCGCGCATCGTGCCGTAGCGGACGGCGTTGGTGCCGGACGCGCGGGTCGCCGTCATGCCGCCGATCGTCGCGTTGGCGCCCGGGTCGATCGGGAAGAAGAGGCCGGTGCCCTTCAGTTCCGCGTTCACCTGCTCGCGCGTGACGCCCGCCTGCACGCGGCAGTCGAGGTCGTCCACGTTGACGGCCAGCACGCGGTTCATCTCGGACAGGTCGATGGACACGCCGCCGCAGAGGGCGGCGACGTGGCCTTCCAGCGACGTGCCGACGCCGAACGGGATCACCGGCACGCGCGCGGCGTGACACAGCTCGACGATCGCGGCGACCTCCTCGTTGGTGTGCGGGTAGACGACGACGTCCGGCAGCGCGGGGTCGGCCAGCGCCTCGCCGTGGCCGTGCTGCTCGCGGATGGCCGCCGCGGTCTGCGCGCGCGGACCGAAGTCGCGCACGAGCGCGGCGACGACCGCGGCGATCTCCGCGGGCGCGGGCCGGGCGCGCAGGTGGTCGCGGGCGTTCATCGTGGCCTCGGGCCGGCTAGAAGCGCGGCAGGTCCGGGTGCGGCAGCGCGCCGTGGTGGACGTGCATCCGGCCCATCTCGGCGCAGCGGTGCAGCGTCGGCACCGCCTTGCCCGGGTTGAGCAGCCGATACGCGTCGAACGCCTCCTTGACGCCGTGGAAGCGCGTGAGCTCGGCCGGCGCGAACTGCACGCACATCGAGTCGAGCTTCTCGACGCCGACGCCGTGCTCGCCGGTGACGGTGCCGCCGACCTCGATGCACAGCGCGAGGATGCGGTCGCCGAACGCGATCGTCCGCTCCGCCTCGCCTTCCTCGTTCGCGTCGAACAGGATCAGCGGGTGGAGGTTGCCGTCGCCCGCGTGGAAGACGTTGGCGCAGCGCAGCCCGAACTCCTCCGACCACTGCGCTATCGCGCGCAACACGCGCGGCAGCGCCTTGCGGGGGATCGTGCCGTCCATGCAGTAGTAGTCGGGCGACAGGCGGCCGACGGCGGGAAACGCGTTCTTGCGCCCGGACCAGAACAGCAGCCGCTGCGCCTCGTCCCTGGACACGCGGATCTCGGTGGCGCCGGCGTCCCCGAGCACGCGGCGGATGTCGGCCATCTCGGCCGCGACCTCCTCCGGGGTGCCGTCCGACTCGACCAGCAGGACGGCGGCCGCGTCGAGCGGGTAGTTCGCGTGCACGAACTCCTCGACGGCGCGCGTGGCCGGCTGGTCCATCATCTCGAGCCCCGCCGGGACGATGCCGGCGCCGATGATCGCGCCGACGGCCGCGCCCGACTTCTCGACGTCGTCGAACGCGGCGAGCGCGACCTGCGCGAGCTGCGGCTTGGGCGTCAGCTTGACCGTCACCTCGGTGATCACGGCGAGCAGGCCCTCGCTGCCGTGGACGAGCGCCAGCAGGTCGTAGCCGGCGCTGTCGAGCGCGTCGCCGCCGAACTCGACGACCTCGCCGGTGACCAGCACGCCGCGCACGCGCCGGACGTTGTGCACGGTGAGGCCGTACTTGAGGCAGTGGACGCCGCCCGCGTTCTCGGCGACGTTGCCGCCGATCGTGCAGGCGATCTGCGACGACGGGTCCGGCGCGTAGTAGAGGCCGTGCTGCGCCGCGGCCTCGGAGATCGCCAGGTTGCGCACGCCGGGCTGGACGACCGCAGTGCGGGTGAGCGGGTCCACGGCCACGATCCGCTTGAACTTCGCGAGCGAGAGCACGATGCCCGCGGGGTCGGGCGTGGCGCCGCCGGACAGGCTGGTGCCGGCCCCGCGCGCGACCACCGGGATGCGCGCCGCGTGGCAGATCCTGAGGATCGCGGCGACCTGCGCCTCGGTCTCGGGCAGGACGACGGCCGCGGGCTGCGCGCGGAACAGCGTCAGGCCGTCGCACTCGTACGGCCGCGTCTCCTCGGCCGTCACGAGCAGCGCCGACGGCGCGAGGATCGCCGCGAGTTGCGCGTGCACGTCGGTGGCGAGCATGGGGGGAGGCTGGGCCGGCGCGATGCCGCGAGCCGTAGGTGCCGGCGGCGGACGACCGATTATTCCACAAAGCGAAGCGCGGCCACCAAGGCGCGCGTGGACGGGTTCGCCTGTACAGCCGGGCGCGCGGTCCCTAGAATCGGCGGTGTCCACGCCGATGCCCGCGCCGTGCGCGCGGGCATCACGCGGCGGCAGCGCGCGCATCCCGTCCGGCGCGTGTCCGGCGCCCCGTGGTGGACACCCGTGCCGGCATCCAGCGCCCCGTGACCGACCGCCCCCCGAACGCCCCGCGCCCGCTGGCCGGCCTCTCCGTCGTCGAAATGGGCGCGCTGATCGCCGGGCCGTTCTGCACGAAGATCCTCGCGGAGTTCGGCGCCGACGTGGTCAAGCTCGAGCCGCCGGGCCACGGCGACCCGCTGCGCAAGTGGCGGTACCTGCGGGACGGCACGTCGGTCTGGTGGCACGTGCAGTCGCGCGGCAAGCGCTCGGTGACCTGCGACCTGCGCACGCCCGAAGGCCAGGCGATCGCGCGGGCGCTCGCGGTGAAGGCCGACATCCTCGTCGAGAACTTCCGCCCGGGCACGCTCGAGGGCTGGGGGCTCGGCTACCCGGCGCTCGCCGCGGCGAACCCCGGCCTCGTCATGGTGCGCATCTCCGGCTACGGGCAGACCGGCCCGTACCACGAGCGGCCGGGCTTCGGCGTCATCGGCGAGGCGATGGGCGGGCTGCGCCACGTCACCGGCACGCCCGACCGCCCGCCGTCGCGGGTCGGCGTGTCCATCGGCGACACGCTGTCGGCGCTGTACGGCGTCATCGGCGCGATGTTCGCGCTCGAGCACCGGCGCCGCACCGGCGCGGGCCAGGTCGTCGACGTCGCGCTGTACGAGTCGGTGTTCTCGGTGATGGAGTCGCTGCTGCCCGAGTTCGACGCGTTCGGCGCCGTGCGCGAGCGCACGGGCTCGATCCTCCCCGGCATCGCCCCGACGTCCGCGTACCGCTG
Source organism: Casimicrobiaceae bacterium (assembly GCA_044223185.1). Classification (GTDB taxonomy): domain Bacteria; phylum Pseudomonadota; class Gammaproteobacteria; order Burkholderiales; family Casimicrobiaceae; genus VBCG01. The sequence goes on along the minus strand of JBGAMF010000009.1, from coordinate 5,418 downwards.
CAGCGACGGCAGCTACGTGCTGATCGCCGGCAACGGCGACTCGATCTTCCGCCGGCTGTGCGGCGCGCTGGGGCGCGCCGACCTCGCGGCGGATCCGTCGCTCGCGCACAACGACGGCCGCGCGGCGAAGCAGGCGTGGCTCGACGGCGAGATCGAGAAGTGGACCGCGGCGCGCACGCCCGACGGCGTGCTGGCGGCGATGGAGGCGGCCGACGTGCCGGCGTCGCGCATCTACACGGTCCGCGACATCGTCGCCGACGCGCACTACCGGGCGCGCGGGATGCTCCGCGAGATTCGCACCGCCGACGGCGGGACGCTCAAGGTGCCGGGCATCGTGCCGAAGCTCTCGGCGACACCCGGCGACTTCGACGGCGGCGGCCCGCGGCTGGGCGAGCACACCGACGAAGTGCTGCGCGAACTGGGGTACGGCGACGCGGCGATCGCGGACCTGAAGTCGCGCCGCGTCGTCTGATCACGCCGGCGCGAGCGCGCGCTCGAGCGTCGTGCGCGTCGCGGCGAGGATGCGCGCACGCGCCTCCGGTGCCGCGACCGCGCGCGCCAGCACGACGGCGCCCACGCACGCCGAGTACACGGCGAGCGCCGCCTGCCGGCGCGTCATGCCCGGCACGTCCGGAAAGTGCGCGGCGATCCGGTCGAGCAGTGCGCCGGTCCGCTCGGCGAAGGCGTTCCGGAACTCGCGGCTGCCGCGCGCGACGTCGGGCAGGAACAGCGTGAGCGGGCACGCGTGCTCGAGCGCCGGGTCGTCGGCCTGCGCGAGGTAGGCGTCGACCAGCGCGCGCACCCACGGCGCGCCGTCGGGCACCGGCGCCAGCGCCGCCAGCAGCCGGTCGACGCTCGCCTCCATGCCGTCCAGCAGCGCCTGCTGGGCCAATGCTTCCTTCGACGGGAAGTGGGCATAGAAGCCGCCGACGGTGAGCCCGGCGTCGCGCATGACCGCGTCCACGGACGCTGCGCCCATGCCCCTGGCCTTCATGACCCGGTCGGCGGCCGTGAGGATCCGCCGGCGCGTTTCGGCCTTGTGCTGCCTCGGGTATCTTGACATGACGTACATAATATTATAAACATACGTCAATAGCAAGACGTGCGTGCCCGGCCGGAAACCCCGATGCTGACCTTGCTGACCTCCCTCCTGCGCCCGCGCGAGCCGCTGCCCGCGCTAGCGGACGGCCGCCCGCTGCGGATCCAGCCGGTGACCCCCGCCGCGAAGCCGCTGCTCGTGCGCGGGCTCGCGCGCATCTCGGCCGAAACGAGCCGGCGGCGCTTCTTCACGGTCCGCCACCGCTTCTCGGACGAGGAACTGGACGCGCTGACCAACCTCGACGGGCACGCGCGCTACGCGCTCGGCGCGACGGTGCGCGCCGCCGACGGCACCGTCGAGCCGGTCGGCATCGCGCGCTTCGCGCGCCTGCCCGACGCGCCGACGATCGCCGAGGTCGCGATCCTCGTCGTCGACGCGTTCCAGGGCCAGGGGGTGGGCCGGCTGCTCCTGACGCGCCTCGCGACGGACGCGCTCGCGCGCGGCATCGCGCGCTTCCGCGGCATCGTGCAGCCGGACAACCGCCCGGTCATCCGCCTGCTGACGCAGTACGCGGCGGGACCCGAGATCACCCGCAGCGGCGAGTTCCTCGCGATCGACGTCGACCTGGCGGCGGCGCGCGGCGGCTGACCGCGCCGCGCGCGGCCCCGCCGCGCCGCCGCATCAGACGCAGCGGCCGCCGTCGACCTCGAGGCACGCGCCGGTGATGAACGCCGCCTCGTCGGACGCGAAGAACACCGCGGCGGTCGCGATGTCCGACGGCTGCGACAACCGCCCCAGGGGAATCGACGCGACGAACTGCGCGCGCCGCTCCGGCGTGTCGGTGCCCATGAAGTCGGCGAGCATAGCCGTCTCGCCGGCCACCGGGTTGATCACGTTGACGCGGATGTTGTCCTTCGCGAGCTCGGCCGCCATCGACCGCGACGTCACGATCGCCGCGCCCTTGCTGCCGTTGTACCAGGTGAGCCCGGGCCGCGGCCGCACGCCGGCGGTGGACGCGATCGTGATGAACACGCCGCCCTTGCGCCCGCGCATGACCGGCACCGCGTGCTTCGCCGTCAGGTAGAGGCTCTTCACGTTCACCTGGTAGATGCGGTCGAACTCGGCCTCGCCGACGTCGAGCATCGGCTGGTTCCGGTGCGTCGTGCCGGCGTTGTTGACGACGACGTCGAGTGCGCCGAACGACGCTAGCGCGAAGTCGACCAGCCGCCTGACGTCGGCGTCGCGCGAGACGTCGCCGGCCATGAAGCGCGCGATGCCGCCCGCCTGCACGATGTCCTGCACCGTGTGCTCGCCGTTCTCGGCGTTGAGGTCGTTCACGACCACCTTCGCGCCTTCGGCGGCGAAGCGCTGCGCGATGCCGCGACCGAACCCCGAGCCTGCGCCCGTGACGATCGCGACCTTGTCCTTCAACCGCATCGGTCTCCCCTTTCGTTGTTGGCGTCGGCCGTCGCGATCCCGCGTCAGCCGTGCTTCAGCACGACCGTCTTCACCGTCGTGAACCCGAAGAGCGCCTCGAAGCCCTTCTCGCGCCCGTGTCCCGAGTGCTTGACGCCGCCGAACGGCAGCTCGACGCCGCCGCCCGCGCCGTAGTTGTTGACGAACACCTGCCCGCTCGCCACCGCACGCGCCATCCGCAGCTGGCGCCCGCCGTCGCTCGTCCACACGCCGGCGACCAGGCCGAAGTCGGTGGCGTTGGCGAGCCGCACCGCGTCGGCCTCGTCGGCGAACGGGAGCGCGGCCAGCACCGGTCCGAACACCTCGTCGCAGGCCAGCCGGTGGTCGATCGGCACGTCGCGCAGCAGCGTGGGCGCGACGTAGAACCCGCCGGCCGGCGCGTCGGCGGCGACGCGGCCCTGCGCGACGGTCGCGATGCCGTCGCGCGCCGCGGCGTCGAGGAAGTCGCGAACGCGCGCGAGCTGGGTCGCGCGGATCAGCGGCCCGCAGTCGAGGTCGGCGAGCGCGGGTCCGGCCACCAGCGCGGCGAAGCGCTCGCCGAGGCGGGCGAGCACCTCCTCGTAGCGCGTGCGCTCGACCAGCAGCCGGCTGCCGGCCGAGCAGGTCTGCCCGGCGTTCTGCACGATCGCGTTGACGAGCGCCGGCAGCGCCGCCTCGACGTCGGCGTCGGCGAACACGATCTGCGGCGACTTGCCGCCCAGTTCCAGCGTGACCGGGCAGTGCCGCTTCGACGCCGCCGCGCCCACCCACGCGCCGGTCGCCGGCGAGCCGGTGAACGAGATGTGCTGGATGCCGGGATGCTCGACCAGCGCGGCGCCGGCCTCCGCGCCGAGGCCGGTGACGATGTTGAGCGCGCCCGGCGGCAGCCCCGCCTCCGCGGCCAGCTCGGCCACGCGCAGCAGCGCGAGGCACGCGTCCTCGGCCGGCTTGACGACGCACGCGTTGCCGGCGGCGAGCGCGCCGCCGACCGAGCGCCCGAAGATCTGCAGCGGGTAGTTCCACGGGATGACGTGACCGGTCACGCCGTGCGGCTCGCGCCACGTGAGGACGGTGAAGCCCTCCGGGTACGGGATCGTGGTGCCGTGCAGCTTGTCGGACGCGCCGCCGTAGAACTCGAAGTAGCGCGCGCACGCGGCCACGTCGGCGCGCGCCTGCTTCAACGGCTTGCCGCAGTCGCGCGCCTCGACGAGCGCCAGTTCCTCGGCGCGGTCGAGAATGAGGCGGGACAGCTTCCCGAGCAACCGCCCCTTCTCCGCCGGCGCGAGCCGGCCCCACGCGCCGTCGCGTGCGGCCTGCGCCGCATGCACGGCCGCGGCGACGTCGGCGGCGCTGCCGCGCGCGATCGCCGCGAACGGCGCGCCGTCCGACGGATCGACCATCGGCAGCACGCCGCCTCCGGCTGGAGCCTGCCAGCGGTTGGCGATGAAGTTCTGCGCCGGCGTCGTGATCGCCGGCCACTGCGGTTGCGGTGCGTTCATCGTGGCCACTCCGGTGACGCGCGGCCACGCGTGCGCATCGGGCCGCGCGGGCGCGGCCGCGCGGTCACCCGCGGGCCGCCGTACTCACTTCTTCGGGACGAATTTCCACGCGAGCGTCTGCTCGTCGACGCGCGGCGTGTAGGTGATGCCGTCGCGCGTCGCCCACAGGCTGATCTGGAAGTGCAGCGGAATCAACCCCGTGTCGCCGATCGCGAGCTCGGCAGCGCGCTGCAGGTAGGCCTCGCGCTTGACGTCGTCGACCGTCTGCAGCGCGTCCTCGGTCAGCGCGTCGACCTTGCCGTTCGAGTAGCGGCCGCGGTTGGCCGTGCCGAAGCCACGGTCCTTGTTGAACGTCATCAGCAGCGCCTTCAGCGACGACGACGACTCGCCGGTGCCCGTGCTCCAGCCGGCCTGCAGCAGCGAGAACTTGAGGTCGGTGGCCTGCGGGAAGAACGTCGCCGACGGCATGGCGACCACCTCGGTCGGGATGCCCCCGCGCGTCCACATCTGCGCGATCGCCTGCGCGATCTTCGCGTCGTTCACGTAGCGGTTATTGGTCGCGTGCAGCATGACCTTGAAGCCGTCGGGCCAGCCCGCCTCGGCCAGCAGCTTCTTCGCGCCCTCCGGGTCGTACGCCTCGACCTTCAGGTTCTTCGTCGCGCCGAACAGGAAGTCCGGCACGATCTGCCCCGCGGGCACCGCCTCGCCCTCCATCACCCGCTCGACGATCGCCCCCCGGTTGATCATCTTCGACAGCGCCTTGCGGACCCGCGCGTCCTTGAGCGGATTCCGGTCGAGCGGCTTGCCGTCCTTCGCGGTCACCGTCGGCGTGACGTTGCGGTCGCTGTCCATGTGCACGTACATCAGGCGGTCCGACACGCTGCGGTAGATCGCGAGCCGCTTGTCCGTCTTGAGCTTCGCGACGTCGGCCGTCGGCACCGCCTCGATCACCTGCACGTCGCCGGCGAGCAGCGCGGCGACCCGCGCGGCATCCTGCGTGAGGATCCGCAGCGTCACCTTCTCCCACGGCGTCCTGCCGCCCCACCACGCGTCGTTGCGCGCGAGCTCGAGGCGGTCGCCCTTGGCGAAGCGGACGAGCTTGTACGGGCCGGTGCCGATCGCCGCCTTTCCCGAGTTGAAGTCCTCGGTGGAGGCATTGGCGAACTGGCGGCTGATGATCGCGACCTGCGACATGTCCGACGGCATCAGCGGGTACGGCAGCGCCGTCTTGAAGCGGATCGTGTGCGGGTCGACGACCTCGATCTTCTGGATCTGCTTCGTATAGGCGGTGAACGGCGACGGGCTGTTCGGGACCTTGGGCACGCGCTCGATCGATGCGACGACGTCGGCCGCGGTGAAGTCGCTGCCGTCGTGGAACTTGACGCCCTTCCGCAGCTTGAACTCCCACGTAGTGGGGTCGATCGC
>JBGAMF010000008.1:0-61593 GCA_044223185.1 Casimicrobiaceae bacterium | reverse complement strand
GGCGACGATCAGCGTGCCCGCGTCGGCCCGGCGCACCGCCGGCAGCAGCGTGAGCTCGGCCATGCGCAGCGAGACGTCGACGTGCGCCGCCTCGTAGCCGAAGCTGCCGGCCATGCCGCAGCAGCTTCCTTCCACGACGTCGACGGCGAGCTCCGGGACGAGGCGCAGGACTTCCACCGTCGGCGCGACGGCGTCGAAGGCCTTCTGGTGGCAGTGGCCGTGCAGGAGCGCGCGCTTCTCGGGCAACGCCACGAGCGGCAGGCGCAGCCGTCCCGCGCGCTGCTCCCGAGCCAGGAACTCCTCGATCAGGAACGCGCGGTCGGCGAGCCGGCGCGCGTCGTCGGCCAGGCCCAGCAGCAGGAACTCGTCGCGCAGCGACAGGAGGCACGACGGCTCCAGGCCGACGACCGCCGCGCCGCGCGCGACGTGCGGCGCCAGCGCAGCGACGACCCGGCGCGCCTCGTGCCGTGCCTCGTCGACGAGGCCGGCGGCGAGGAACGTCCGTCCGCAGCAGAGCGGCCGGTCGGAATCGCGATCACCGCCGGCCGCGCGCGCGATCGCCACGCGATAGCCGGCGGCGCGCAGCACGGCGAGCGCCGCGTGCGCGTTCTCCGGCTCGAAGTAGTGCGTGAACGTGTCGACGAACAGCACGACGTCCGCGGCGTCGCCCTCCGCGGCCGTCAGCGGCCGCGCGCGCGCGAAGGTGTCGCGTCGCCAGCGCGGCAGCGTGCGGCGGGCCGACAGCCCCGACCAGCGCTCCGTCAGGCGGGCGAGGCCGGGCACGGTGTCGCGGAGGTTCGCGAGCCACGGCACGCGCGCCGCCCACGGCGCCCAGCGCGGCAGCGAGGCGATCGCGCGCTCGGCGAACGGCAGGCCGTGCACCCGCTGCCACTGGTGGCGGAACTCGATCTTCATCTTCGCCATGTCGACGCCGGTCGGGCATTCGCGGCGGCAGCCCTTGCAGCCGACGCACAGGTCGAGCGCCGCGCGCACGTCCGGAGACGCGAAGTCCGGCCCCAGCCGCCCCGACAGCGCGAGCCGAAGAGTGTTGGCGCGGCCGCGCGTGCTGTGCACCTCGTCGCGCGTGACCCGGTAGCTCGGGCACATCGTGCCGGCGTCGAACTTGCGGCAGTGCCCGTTGTTGTTGCACATCTCGACGGCCTTGCCGAAGCCGCCGGCGGGATCGCCGCCGGTGCCCGCTGCCGTCAGCGTCTCCGAGACCGGGTCGGCGTGGACGTTCCACGCCGACCAGTCGAGCGCGGTGGCGAGCGGCAGCGTCCGGTAGCCGGGCGGGTAGCGGAAGAGCGCGGCGTCGTCCATCCGCGTCGGGCGCACGATCTTGCCCGGGTTCATGAGCCCGTCCGGATCGAACAGCGCCTTCACCTCCCCGAAGGCGCGCGTGAGCCGCGGCCCGAACTGCCAGCCGACCCACTCGCTGCGCACGAGGCCGTCGCCGTGCTCGCCGGAGAACGCCCCCTTGTACTCGCGCACCATCGCGCTCGCCTCCTCGGCGATCGCCCGCATCTTCGCCGCGCCGTCGCGGCGCATGTCGAGGATCGGCCGCACGTGCAGCGTGCCCACCGACGCGTGCGCGTACCACGTGCCGCGCGTGCCGTGCTTCGCGAACACCGCGGTCAGCCGGTCGACGTACTCGGCGAGGTGCAGGAGCGGCACCGCGCAGTCCTCGATGAAGGACACGGGCTTGCCGTCGCCCTTCATGCTCATCATGATGTTGAGGCCGGCCTTGCGCACCTCCCACAGGGCCCGCTGCGCTCCCGCGTCGGTGAGCGGCACGACGCACCCGGCGAGGCCGAGGTCGCCCATCAGCGTGACGAGGTCCGCGAGCCGCCGCCGCGGCGCCCCCTCGTCTTCGCCGGTGAACTCCGTCAGCAGGATCGCGTCCGGCTGCCCGGTCAGCGCGCCTTCGATCACCGGCCGGAACGCCGGATTGCCGCGCGCGAGTTCGATCATCGTGCGGTCGACCAGCTCGACCGCCGACGGCGCGAGCCGGACGATGTGCTGCGCGCACTCCATCGCGCGGTGGAGCGACGGGAAGTTCACCACGCCCAGCGTCCGGTGTCGCGGCACCGGTGCCACCGCCAGCGTGATCTCGCGCGTCCAGGCCAGCGTGCCCTCGCTGCCGACCAGCAGGTGCGCGTAGTTGACGCTGCCGTCGGCCGTGTACGGCCGTTCGCTCACCGGGTGGAAGACGTCGAGGTTGTACCCGCCCACCCGGCGCAGCACGCGCGGCACCTTCGCCTCGATCTCGTCGCGCTCGCGCGCGCCGATCGCCCGCACCGCTTCGCACAGCGCGCGCACGCGCGGCGGCGCGCCGGCCATCGCGGCCTCCGGGCCGAACCGCGCGGCGGTGCCGTCGGCGAGCAGCGCGTCGATCGCGACGACGTTGTGCACCATGTTGCCGTAGGCGATCGAGCGCGAGCCGCAGGAGTTGTTCCCGGCCATGCCGCCCAGCGTGCACTGCGCCGACGTGCTGACGTCGACCGGGAACCACAGCCCGTGCGGCTTCAGCCACGCGTTCAGCGCGTCGAGCACGATGCCGGGCTCGACCGTCACCGTGCGCGCGTCCGCGTCGAACGCGGTCACGCGGTTGAGATGCCTGCTGTGGTCGACGACGAGCGCGGCGCCGACCGTCTGCCCGCACTGCGAGCTGCCCGCGCCGCGCGGCAGCAGCGGCACCCCGAGCTCGCGGCACACGTCGAACGCCGCACGGACGTCGGCGTCGGATTGCGGCACCAGCACCCCGACCGGCTCGACCTGGTAGATCGACGCGTCGGTCGCATAGCGGCCGCGCGACGCCGCGTCGAACAGGACGTCGCCTGCCACCGCCGCGCGCAGGCGCCGCGGCGAGGTCGCCGTCGCCGCGCGCCCGCGCGCTCATCGCACCGCGCCCCCGGCGCCCGCGCGCAGCGCCTCCAGCACCGCCTCGCCCTTCTGCCACAGGTGGCGGCGCATGAGGTCGGCCAGCCCGGCTGCGTCGCGCGCCTCGAGCAGCGCGACCATCTGCGCGTGCTCGGCCGCGGCGCGGTTCCACTTGTCGTCGTCGAAGTTCGAGCGGAAGCGCAGGCTCTGGATGCGCAGGTTGTGCGTGGCGTAAGTCTGCCGCAGCAGCGCGTTGCCGGCGGCGCGGTTGATGCGGTCGTGGATGGCGCGGTTGCGGTGGTAGTACGCGGGCAGGTCGCGCCGCGCGTGGCACGCCAGCATCTCGAAGGTCAGCGCGCGGATCTCGGTGATCTCCGCGTCGGCGACGCGCCGGCACGCGAGCTCGCCCGACAGCGCCTCCAGAGCGGCCATGAGCTCGAAGCTCTCGCGGATGTCGGCCTCCGACAGCGCGACGACCTGCGCGCCGCGGTTGGGGGCCAGGACCACGAGGCCGTCGGCGGCGAGCAGCCGGAACGCCTCGCGCAGAGGCGTGCGCGACACGCCGAGCGACTCGCCGAGCGCGCGCTCGTTCAGGCGCGCGCCGGGCGCGAGCGTGCCTTCGGTGATCAACTCGCGCAGGCGCTCGGCCACCGTCGCCGGCAGCGTCGGCGACGGCCCCCGCGCGCCTGCGGCCGGCGGCGCGTCGCCGCCCGGCGTGGCGGTGCCGTCGGCGCGCGGGGCCTCGAGGTTCGTCGTCACCTGCTGGTATACCGTTGGCGTGGCACGATGGCGGGAAACCCGCCCTGTTGCGGCATTCGGATTGCCGCTATGATACCGGTTGTATACCAATCCCGGCAGTCCGCCACCGGCGGTTCCGCCCCGCACGGGAGGCTTCACCGTGTTCCAGCTCGACTCGCACCCGTCCGGCCGCCACTTCCTGCAGATCCCCGGGCCGACGAACGTGCCCGACCGGATCCTGCGCGCGATCGACCAGCCGACGATCGACCACCGCGGCCCCGAGTTCGCCCGGCTCACGCTGGAGATCATGGCCGGCCTGCAGGAGGTCTTTCGCACGACCGGGCCGGTCGTCATCTATCCGGCGTCGGGCACCGGGGCCTGGGAAGCGGCGCTCGTCAACACGCTGTCGCCCGGCGACCGCGTGCTGATGTTCGAGACCGGGCACTTCGCCACGCTGTGGCGCGCGCTCGCGGAGAAGATGGGCCTCGTCGTCGACTTCGTGCCCGGCGACTGGCGCAGCGGCGTCGACCCGGCGGCAGTCGAGTCGCGGCTCGCCGAGGACCGCGCGCACGCGATCCGCGCGGTCATGGTCGTCCACAACGAGACGTCGACCGGCGTCACCACTGCCATCGAGCCGATCCGCAAGGCGATCGACCGCGCATCGCACCCGGCGCTGCTGATGGTCGACACGATCTCGTCGCTGGCGTCGCTCGACTACCGGCACGGCGAGTGGGGCGTGGACGTCACCGTCGCCGGGTCGCAGAAGGGGCTGATGCTGCCGCCCGGACTGTCGTTCAACGCGGTCAGCGAGAAGGCGCTCGCCGCGGGCAGGTCGGCGAAGCTGCCGCGCGCGTACTGGCGGTGGGACGAGGCGATCGCGCTCAACCGCCAGGGGTACTTTCCGTCCACCCCGGCCACCAACCTGCTCTACGGCCTGCACGAGGCGCTCGCGATGCTGCGCGAGGAAGGCCTGCCGAACGTCTTCGCGCGGCACGCGCGGCACGCCGAAGCCACGCGGCGGGCCGTGCGCGGCTGGGGGCTCGAGGTGCTCGCCCGCAACCCGGCCGAGTACAGCGGAGCGCTGACCGCCGTGCTGATGCCCGAGGGCCACGACGCGGACGCGTTCCGCCGCACGGTGCTCGCCCGCTTCGACATGTCGCTGGGCACCGGACTGGGCAGGCTCGCCGGCCGCGTGTTCCGCATCGGGCACCTCGGTTTCTTCAACGACCTCATGCTGTGCGGCACGCTGTGCGGCGTCGAGATGGGCCTCGCCGCGGCCGGTGTGCCGCACCGGAAGAACGGCGTCGGGGAGGCGCTGGAATGGCTGCGGACCACCGCGGCGAAAGCCGACACGACGGCGCAGAAGCGCGCCGCATGAACGACGCCCCTCGCCCGCCCCTCGGGCACCCTCTCTTCGCTGGCGGGGAGAAGGTCGGCGCGAGGGGACGGCAGAGCACCACACCGCGAGCGCACACGCACGCCCGCGAACCCGCCGGCCCACCGGCGCCGATGGCATTCCGAGGAGGAGGAAACCCGTGACCCCACGCAGCCGTTCCAACGCCCGCCGCACCCTGCTCGCCCGCCTCGCCGCCGCGTCGTGCGCCGCCGCCGCGCTTGGCCTCGCCCCCTCGGCGTTCGCCCAGACCGAGATCAAGCTGGGCCACGTCGGCGAGCCGGGCTCGCTGTTCCAGAAGAGCGCCGACGAGTTCGCGAAGCGCGCGAACGCGAAGCTCGGCGGGAAGGCGAAGGTCGTCACGTACGGCTCGAGCCAGCTGGGCGGCGACTCGGAGATGATCCAGAAGCTGAAGCTCGGCACGATCGACATGGCGCTGCCGTCGACGGTGATGAGTTCGCAGGTCGACCTCTTCGGCGTGTTCGAGATGCCCTACATCGTCAAGAACCGCCAGCACATGGCGAAGATCGAGAAGGAGGTCTTCTGGGCGAAGCTCGCCCCCGAGGCGGAGAAGAAGGGCCTCAAGGTGATCGCCGTGTGGGAGAACGGCGAGCGGCACATCACGAACAGCAAGCGCCCGATCAAGGCGCCGGCGGATCTCGCCGGCATCAAGCTGCGCGTGCCCGAGGGCAAGTGGCGCGTCAAGATGTTCCAGGCCTACGGCGCCAACCCGAGCCCGATGAAGTTCTCCGAGCTCTTCACGGCGCTGCAGACCGGCGTGATGGACGGGCAGGAGAACCCGTTCACGCAGATCTACTCGGCGAAGCTGCACGAGGTGCAGAAGTACCTGTCCCTTTCCGGCCACGTCTACACGCCCGCCTACCTCACGGTGGGCAAGGCCAAGTGGGAGTCGCTGCCCGCCGACGTGCGCAAGACCCTCGAGGACACCGCGAAGGAGACGCAGGCGTACGTATACGAGACGGCGGCGAAGGACGACGCCGAGCTGCTGGGCAAGATCAAGGCCGCCGGGGTGCAGGTCAACGAGGTCGACAAGGACGCCTTCATCGCGGCCAGCCGCCCGATCTACGAGGAGTTCGGCAAGGAGGTGCCGGGCGCCAAGGACGTGATCGACCGCGCGGTCGCGCTCGGGAAGTAGCGGCGTGACGCGGCAGGCCGGAGGGGCGGCGCCCGGCACCGGGGTCGCGGCTGCGCTCGCGCGCTTCCGCGACCGCTACGGCCGCCTGCTCGAGTGGGTGGTCGGCGCGCTGATGATCGTGCTGTTCGTCGAGGTGACCGCCGGCGTGGTCTTCCGCGCCGTCGGCCACTCGCTCATCTGGTACGACGAGGTGGCGTCGATCCTGCTCGCCTGGCTCACGTACTACGGCTCGGCGCTGGCGTCGGTCAAGCGCGCGCACATCGGCTGCCCGGAGCTCGTCGACGCGCTGCCATGGAGACTGCGCCGCATCGTCAACATCGGCGCGCAGCTCGTGGTGATCGCGTTCTTCGTGGTGCTGGGCTACGTCGGCGTGTCGATCATGCCGGTCCTCGCCGGAGACACGATGGTCAGCCTGCCGTGGGTGCCGATGAACTTCGTGCAGTCGGTGATCCCGGTCTCGGCGGCGCTGATCGTCGTCGCCGAGTCGACGCACCTCATCGACCTCCTCGTCGCGTCGGCGCCGCCCGCGGGCGGCGGCGCGGCGCTGGCCGACGGCCTGCACTAGCAAGAGCGCGCTGCCGATGGCCATCATGCTGGGCCTCTTCGCCGCGGTGCTGGCGCTCGTGCTGTTCAACGTGCCGATCGCCGTCGCGCTGGGCGTCGTCGCGCTGGTCGCGATGGTCGCCACGCACGGCCTTTCCATCCTGCCGAACCTCGCCGTCGTCGCCTACAACGGCGCGACCAGCTTCCCGCTGCTGGCCATTCCGCTGTTCATCCTGGCCGGCGCGATCATGAACGCGTCCGGGATCTCGCGCCGGCTGATCGCGTTCGCGTCGGCGGTGTTCGGCTGGATCCGCGGCGGCCTCGCCCACGTGTCGATCGGCGCGTCGCTGTTCTTTGCGGAAATCTCCGGCTCGGCCGTGGCCGACGTCGCCGCGCTGGGATCGATCCTCATCCCCGGCATGAAGAACAAGGGGTACCCGGCGCCGTTCGCCGCGGCGGTGATGTCGTCGGCGGCGACGCTGGCGGTCATCATCCCGCCGTCGATCCCGATGATCCTGTACGCGGTGATGGCCGAGACGTCGGTGGTCCAGCTGTTCGTCGCCGGCATCGTGCCGGGGGTGATCGGGGGCTTCGGGCTGATGGCGATGGCCTACGCTTTCGCGCGCCGCTACGACCTGCCGCGCGAGGACGCGTTCTCGTGGCGGCGCGTCGCCACGACCGCACGCGAGGCGCTGTGGGCGTTCCTGCTGCCGATCATCATCCTGGGCGGCATCTTCGGCGGCATCGTCACCGCCACCGAAGGTGCGGCGCTGGCCGTGGTGGCCGCGCTGGCCGTCGGCCTCCTCATCTACCGCGAGCTCGACGTCGCCCACCTGCGGCGCGCGGTCCTCGAGGGCGCCGTGCAGACCGCGGTGGTCATGCTGCTGGTGGCGACGAGCGCGCTGCTCGGCACGTACCTGACCGAGGTGCAGGCGCCGCAGGCGCTCGCGCGCGGCGTGTCGGAGCTGACGCAGAACAAGTGGGTGGTGCTGGCGCTGCTCAACCTGCTGTTCCTGCTGCTCGGCATGTTCCTGCACTCGGCGGCGGCGATCATCCTCGTGGTGCCCGTCGTGATGCCGCTGGTGAAGGCGGTCGGGATCGACCCGGTCCACTTCGGGCTCATCGTCACGATCAACCTGGGCATCGGCCAGCAGACACCGCCGGTCGCCTCGGTGCTGATGGTCGCGAGCTCCATCGCGAAGGAGTCCGTGTGGTCGGTCACGCGCGTGAACGTCTGGTTCATCGCGGTGCTGTTGGCCGTGCTGCTGCTCGTGACCTACGTGCCCGTCACCGGGCTCGGCCTCGTCAACCTGTTCTATCGCTGACGGATCGCCGCCGATGAGCGACACGATCATCGTCGACCGCGACGGCACGATCGCCACGGTCGTGCTGAACCGGCCGGACAAGCTGAACGCGCTGACGAAGGCGATGTGGGCGACGCTGGGCGACGCGGTCGCGGCGCTGTCCGCCGACGACACGCTGCGCTGCGTCGTGCTGCGCGGTGCCGGCGAGCGTGCGTTCTCGCCCGGCAACGACATCGGCGAGTTCGCGACCGAACGCGCGAACAAGGCGCAGGCGGTCGCCTACGGCGCCGTGATGCGCACCACCGCCGACGCGCTGGCCGCGTGCCGGCACCCGCTGGTCGCGCAGATCCACGGCATCTGCGTCGGCGGCGGCATGGAGCTCGCGGCGCTGTGCGACGTGCGGATCTGCGGCCAGGGCAGCCGCTTCGGCGCGCCGATCAAGAACCTCGGGCTGGTGATGGCCTATCCCGAGATGGCGCCGCTCGTCCGGCTGGTCGGGCCGACCGTCGCGCTCGAGATCCTGCTCGAGGGTCGCGTGTTCGACGCCGCCGAGGCGCTGGCCAAGGGGCTCGTCACGCGCGTCGTCCCCGATGCGGACGTCGCCGCCGAGGCCCGTGCGACCGCGCAGCGCATCGCCGACGGCGCGCCGCTGGTCGCCCGCTGGCACAAGCGGTTCGCACGGCGCCTTGCCGACCCGCGGCCGCTCACGGCCGCCGAGCACGACGAGTGCTTCGACTGCTTCGACACCGAGGACTTTCGCGAGGGCTACGCGGCGTTCCTGGCCAAGCGCAAGCCGGAGTTCAGAGGCCGATGAGCGGGGGCGCCGCGACCGGCCCGCTGGCGGGCGTCCGCGTGCTCGAGCTCACGCAGATCATGGCCGGCCCGGCGTGCGGGATCATGCTCGCCGACCTCGGCGCCGACGTGATCAAGGTGGAGAAGCTGCCGGGCGGCGACGACGCGCGCGGCTACCGCGAGCCGCGCGTCAACGGGGTGTCCGCGCCGTTCCTGATGATGAACCGCAACAAGCGCGGCATCGCGCTCGACCTGAAGCGGCCCGAGGGCCGCGCGATCCTGCTGCGGATGGTGCGCACCGCCGACGTGCTGGTCGAGAACTTCCGCCGCGACACGATGGCGAAGCTGGGGCTCTCCTACGAGGTGCTCGCCGCGGAGAACGACGCGCTCGTGTACTGCGCGCTGACCGGCTTCGGCCGCGATGGTCCGGAGGCCGACAAGGGCGGCTTCGACCTGGTCGCGCAGGGCTTCGCCGGCCTGATGGCGATCACCGGCGAGCCCGGCCAGCCGCCGGTGAAGACCGGCAACCCGGTGTCCGACATCAACGCGGGCATCCTCGCCGCACTGGGCGTGGTCGCCGCGTACGCGCACCGGCTGAAGACCGGCCGCGGCCAGCTGGTGGACACGTCGCTGTTCGAGGCCGCGCTCCAGCAGACGTACTGGCACGCCGCCAGCTTCTTCGCCACCGGGCGGTCGCCGGCGCCCACGGGCTCGGCCCACCTGCTGACCGCGCCGTACCAGGCCTTCCACGCCAGCGACGGCTACGTCAACATCGGCGGCGCGAACCAGGCGAACTGGGAGCGCATCGCCGACGTCCTCGGGCATCCGGAATGGCGCGCGGACCCGCGCTTCGCGACCAACACCGCGCGGATGGCGCACCGCGAGGAGCTCGCGGCGCTGATGAACGGCGTCCTCGGCGGCATGACGCGTGCCGAGTGGATCGCCGCGCTGGACGCGGCCGGCGTGCCGGCCGGGCCGGTGCACTCGCTCGGCGAGGCGCTGTCGCACCCGCAGACGCTCGCGCGGGGGATGGTGGTCGACCTCGTGCACCCGGAGGCGGGTCCGACGAAGGCGATCGGCTGCCCCGTCCACTTCGCGCGCACGCCCGCCGCGGTGACGCGGCCGGCGCCGCGCCTGGGCGAGCACACGCGCGACGTGTTGCGCGAGACGGGCTACGACGACGCCGCGATCGACGCCTTCGTCGCCGCGGGCATCGTGGCGACCGCGGCGTGACGCGCCCGCATCACGCGGATTGCGCGCCCTCCGCGGCGCTCGCCTTCGCGAGCACCGCCCGCCGCACCATCGCGACGTGCTCGCGCAGCGTGTAGGCCTCGCTCGCGAAGGACGGCGGTGTCCGCCCCTCGGCCACCGCCCGCTCGACCCGGTCGAGTTGCGCCATCCAGCGGGTCACCGGCGGCGGGCCCTGCTGCGCCGCGACCTCGCGCTCGAGCAGCGCGAGCTCGCCGTACCACCGGTAGACGCGCGACCGGTTGCGCCAGCGCACGATCTGCGGCAGCAGGTTGAAGAGCGGCACCAGCACGACGAGCAGCGGCAGGACGAGGATGATCGTGCGCTCGACGAACGTCGCCGCCCAGAACGGCAGCTCGCGGTAGAGGAAGCTGCGGCCGAAGCGGTGGTGCCGCATCGCGTCGACCGACACCGGGAGATCGACCTGCACGGTGCCGGGGAACTCGCCGGCCTTCTCGAAGTATCCCTGGTCGTCGTGCACGTCGTGCGCGGCCTCGAGCAGCAGGTTGACGAGCGCCGGGTGGATGCTCTCGCGCGCACCGAGCATCGCCTTGGTGGCGATCAGCGAGACATTCTGCGCGGGGATGTCGCGCGCGAAGTCGATCGCGCCCGCCGGCAGCGTGAGCCGCCTGATGAAGGTGAACCGGCGCTCGTAGGCTTCGGCCCGGACGAAGTTCATCAGCCGGAACTCGGGATTGCGCAGCGCACGCTGGATCAGCGGCATCGCCGCGCCGCCGACCAGCAATGCGGCGTCGGCGCGGCCCGCGGCGAGGAGATCGATCGCCGTGTCGCCGGGCGCGTCGATGAGCGTCGCGTCGCTGGCGTCGACCCCGTTGGCGGCGAGCAGCGGCACCACCAGCGCGCGCGTGCCGCTGCCCTGCATGCCGACGGTGATCCGCTTGCCGCGCAGCTGGAGGAGCTTCGTGATCTCCGTGTCGCCGCGGTAGAAGATCCACAGCGGCTCGTAGTAGAGGCTCGCCAGCATCACGAGTCCGCCGGCCTCGGGCATGCGCGCGATGCCGCCCTGCAGGAACGCGATGTCGACGTCCGACTTCGGGTCGAGCAGCAGCTCGTAGTTCTGCCCCGCTCCCTGCGTCTCGCGGATCTCGACGGTCACGCCCTCGCGCGCGAGGAACTCGCGGTAGCGCAGCGCGTGCAGGTGATAGAGCCCGCCCGGCGGCCCGGCCGCGAGCACGATGCGCCGGGGCGGCACCGGCTCGAGGAACTGGAACGAGACCCAGAGCGCGCCGCCGATCGCGACGGCGAACAGCAGCAGCGAGCGCAGGAGGTCCCGGCGCGAGAAGAGGGCGAAGTCACTGAGCGACATGGTCGGCGCGCATGATGGTGCCACCGGCAGCGCGCGTCAACCGCGCGGGTCGGGAAATGAGGGTCAGATTCGAATTTCCCGACACGAAGCTGCGATTCGGGAGGGCATCGCCGGGAAATTCGAGTCTGACCCTCGTTTCCCGTGCGAGTCGCGTCGTCGTGCCAACGCGTCGTCGCGCCAGCAGGTGCGGCGCCGGCCCTCGCGCTCAGCCGAGACGCACCGTCTGCAGGTACTCGGGCACCACGGCGTTCCAGCCGAGCGTCTCGACGATCCGCTGCCGCAGGGCCTCCGCGGCAGCGGGCTCGCCGTGCGTGACGAACGTCGACTTCGGTGCGGCCGTGAAGCCGCGCAGCCACTGCACGATCTCCGCGCAGTCGGCGTGCGCCGACAGCCCCTGCAGCATCGCCACCTCCGCCCTGATCGGCACCCACTGCCCGAGCATCTTCACCTCGGGCGCGCCGCTGGCGATCGCGGCACCCCGCGTGCCGTTCGCCTGGTGGCCGGAGAAGAGGATCGTGTTGCGCTCGTCACCGGCGAGCGCGCGCAGGTGGTGCAGCACGCGGCCGCCGGTGGCCATTCCGCTGGCGGCGATGATGACCATCGGCATCCGTTGCAGGTCGAGCCCGCGCGACTCCTCGGGCGTCGACACGAGGTGGGCGGAGCGGCCGATCGCCGCGCAGGCGTCGGCGGACAGCCGGTGCTGCCCACGGAAGCGCATGTAGAGCGCGGTCACGTCGGTGGCCATCGGACTGTCGAGGTACACGGGCACCTTGGGCGGGATGGTGCCACGCGCCTTGAGGCGCGCGAGCGCGTGCAGCAGCGCCTGCGCGCGCCCGACCGCGAACGACGGGATCACGACCTTGCCGCCGCGCGCGACGGTCCGGTTGACGACTTCGGCCAGCGCCTGCTCCGGGTCGCCGGGATCGTGCAGGCGGTCGCCGTACGTCGACTCGACGACGAGCCAGTCGGCAGCGGCGAGCGGCGCCGGCGGGCGCATGACCGGATCGTGCGGCCGGCCGAGGTCGCCGCTGAACGCGATCGTCGTGGCGCCCACGGTGAGCGTCACCGTCGACGCGCCGAGGATGTGCCCCGCCGGCCGGAACCGCGCGCGGACGTTCGGCGCCACGACGACGTCCGTGTCGAACGCCGAGGGCGCGAACCGGCCGAGGCAGCGCTGCGCCTGCGCCTCCGTGTAGAGCGGCAGCGCCGGCGTGTGCTTCGAGTAGCCGTGCCGGTTGGCGAACGCCGCCTCTTCCTCCTGCAGTCGCCCGCTGTCGGGCAGCAGGATCCGGCACAGCTCGTGCGTCCCGGCGCTGCAGTGCACGCGGCCCGAGAAGCCGCGCGCGACCAGCAGCGGCACGTAGCCCGAGTGGTCGAGGTGCGCGTGCGTCAGCACGACGGCGGCGAGCGACGACGGGTGTACCGGCAGCGGCGCCCAGTTGCGCAGTCGCAGCGCCTTCTCGCCCTGGAAGAGCCCGCAGTCGACGAGGACGCGCGTGGCACCGTCCTCGATGAGGTACTTGGCGCCGGTGACGGTGCGCGTGGCGCCGAGGAACGTGATCTGCATTGGGTGCGTGCGTGGAGCTCGGGCTCGATCGTGGCCGCGACGGCGCCCGTCGCCATGTTACGCGGTGGCACCGCGTTTGCGCCACGTCAAGTCGCGACCACGTCTATCGCGCGACCATGTCGATGCAGGGCCGCGTGCAGCGAAGCGAAGTCGCCGGCGCATGCGTCGGGGCGCGGCGCCGTGCGCCGCCAGCATGGGGCTGGTGTGGCCGGCGAGCGCCGCGGCACGCAGGTGCACCGGGATGGGCGAGCGTGCCCGCGGCCGCCTGCCTCGATCCGGAGGCTGATCGTGAGAGCCGCCGTCGCCGTCCTCCTCGCCACGCTGGCCGCTGCGAATGCCGCCACGGTGGCCGATCCGCAGCAGTTGCTCGAGCACTACCGCTGCAACGTCTGCCACGCGGTCCACGAGCCGCTCGCCGGCCCGTCGTACGCGGCGATCGCCGCCCACTACCGCCACCAGAGGCAGGCGTACGCGGTCGTCGCGGCGAAAATCCGTGTCGGCGCCCGCGGCGGCGGGCTGTGGAACATGCCGCCCCACCCGGAAGTCTCGCGTGCCGATGCCGACGCGATGGCGCGCGCCATCCTCGCCGTGAAGGAGTAGCGCTGCACCGCTCACCCCGACCCTCTCCCCGCCTTGCGGGGAGAGGGAGAGATTGGGTGCGGACGTTCGCGAAGTCGCTCCCTCTCCCCGGCACGGGTAGAGGGCCGGGGTGAGGGGCGAGCGGGCGAAGCTCAGGCCGGTGCCGCACCCGGCTCGCGCGGCACCAGCACGGCGCCCGTGACCGGATTCGGCCGGAACGCGGCACAGCCCTTCAGCCCCAGCCGGAACGCGTCGTCGAAGACGCCGCGGAACTCGTCGAACGCGCAGTCGGCCGGCACGTTCACGGTCTTCGCGATCGCGTTGTCGACGAACGGCTGCAGCGCAGCCTGCACGGCGAGCTGGTCGCGCGGCGCGACCGCCGCGGCCGCGACGAATGCCGGAGGCAGCGGCGCATCCGCGCCGAACGTCTCGCGGTAGCGGCGGTGCGCGTAGTCCTCGACGGCGTACGTCGCGGGCGCGCCGGCGCCGCTCTCGACCGTCCGGTGCATCGCGAACGCGTACGCCGGCTCGAGGCCGCTCGACACGTTGCCGGCCAGCAGGCTGATCGTGCCGGTCGGGGCGATCGCCGTCAGGTGGCTGTTGCGCAGGCCGTAACGCCGGATGCCGCGCACGACGTCCGCCGGCAGCGCGCGCACGAACGCGCCCTCCACGTGCGCGGCGGCGTCGAAGCACGGGAACGGGCCCTTCTCCCGCGCGAGCGCGACCGACGCGCGGTAGGCGGCGTCGCGGATCGTGCGCATGACGTCGCCCGCAAGGGCCACCGACGCCGCCGAGCCGTACGTAATGCCGAGCATGATGAACGCGTCGGCGAGGCCGGTGATCCCCAGCCCCAGCCGGCGCGAGCGCAGCGCGACCTCGCCCTGCCGGCGCAGCGGGAAGCGGGAGACGTCGTAGACGTCGTCCAGCAGTCGCACGGCCACGCCGGCGAGCGCGGCGACGCCGTCGAGGTCGAGCGATGCCTTCGCGCTGAACGGCGCCCGCACGAAGCGCGTCAGGTTGATCGAGCCCAGGTCGCACGCGCCGTACGGCGGCAGCGGCACCTCGCCGCACGGATTGGTCGTCGCGATGGTCTCCGCGTACGCGAGCGGGTTCGTCCGCTGGATGCGGTCGAGGAAGAGGACGCCCGGCTCCGCGCAGTCGTACGCCGCGCGCACGATCCGCTCCCACAGCGCACGTGCCGGCACGGTCCGGTGCACGTGGCAGCGCACCGGCCCTGTCCGCCCCGGCCACGCGCGCAGGACGACGTCCCCCGCCGGGCCGGGCGCCCGCGCCGGATGCACGAGCGCCCACGCGCCGCCGCGGGCGACCGCGTCCATGAACGCGTCGGTCACCAGCACCGACAGGTTGAACCGCCGCAGCGCACGCCCGTCGCGCTTCGCGTCGACGAATTCCTCGACGTCCGGGTGGTCGCAGCGCAGCGTGCCCATCATCGCGCCGCGGCGCGCGCCGGTCGACAGCAGCGTCGCGCACATGCTGTCCCAGATGTGCATGAACGACACCGGGCCCGACGCGATCGCCCCCGACGCGCCGGCGGGCGACCCGCGCGGCCGCAGCGGCGAGAAGTCGTAGCCCGCACCGCCGCCCTGCTGCATCGTCAGCGCGCCTTCCTCGAGCCCGCGGAAGATGCCGCGCAGCGAGTCGCCGAGCGTGCCCATGACGAAGCAGTTGAACAGCGTCACGTGCCGGCGCGTGCCGGCGCCGGCGAGGATGCGGCCGCCGGGCAGGAAGCGGAAGTCGGCGAGTGCCGCGTGGAACGCGCGCGCCCAGTGCGCGCGCCGCCGGGGCTCGGCGGAAGCCAGCGCGTTCGCCACCCGCCACCACGTCGCGTCGAGGTCGGCGTCGACGGCGCCGTCCACGCCCGTCGCCCGGTACCGGGTCTCCCACAGGTGGCGCGACAGGTCGGCCGGCGCCGGGGTGCTCATCATCGCGCGCCGCGCGTCGCAGCCTCGCCCTCGCCGCGCAGCAGTTCGACGACCTCGGCGTCGTCGACCTGGTCGAAGCGCCGGTAGAACTGGCCGACCGCCCAGAAGTCCGCGGTCACGAGCGGGCAGACGACCTCGTCCGCGTACGCGCTCACCGTGGCCACCGCCTGCGGCGACGCCACCGGCACCGCGCAGATCAGCCGCTGCGGATGCCGCGCCCGCAGCGCGTGCAGCGCGGCCACCATCGTCGCGCCGGTCGCGAGCCCGTCGTCGACGACGATCACCACGCGCCCGGCGGGATCGACCGGCGCCCGGGCTGGCGTGTACACTGCGCGCCGGCGGCGCATCGTCGCCATCTCGGCCGCGACCTGCGCGCGCAGGTACGCGTCGTCGGCGCCCGCCGCTGCCGCGTACGGGGTCACGTAGGTCCAGCCGGACTCGTCGACGGCACCGATCGCGTACTCGGGATTGCCGGGCGCGTGCAGCTTGCGCGTGAGCACGACGTCGAGGTCGCCGGCCAGCCGCTGCGCGATCACCTTCCCCATCGGCACGGCGCCGCGCGGAATCGCCACGACCAGCGGATGCTCGCCGCGCCAACCGGCCAGTGCCTCCGCCAATCGCTCGGCGGCTTCGATGCGGTCGCGGTAGATCACCTGCCCGGACCTCCGCCTGGGCTGCACGCGGCGACCTCCGCCGCGCCGGTACCCGATTCCAATCTATGCCGCGCCCGCCGCCGCGGTGTTGACGGAGGTCAACGCGGTCCGGCGCGCATCGGCCAAGATGAAGGCGCGGGCGCGGCCGGCGCCCGGACCGGCGGCAGGAAAGGTCTGCCATGCGAGGACTGCCATGACCATCAAGGAATTCTGCGTTCGCAACGTCGTCACCGTCGCGCGCACCGACACGATCACCGCGGCCGCCGCGCTGATGCGCGAGCACCACGTCGGCGACGTCGTCGTGGTCGACGACTCCGGCGGCAGCCGGATCCCGGTGGGCATCGTGACCGATCGCGACGTCGTGGTCGAGGTGGTCGCCGCCGGCGTCGACCCGCGGGTGCTGAAGGCCGGCGACCTGCTGCAGCGCCCGGTGGTGACGATCCGCGAGGACCGCAGCTACACGGACACCGTGCGCCTGATGACGCAGCACGGCATCCGCCGCGTGCCGGTCGTCGACGCGCAAGGCGCCCTGGTCGGCATCGTCTCGGCCGACGACATGCTGCGGCAGCTCGCCGTGCCGCTGGCCGCACTGTCCGAGCTGCCGCGGCGCGAGCGGCACGTCGAGGTGCAGGTCCGCAAGTAGCGGATCCGGCGCGCGTCAGCCGACGGTGAGCACGGCGGCGCCGGTCAGCGCGCCGCTCTTGAGGTCGGCGAGCGCATCGTTGGCCCGCTCGAGCGGGTAGGCGGTCGTCTGCGTCCGGATCGGGATCCGCGCCGCCAGCGCGACGAACGCCTCGCCGTCCGCGCGCGTGAGGTTCGCCACCGACACCACACGGCGCTCGTGCCAGAGAATCGCGTACGGGAACGCCGGGATGTCGCTCATGTGGATGCCGGCGCACACGACGGTGCCGCCGCGCGCGAGGTCGGCGAGCGCCTTCGGCACCAGCGCGCCGACCGGCGCGAACAGCAGCGCGGCGTCGAGCGGCGCCGGCGGCCGCTCGTCGCTGCCGCCCGCCCACGCCGCGCCGAGCGTGCGCGCGAACGCCTGCGCGGTCGTGTCGCCGGGGCGGGTGAACGCGTGGACCTCGCGCCCTTCGTGCCGCGCCACCTGCGCGACGATGTGGGCGGCGGCGCCGAAGCCGTAGATGCCGATCCGCCGCGCGTCGCCGGCCATCCGCAGCGCGCGGTGGCCGATGAGCCCGGCGCACAGCCACGGCGCGAGCTCGACGTCCGTGAATCCGTCCGGCAGCGCGAAGCAGTAGCGCGCGTCCGCGACCGCGTACTCGGCGTAGCCGCCGTTCACCGTGCAGCCGGTGAACGCCGCCGCCTCGCACAGGTTCTCGCGGCCACTGCGGCAATAGGCACAGGTCCCGCACGTCCGGGCGAGCCACGGCACGCCGACGCGGTCGCCGGGCGCGAATCCGGTCACCCCCGGCCCCGTCGCCGCGACGGTGCCGACGATCTCGTGCCCCGGCACGATCGGCGAGTGCGCGTCCGGAATTTCGCCGTCGACGACGTGCAGGTCGGTCCGGCACACGCCGCACGCGCGCACGCGCACCAGCACCTCGCCCGGGCCGGCGACGGGATCGGGCAGTTCGGCGAGCGCCAGCGCCGTCCCCGGCGCGCGCAGCAGCATTGCGCGCACGGGACTCGCTAGTGGCCGGTCTCGACGAGCGTCTTCAGGCCGACGGGGTCGATGAGCTTGATCGTGCGGCCCTGTACCTGGATCAGGCCGTCGCGGTGCATCCGCGACAGGAGCCGGCTCACCGTCTCCAGCTTGAGACCCAGGTAGCTGCCGATCTCGTCGCGCGTCATCCGCAGCACGTACTCGGACGCGGAGTAGCCGCGCGCGTGGTAACGCTGCGCGAGGTCGAGCAGGAACGCCGCCAGCCGCTGGTCCGCGCGCATCGTGCCCAGCATCAGCATCACGTGCCGGTCGCGGGCGATCTCCGTGGCCAGCATCCGGTGCATGTTGCGCAGCACGGTGGGGCTCGCGCGCGACAGCTCCTCGATGCGCGCGAACGGGATGGCGCAGACCTCGCTGTCCTCGAGCGCGATCGCCTGGCACTCGTGGGCCTCGCTCGCGATGCCGTCGGTGCCGATGATGTCGCCCGTCATGTGGTAGCCGGCGACCTGGTCGCGGCCGTCCTCGGCGAGCAGCACCGTCTTGCACGATCCCAGGCGGATCGCGTAGAGCGTCGTGAAGCGCTCGCCCGGGCGGAACAGCGTGTCGCCCTTGCGCAGGCGGATCCGCTTGGCGACCAGCTCGTCGACCAGCGGCCGGACGTCCGCCTCGAAGCCGACCGGCACGCACAGCCGCAGCAGGTTGCAGCTCAGGCACGTGCCGTGGGCCGCGTTGACGTCGTGCAGCACCGGCCGCGCGGGCAGGGTGCGCGGCAGCACTTCCTCAAGGGTGGCGCGGGCTTCCATCGGCGTTCCCTTCCGTGGCATGGCGCGGCGTCAGTGCGGAGTGGCCGCCGGTCCGGCGATGAATTCCTTGATGCGGCCGAACTCGGACGACTTGTCGAGGAAGTGCCGTGCACCCGCCTCGAGGCACGCGTCGCGGTACTGCGGCGTCGCGTGGTTGGTCAGCACGATGAACACGACGCCCGGGTCCTGCGGATGCACGGCGCGCAGCACGTCGAGCCCGGTGCCGCCGTCGAGCTGGTAGTCGAGCAGCACGTACTGCGGATGGACGCGCAGGATGCCGGCGATCGCGTCGGCCGGCGTGCCGGCCTCGCCGACGACGTCCACGCCGTCGATCTCGCCCAGCAGTTCGCTCAGGCGGACGCGCATCGACGGCGAGTCGTCGACGATGTAGACGCTGGGATGGGACGGTGCCATGGGGGCCAGTATCGGCGCCGCCGCGGCCGCCGCCTATCGGCGCGCGCCGATCGTGCGCATCGGGCCCCGCTGATTCGGGGGGTCGGCGGCCGCCCCGGTCCGGGTAGGAATCCACCTACCCCCCCCCGGCCGGTCAGGCCGGCGCGTTGGGGTCGTCGGACAGCCGGTGTTTCAGCGCGTAGTGGATGAGCTCGGCCTGGTTGCCCACGCCGAGCTTCTCCATCAGCCGCGCCTTGTGCGTGCTGACGGTCTTCACCGACAGGTTGAGGTCGCCGGCGATCTGCGTGACGGCCGCGCCCGCGACCAGCCGGCGGAACACCTGGTACTCGCGGTCGGACAGCAGCGTGTGCGGCGGCCCCTCGGCGCGCGGCATCGACGCGAGCGCCAGCTGCTCGGCCACCTCGGCGCTGATGTACGCGCCGCCGCCCGCCACCTTGCGGATTGCCGCCACCAGCTCGAGCGCCGCGCTCTCCTTGGTCAGGTAGCCCGAGGCCCCGGCGCGGATCGACCGCACCGCATACTGGTGCTCCTCGTGCATCGACAGCACGAGCACCCGCAGCTTCGGCCGCTCCGCCTTGACCTGCCGGATCAGCTCCATGCCGCTCTTGCCGGGCATCGACATGTCGAGCAGCAGCACGTCGAAGTCCGTGCCGCGCACCTGTGCCAGCACCTCGTGGCCGTCGCCGGCCTCGCCGACGACGGTGAGATCGGGCGCCGACTGCAGCAGCTGCTTCAGCCCTTCGCGCAGGATCCGGTGGTCGTCGGCGATGACCACGCGGATCACGGCGCGCTCTCCGCCGGCGGCACCGGAATCCGCACCTCGATCGTCGTGCCGGCGCCGCGCGCGCTGGTGAACACCGCCTCGCCGCGCAGCAGCGCCGCCCGCTCGCGCAGGCCCACCAGCCCGAACGAGTTCGGCTTGCGCGGGTCCGCGAGCGGGAAGCCGGCGCCGTCGTCGCGCACGCGGACGACGAGGCGGTCGCCGTCACGGCCGATCGCCACCTCGGCGCGCGTCGCCTGCGCGTGCTTGGCGACGTTGGTCAGCGCCTCCTGCACGATGCGGAACACGGCGTTCGAGTGCATGGCCGGCAGTTCGAGGTCGGGGTCGGCGACGGCGAGCGCGCACGGCACCCCGGTGCGCTGCGTGAAGTTCTCGACGAGCCACTCGACCGCCGGGACCAGCCCCAGGTCGTCGAGCATCAGCGGCCGCAGGTCGGCGGCGATGCGGCGCGTGGCCGCGACGGTGGTCCTGAGGAGCTTCTCCATGCGCTCGAGCCGCGCCGTGAACTCCGGCGGCTCGGCCGGCGCCCGCGCCTTGCACCAGGCGACGTCCATCTGCAGCATCGTGAGCGCCTGCCCCAGTTCGTCGTGCAGTTCGCGCGCGATGCGGGCCTTGTCCTGCTCGCGTGCGACGTGCGCGGTCGCCGACAGCTCCTGCAGCTCCTCCTGCGAACGGCGGAGCGCCTCGTGCGCCTGCACGCGCTCGGAGATGTCGCGCAGGATCACCGTGTAGATGCGGCGGCCGCCGTCGGTCGCCTGCGAGATCGACGCTTCGAGCGGGAACTCGCGGCCGTTGCGGCGCAGCCCGTTGATGATCCGCGAGCCCCCCATCCGCCGGGCGGCGGACGCGCGATCGCCGAACTCGCGCACGCGCTGCGCGTGCATGGCCCGGAACCGCTCCGGGATGAACCGGTCGATCGGCGCGCCGATCGCCTCCGCCTGCGGGCAGCCGAACATCGCCTCGGCCGCGGCGTTGAACAGCACCACGTGCTGCGACTCGTCGATCGTGACGATCGCGTCCATCGCCGAGTCGAGGATGCCGTGCAGCCGCGCCTCGCTGCGCGCGAGCAGCGTCTCGGCGCGCACGCGCTCGCTGACGTCGCGCAGGATGACCGTGAAGCGCTTGCCGGCGCCGGCGCCGTGCTGCGCGATCGACGCCTCGATCGGGAACTCGCTGCCGTCGGACCGCCGCGCCGTCAGCACCGCCTGGGCCCCCATGCGCCGCGACGTCACGCCGGTGGCACCGAACTGGTCGACGTGGTGCCGGTGCGCTTCGTGGAAGCGATCCGGGATCAGCACGCCGAGCGGCTGCCCGACGACTGCGGCGCGCGGCCAGCGGAACACCGCCTCCGCCGCGCTGTTGAAGGCGACGACGCGCTGCGCGGCGTCCACGGTGACGATCGGGTCCATCGCGGATTCCAGGAGCTCGCTCGCGTGCGAAAGGGCCTCGCGCCGGCCGCGGTCGGCGGACTCCCTGCGCCGCGTCTGCCGGTACAGCAGCACCATGGCGGTCGCCCCGGCGGCGGCCCCGGCGAGGCCCGCCGCACCGAGGAGTTCTCCGCGTGCCGACGGCACGAACAATGCCACTACTGCAAGCATGGCCGTTATCGCGAGCAGCGCGGCGATGGGCGCAAAGACGGTCGCGAGGCTGCCCGCGGTCAGCGCGGGCATTGCGGCACGGACATCGACATCCCCGGTGGTTGCTGTGAACCCGGCGCGCTCGCCGACGGCGCGCTCTCGTGGCCGGAGCCGATTATAGCCGTGCCGCGAAGGCCGTCGCCGGCCCTCGCCGGCGTCACTTGCGTGCGGCGGACCAGCGGCGCAGCGCCCCCAGCATGCGGTCCACGTGCCGCGTGGGGTTGAGGCTGAGGTAGTGGAAGACGACCGTCCCGTCGGGCGCGATGACGTACGAGATCCGGTTCGCGTAGTCCGGCCGCGTGCGCATGACGGCGTCGAACGACTTCATGATCGTCTGCGACGCATCGGAAGCCACCGGGAACCGGCCCTGGCACGCGTGCACGGAGAACTTCGTCAGCGTGTCGATGTCGTCGGCGGACACGCCGACGACGGTGGCGCCGAGCGCCTCGAACTCGGGCATCGCCTCGGCGAACTCGTGCGCCTCCACCGAGCAACCTTCGGAGTAGGCGGCCGGGAAGAAGTACAGCACGACCGGGCCCCGCTTCAGCGCCTCGCCCAGCGAGTACTCGAACGTCGTGCCGCCCTGCGCGGCCGCCGCCGCGAAGTCGGGCGCGCGCTCGCCGACGTCGAGCGCGGCCCGCGCCGGGAGGGCGGCCGTAAGGGCGAAGAGTGCGACGACGACCAACCGGTCCATGAACGCCTCCATTTGCCGATCCGCCGAACTCCCCGGCGCCGCCGGGCGCGGTGCCGGGGCCGGACGTTCGCCGGGTTTGGTCGGCGCCGGCGGCGCCGCCTTACGCGCCATCGCGCTGGTCGCCGTCGCGGCGCTCGCCGGCTGCGGGGCCCTGCCCCCGCGCGGCGACCCCGCACGGTCGACGGCGTTGCCGCCGGCGCCGGACAGCCCGCTCGTGCGCCTCGCGCAGAACTCGCTGCCCGGCCCGGACCTCTCGGGCTTCCGGCTGATGCCGATGGGCTACTACTCGCTCGACGCGCGCGTGGAGCTCGCGCGCCGCGCGACACGCTCGCTCGACCTGCAGTACTACCACATCCACCACGACCGGACCGGCCACCTGCTGCTGCGCAACGTCCGCGACGCCGCACTGCGCGGCGTGCGCGTGCGCCTGCTGGTGGACGACCTGTACACGGCCGGCGCCGACGCGCTGTTCGCCGGCCTCGCCGCCTTTCCCAACGTGGAGGTGCGCCTGTTCAATCCGTTCTGCTGCGGCCGCGACGGCATCGGTTCCAAGTACGTCGCGTCGCTCTTCGACATCCGCCGGCTCAACCGCCGGATGCACAACAAGCTGTTCATCGCCGACAGCGCGATCGCCGTCGCCGGGGGCCGCAACATCGCCGACGAGTACTTCATGCGCAGCGCGACCGACAACTTCGTCGACCTCGACGCGTTGATCGTCGGCGCCGTCGTGCCCCAGCTCGTCGGCATCTTCGACACCTACTGGAACAGCCCGCACGTCTTCCCGGTGCAGGCGATCGTCCGCACCGGCCTCGACGACGCGCAGCTGCGCGGTCAGTTCGACCGCCTCGTCGACGAGGGGGACCCGATGATGGCGGTCCCGCTGCCGCCGGTCGACATCCTGGGCTACGGGCCGGTCAGCGAGGACTTCGACAGCGGGCGGCTCGGGCTCCACTGGGGCCACGCGTCGGCGTTCGCGGACTCGCCCGAGAAAGTGGCCGCCACCAGCGACGCGATGGCGCGCAGCATGAGCGTGTCGATGAGCGTGATGGACCTCGTCGCCGCGGCGCAGCGCGAGGTCGTCCTGTCGTCGCCGTACTTCGTCCCGGGCGCGATGGGCGTGCAGGCCTTCGGCGACCTCACCCGGCGCGGCGTCAAGGTGACGGTCCTCACCAACTCGCTCGCCGCCAACGACGAGCCCCTCGTGCACACCGGCTACGCACGCTACCGCGAGGCATTGCTGCGGGTCGGCGTCGACCTCTACGAGCTGTCGCCGACGCGCGTCGGGCGCAACCAGCGGCTGCACTGGCCGGGCGCGTCGCTCGGCCGCCTGCACGCGAAGCTCGCCGTCGTCGACCGCCGGCTGGTGTTCGTCGGCTCGATGAACCTCGATCCGCGCTCGGCCTCGAAGAACACCGAGCTCGGCATCGTCGTCGAGAGTCCGGAGCTCGCGAAGGAGGTCCTGCGCGTCATCCACATCAGCAAGCTGCAGAGCGCCTACCGGCTGCAGTTCGGCGCCGACGGCCGGTCGCTGATGTGGGCGACGATGGACGGCGACGGCGAGGTGCTGCTCGACGCCGAGCCCGACACCACCATCTTCCTGCGGGTGCAGAACCTGCTCCTCGCGCCGTTCGTGCCCGAGCAGCAGCTATGACGTGCGGCGCCCGGCAACACCGGGCCGCCGCGGAATCGGGCGTGCAATCCGGCCGCGGCGCGGCGGACCGGCGGACGCCGGCGGCCCGCTATCGAATGACCTCGTCCGCGCGGCCCAGGATCGACTTCGGAACCGTCAAGCCGATCGACTGCGCGGTACGCAGGTTGATGGCGAGGCGGATGAGCGAGGGCTCCTGGAAGGGGAGCTCGCCGACCTTGCCGCCCCGCAGGATGCGCGCAACGTAGTCGGCGGTGCGGCCGTAGTCCTCGGCTACGTCGCCGCCATAGGAGATCAGCGCACCATCCCTCACTTCGAACGCGAACGTGTGCATCGCGGGCAGGTTCAGGACCAGGCACTCGTCGATGATGGACTGCCGGTTGCGGATCGTGAGCGGATCCGGGGCCACGATCAGCACGGCCGCGCGCTCCTTCGCGGCCTTCGCCATGGCAGCCGCGATTTCCTCCACCCGGTTCACCGGAAGCGACACCATCTCGAACCTGAGGCTCGTCGACGCCTGCCGGATCCGGTCGAAGACGACGCGGTGCGTGTTGTTCTCCGGCACCCACAGGTATAGCACCTTCGCGGCCGACGGCACCAGTTCGCGCATCAGCTCCAGGCGCTTCGACGTGAGCGTGTCGTGGCCGATCGTGAAGCCCGTGAGATTGCGGGTCGGCCGCGCGAGGCTCTGCGTCAGGCCGAGCGCGATGGGGTCCGCGATCAGCGCAAGGACGATCGGCACTTCGCCCGTCGCATCGGCCACGGCGCGCGCCGCCGGCTCGGTCGCGGTCACGATCACGTCCGGCCGCCGTGCCACGAGTTCGCGCGCGAACTCCGCCAGCAGCTCCGGCTTGCCGCCGGCGGCGCGAACGTCGTAGGTGACGTTGCGCCCTCGAACGAAGCCGCGTTGGGCCAGTGCCTCGACGAGCCTGCCGAAACTCGGGCCCTCGCTGACGGGAAAGAGCACGGCGACCCGATAGGTGCGCGCGTCGGCGAGCAGGTTCGTCGTCCACAATCCGCCCGCAATCACGAGAGCCGCAGCGATCCACGGCCCATGCGAGCGACGTCGGTCCGGCCGGGCTCGCAGCACCGCCGCCACGCTTCGCCGTGTGGAGGATGCGACCCGGCGGCAGAACCCCGCCACGGATTGGCCCCGTCCCAACGTACCTCCCGAAGCCGAGACAAGCCTGACACGATAGCACTGCCGGCGAAGGGGGGACAGTCGGCCCCGAGGGGAGCCAAATCAGACTCGATTTTCCGGGCACGACGCTACGAGTCGGGACACTGCGGCCCGGAAATTCGAGTCTGACCCCAATTACCCCGATCCCAACTACCCCAATCGCCCCAATCACCCGAACGCCGCGTCGAGCTGCCCGATCCACTCGTTCTTCTGCGCGTCCGAGGCAAAGCTCGCCTCGAAGCCGTTGCGCGCAAGCGTGTAGGCGTCGCGGGCCGTGAGCGGCAGCGCGGCGAACGCCTCGACGAAGTTGCGGTTGACGTAGCCGCCGAAGTACGCCGGGTCGTCGGAGTTCACGGTCGCGCAGATGCCGGCTTCGAGCAGCCGGGCCAGCGGGTGGTGCGCGAGGTCGGGGTAGACGCAGAGCTTCACGTTCGACAGCGGGCACACGGTCAGCGGCACGCGGTCGCGCGCCAGCCGCGCGACAAGCGCCGGGTCCTCGATGCAGCGCACGCCGTGGTCGATGCGCTCGACGTGCAGCACGTCGAGGGCCGCCTCGATGTACGCCGGCGGCCCCTCCTCGCCCGCGTGCGCGACGCGGCGCAGCCCGAGCTCGCCGCAGCGCGCGAACACGCGCGCGAACTTCTCCGGCGGATTGCCGCGCTCGCCGCTGTCGAGCCCGACCCCGATGAACCTGTCGCGATACGGGATGGCCTCCTCCAGCGTCGCGAAGGCATCCTCCTCGGTGAGGTGGCGCAGGAAGCACATGATCAGCGCCGCGTCGATGCCGTACGTCGCCTTCGCCTGCGTGCACGCCCGCGCCAGGCCGTCGATCACCGTTGCGAACGCGACGCCCCGCGCGGTGTGCGTCTGCGGGTCGAAGAAGATCTCCGCGCGGACGACGCGGTCGGCCGCCGCGCGCGCGAAGTAGGCCATCCCCATGTCGAAGAAGTCGTCCTCGCGGAGCAGCACGCTGGCGCCCGCGTAGTAGACGTCGAGGAAGCTCTGGAGGTCGCTGAACGCGTAGGCGGCGCGCAGGGCGTCCACGTTCGCGTACGGCAGCACGACGCCGTTGCGCTGCGCCAGCCGGAAGATCAACTCCGGCTCGAGCGAGCCCTCGATGTGCAGGTGCAGCTCGGCCTTCGGCATCGCGCGCAGCAGCGCGGGCACCCGGTCCGGCGTGACGGTGTCGAGGTTCACGCCGGGCCGCCTTCCCCGGCCCCCGCCGGCGCGAACATCAGCGCGTTCAGCCGCCGCACGAACGCGGCCGGGTCCGGCAGTTCGCCGCCCTCGGCCAGCAGCGCCTCGTCGAACACGAGCTGCGCCCACTCGGCGATCCGCTCGTCGGGCTCGTGGTCGATGCGCCGGATCAGCGCGTGGCCGGGATTGATCTCCAGCACCGGCACGGCGGCGGGCGCCTTCTGCCCGGCCGCCTTCAGCAGCCGCTCGAGGTTGCCGGACACCTCGCCTTCGCCGACGACGAGGCACGCCGGCGAATCGGTCAGCCGGTGGGTGACCCGCACGTCCTTCACGCGCTCGCCCAGCGCGGCGCGCAGGCGCCCGACCAGCGGCGCGAGCGCCTCGGTCGCGCGGTCGGCCTGCGCCTTCTCCTCGGCGTCGGCGAGCTCGCCCAGGTCGAGCGCGCCCTTCGCCACCGAGGACAGCGGCTTGCCGTCGAACTCGGTCAGCGCGGACACGACCCACTCGTCGATGCGGTCGGACAACAGCAGCACCTCGATGCCCTTCTTGCGGAAGATCTCGAGGTGCGGGCT
This sequence comes from Casimicrobiaceae bacterium, assembly GCA_044223185.1. Classification (GTDB taxonomy): domain Bacteria; phylum Pseudomonadota; class Gammaproteobacteria; order Burkholderiales; family Casimicrobiaceae; genus VBCG01. The sequence goes on along the minus strand of JBGAMF010000008.1, from coordinate 34,917 downwards.
GCCGGCGGCGGCGGCGTACGTGTCGCCGGTGACGTAGTAGATGGCCTTCTGCCCCTCCTTCATCCGCCCGGCGTAGGCGGCGAGCGACACGTCCTGCACGTCGGTGCCGCCTTGCGTCGACGCGAAGCGCACGAGCCTGCCGAGCTTGTCGCGGTGGCCGTGGTCGTCGATGAAGCCCTCTTTCAGCACGGTGCCGAACGTCTTCCAGAACGTCGCGTACTTGTCCTGCTCCTTCTCCGCCAGCTCCTCGAGGAGGTCGAGCACGCGCCGCACGCAGCCGCCGCGGATCGCCTCGACGTCGCGCGACTCCTGCAGCAGTTCGCGCGAGACGTTGAGCGGCAGGTCGTTGGAGTCGACCACGCCGCGGACGAAGCGCAGGTACGCCGGCAGCAGCTGCTCCGCGTCGTCCATGATGAACACGCGCCGCACGTACAGCTTGACGCCGTGCCGGTGCTCGCGGTCCCACAGGTCGAACGGCGCCGCCGACGGCACGTACAGCAGCAGCGTGTACTCGGTGCGGCCCTCGACGCGCGCGTGCACGTGCGCGAGCGGCGGCTGGCCGTCGTGCGCGACGTGCCGGTAGAATTCGTCGTACTGCTCGCCGGTGATGTCCTGCTTCGGCCGAGCCCACAGCGCGGACGCCTGGTTGACGGTCTCCTCCTCCTCGGTCTGCCGGAACGCCTGCTTGTCGGCGTCCCACTCCTCCTTGCGCATGACGATCGGCAGCGCGATGTGGTCGGAGTACTTGCGCACGATCGACGAGAGGCGCCAGTGCGACAGCAGCTCGTCCTGCCCCTCGCGCAGGTGCAGCGTGACCTCGGTGCCGCGCAGCGGCCGGTCGACGCGCTCCAGCGTGTAGTCGCCCTCGCCCGCCGACTCCCAGCGCACGCCGTCCGCCGCCGGCAGGCCGGCGCGGCGCGTCACCAGCGTCACGCGGTCGGCGACGATGAACGACGAGTAGAAGCCGACGCCGAACTGGCCGATCAGCCGCGCGTCCTTCGCCTGGTCGCCCGACAGCGACGCGAAGAACTCGCGCGTCCCCGACTTCGCGATCGTGCCGATGTGCGCGATCACCTCGTCGCGCGACATGCCGATGCCGTTGTCGCGGACGGTGATCGTGCGCGCGTCCTTGTCGAATGCGACGACGATCGACAGGTCGGGATCGCTCTCCAGGTAGTCCGGGTGCGCCAGCGCCTCGAAACGCAGCTTGTCGCAGGCGTCCGACGCGTTGGAGACGAGCTCGCGGAGGAAGATCTCCGGATGGCTGTACAGCGAGTGGATCATCAGGTGAAGCAGCTGCTTCACCTCGGCCTGGAAGCCGTGCTTCTCGGGCGCCGTGCCGGCCGCCGGGTCGTGGGTGTCCTGGGTCATGGCAATGCCTCGTCCGTAGGCGCGCGGTCGTCCGCGCGCGAAAAGTCGCTTGCGCTGGGTCCGGCGCCGATTAGAATCGACGGCGCGTCGGGGTGGCCCGGCACGCCGTGGCGCGCGAGGCGCCCATGATAAATGATCGGGCGCCGGGCCGAAGGCCCAAGCCCTCACGCGGGCCGGCCCGCCAAAGCCGCGGAAGGAGACTCGCCGATGACCATGCCGATCGACGCCTTCATGGCGAACTACAAGCGGGCGTGGGAAGGCAGCGACGAGCACCTGCTGGCGTCGCTGTTCGCGCCCGACGGCGTGTACCGCAACACGCCGTTCGCCGAGCAGCGCGGCCACGACGCGATCAAGGCGTACTGGCAGCGCACGAAGCTGCAGAGCGACATCCACCTCGACTACGACGTCCTGCACCGGGACGAGCGCAGCGGCATCGCGCACTGGCGCACGACCTACCAGGTGACGAGCGAGGAGCTGTTCCGCATCTGGGCGGCGTCGGCCGGCACCAACGCGCTCGCGCGCAGGGAAGGCGACCCGCTGCCGCGGCTGGTGCTCGACGGCGTCGCGGTCGTGCGCTTCGACCCCGACGGCCGCGCCCGCGAGTTCCGCATCTGGTGGCACAGCCAGGCGCTGGCGCCCGCCTGACGCCGCGTGCGCGGGTCGCCGCGCGCCTGCCCGCGGCACCCGCGCCGGCCGCTCACCCCGGCGCCGGCGCGTCCTCCGCCGCACGCGCACGCAGGTGGTCCGCGAGCAGCCGGGCCGCGGCCGACAGCGCCCCACCCGGGCGCATGCAGACGACGAACCGGCGCTCGGCCCACGCGTCGGCCAGCGGGACGAGCCGCAGGCCGAGCGAGCGCGCCTGCGCGCCGGCCGCCTCGCGCGGGACGACCGCGATGCCCAGCCCCGCCGCGACGTTGCGGCACGCGGCGTCGAACGTCGTCACGGTGATCCGGTGGCGGATCTCGCGCCCGGCGAGCGCCGCGGCGCGCGCGAGCGTCGTCTGCACGATGCTCCCGCGCTGGATCTCGATCTGCTCGAACGGCAGCGTCTCGGCGTAGGCCAGCGTCCGGAGCCGCGCGAGCGCATGCGCGGCCGGAAGCGCGGCGCACAGATGGTCGCGGCGGTACGGCAGCGTCGCGAGCCCGGCCAGGTCGCCGGCATCCCAGCACACGCCGAGGTCGGCGGCGCCTTCGCGCACACCGCGCGCGATCTCGGAACTCACGCGCTCGTCGAGGCTGACGCGGATCGCGCGATGCCGCGCGAGGAAGCCGCCGATGTCGTCCGGCAGCGATTCCGACAGCACCGACAGGCTCGCGAACACGCGCACGCTCCCTTGCGCGCCCGTCGCGAACTCGGCCACTTCGGCGCGCACGCGATCCAGCGTGCGCAGCACGTCGCGCGCCTCGCGCAGCAGCACCTCGCCGGCCGGCGTCGGCTCGATGCCGCGGCGCCCCCGGCGAACCAAAGGCACGCCGACGTCGTCCTCGAGCGCGGCGATCCGCTTGCTGATCGCCGAGGCGACGATGGCCTCGCGCTCGGCCGCGCGCGCGATGTTGCGCGCGTCGCACGCGGCGATGAACAGGCGCAGGCTGACGGGATCGAAGTAGCGGTTCACGGGTCGTCACGCGGCAGGGTGAGCCGCGATTCTGCCATTCCATTATGGAACGGTAAACGTTCCCAAAGAGCGCTCCCGAATCGACTCGGAACGTCTAGAGTGCCGCCGTGGCGACCGCCCCGTCGGCGCGGTGCCCTCCACGACCGCCCCGATGACCATTCCTCCCTTCTCCCATGCCACGATCCGCGAAGTCGGGCTGCGCGACGGCCTGCAGAGCGTCGCGACGATCCTGGCGACGCCGCGGAAGTGCGAGTGGATCGGCGCGGCCCACGCGGCGGGAATCCGCGAGATCGAGGTCGGCTCGTTCGTGCCGGCGAAGCTCCTGCCGCAGCTCGCCGACACCGGCGACGTCCTCGCGTACGCGAAGTCGCTGCCGGGGCTCGTCGCGTCGGTGCTCGTCCCGAACCTCCGGGGCGCCGAGCGCGCGCTCGAGGGCCGCGCGGACCTCGTGCTCGTGCCGCTGTCGGCCAGCCGTGCGCACAGCCTCGCCAATCTGCGCCGGACGCCGGACGAGGTCGTCGCCGAGGTTGCGCGCATCCGCGCCGCGCGCGACGCCGCCGGCGCGGCGACGCTGATCGAGGGCGGCGTGGGCACCGCGTTCGGCTGCACGCTGCAGGGCCGCGTGGAGCCCGCCGAGGTGCTGCGCCTCGTGCGGGCGCTGCTCGACGCCGGCGCCGATCGCGTGAGCCTCGCCGACACCGTCGGCTACGCCGACCCGCGTTCGGTGCGCGACCTCTTCGCGCGCGCCCTCGCGATCGCCGGCGAGCGGCTCTGGTGCGGCCACTTCCACGACACGCGGGGCCTGGCGCTCGCCAACGTCTGCGCCGCGCTCGACGCCGGCGTCACGCGCTTCGACGCGTCGCTCGCGGGCATCGGCGGCTGCCCGCACGCGCCCGGCGCCAGCGGCAACGTCGCGACCGAGGACCTGGCCTACATGCTCGCCAGCATGGGCGTCGCGACCGGCGTCGACCTGCGGCGCCTGCTCGCGCTGCGCGCGCAGGTCGCCGACTGGCTCGCCGGCGAGACGCTGCACGGCGCGCTGTGGCGGGCCGGCCTTCCCTCGACCTTCGTCGGCGGCGACGCCGCTGCGGTCGCGTGACCGCCATGCCCGGCGCCACTGCCACTCCGTCGCGCCCGCTGCCGCTCGCCGGCGTCCGCGTCGTCGAGTTCACGCACATGGTGATGGGACCGACGTGCGGGATGATCCTGGCCGACCTTGGCGCCGAGGTGATCAAGGTCGAGCCGCCGGGCGGCGACAAGACCCGCCGGCTGCCCGGCCTTGGCGTCGGCTTCTTCCGCACGTTCAACCGCAACAAGAAGAGCGTCGTGCTCGACATCCACGCGCCGCAGGGACACGCCTCCGCGCTCGACCTCGTCGGGAGCGCCGACGTCGTGCTCGAGAACTTCCGCCCGGGCCTCATGGCTTCGCTCGGCCTCGACTACGCCACGCTCGCGCCGCGCTTCCCGCGCCTCGTCTACGTTTCGCACAAGGGGTTCCTGCCCGGCCCCTACGAGCACCGGACCGCGCTCGACGAAGTCGTGCAGATGATGGGGGGCCTCTCCTACATGACCGGGCCGCCGGGCCGCCCGCTGCGCGCGGGCACGTCGGTCAACGACATCATGGGCGGCATGTTCGGCGCGATCGGCGTGCTCGCGGCGCTGCGCGAGCGCGACCGCACCGGACGCGGACAGGAAATCCAGAGCGCGCTGTTCGAGAACTGCGTGCTGCTGTCGGCGCAGCACATGCAGCAGTACGCGATGACCGGGGAGGCGCCGCCGCCGATGCCGTCGCGCGTCTCGGCGTGGAGCGTCTACGACGTGTTCGACCTCGCGGACGGCGAGCAGCTCTTCATCGGCGCGGTCAGCGACCGGCAGTTCGCCGCGCTGTGCGACGTGCTGGCGCGGCCCGACCTCGCCGAGGAGCCCGGCTTCCGCACGAACGCGCAGCGCGTCGCCGCGCGACCGCGCCTGCTCGCGCGCCTCTCCGAGATCCTGCGCCACCACCGGAAGGACGAACTCGCCGCGAAGCTGGAGGCGGCCGGCCTGCCCTACGCGGCGATCGTCCGGCCGGAGGAGCTCCTCGCCGACCCGCACCTGAAGGCGAGCGGCGGCCTCGTGCCGATGACGACCGACGACGGCGGCACCACCGACGTCGTGCTGCTGCCGTTGACGATGGACGGGCGGCGCCTCGGCGTGCGCCAGCCGCTCGCGGCCGTCGGCGAGCACACCGACGAAGTGCTCGCGTCGCTGCACGCGGGCGCGGCCTGACGCCGCGCCCGGCCGCGTACGCCCGTACGACCCGAACCCATTCCAGGGAGGCCCCATGCAACGTCCCGCACTGCTCCGCACGCTGGCTGCGCTCGCCGTCGGCCTGCTCCCGCTGGCCGCCCTCGCGCAGGGCGCCGCTGCCGACAAGCCGCTGAAGGCGATCCTGCCGGTCGGCGCGGGCTCCGGCGTCGACACGATCGTCCGCGCGCTCGGCCCTTCGCTCACCAAGGCGCTCAACGGGCAGCCCGTCGTCGTCGAGAACCTGCCGGGCGCGGGCGGCGTCACCGGGACGCAGGCGATCGTCAAGGCCGCGCCCGACGGCGCCACCATCGGCGTCGTGTCCAACAACCACGTGATCAACCCGAGCGTCTACCGAAAGATGCCGTTCGACTCCCAGAACGACATCACGCCGATCATGGTCGTCGGCAACACGCCGTTCGTGCTCGTCGTCAATCCGGGCAAGCTCCCGGTGAAAGACGCGAAGGAGCTCGTCGCGGCGCTGAAGGCGAAGCCCGACGCCTACAACTACGCCTCGTCGGGCAACGGCACGATCCTGCACCTCGCCGGCGAGATGTTCCTGGAAGAGGCCGGCGCGACGTCGAAGCACATTCCCTACAAGGGGGTGGGGCCGATGGTCGCCGACCTGCTGGGCGGCCAGGTCGACTGGGGCGTGCTGGCGCTGCCGGCCGTGCAGCAGCACCTGAAGACGGGCGCGCTGCGCGCGATCGGCGTCCCGTCGGCGGCGCGCGTGCCCGCCGCGCCCGACATCCCGACGTTCGCCGAGCAGGGAATGCCCAACTACCTGGTCGACGGCTGGTTCGCCGTCGTCGGCCCCGCGAAGCTGCCCGCCGCGGACGTGAAGCGCATCCACGCCGCCTTCGTCGCGGCGCTGGCGATGCCCGAGGCGCAGGAGGCGATGGCCCGGCAGGGCAACGTGATCAGGCCGACGACGCCGGAGGCCGCGGCCGCGTTCTTCCGCTCCGAGCAGGACCGGTACGCGAAGCTCGTGCAGAAGGCGGGGGTCAAGCTCGACTGACCGCGCGTTCGCTACAATCGCGCCTCACCGCTGCCGCAGGAGCACGCCCGATGGCCGATCTGTTCGACAACCCGATGGGACTCGCGGGCTTCGAGTTCGTCGAGTTCGCCTCGCCGACCCCGGGCGTGCTCGAGCCCGTGTTCGAGATGCTGGGCTTCACGCAGGTCGCGTGGCACCGGTCGAAGGACGTCGCGCTCTACCGGCAGGGCGACATCAACTTCATCGTCAACCGCGAGCCCGGCAGCCTCGCCGCGTACTTCGCCGCCGAGCACGGGCCGTCGGCGTGCGGGATGGCGTTCCGCGTGACCGATTCGCACAAGGCGTACACGCGCGCGCTGGCGCTGGGCGCGCAGCCGATGGACACGCAGCCGGGGCCGATGGAACTGCGCCTGCCGGCAATCCGGGGCATCGGCGGCGCGCCGCTGTACCTGATCGACCGCTACGGCGACGGCGCTTCGATCTACGACATCGACTTCCGCTTCGTCGAGGGCGCGGACCGGCACCCGAAGGGGCACGGCTTCCGGCTGATCGACCACCTGACGCACAACGTCTACCGCGGCCGGATGACGTACTGGGCGCAGTTCTACGAGCGGATCTTCAACTTCCGCGAGATCCGCTACTTCGACATCAAGGGCGAGTACACCGGACTCGCGTCGAAGGCGATGACCGCGCCCGACGGGAAGATCCGCATTCCGTTGAACGAGGAGGCGTCGAAGACGACCGGGCAGATCGAGGAGTTCCTGATGCAGTACAACGGCGAGGGCATCCAGCACATCGCGCTCCTCACCGACGACCTCCTCGCGTCGATCGACAGCCTCCGCTGCGCCGGCGTGCCGCTGATGACGGCGCCGCCGGCGACGTACTACGAGATGCTCGCCGAGCGCCTGCCCGGCCACGGCGAGGCGGTCCACGACCTGCAGGCGCGCGGCATTCTGCTCGACGGCACTACCGAGGGCGGCACGCAGCGGCTGCTGCTGCAGATCTTTTCGCAGACGATGCTGGGCCCCGTGTTCTTCGAGTTCATCCAGCGCAAGGGCGACGACGGCTTCGGCGAGGGCAACTTCAAGGCGCTGTTCGAGTCGATGGAGCGCGACCAGCTGCGGCGCGGCGTCATCGCCGCGGCGTGACCGCGACCGCTCCGGGCGCCGTCGCCACCCTCACCCCGGCCCTCTTCCGCTGCGCGGGGGAGGGAGCCTCGTGGCGCGCATCGTCGCAGGCGCGTGCATCCGCGCGCTCCCCGTGCGCGGCGGCAGGGTGTCATGGCGCACGCCATTGCAAACGCGCACCGCCGCGCCCCCTCTCCCCGCTTGCGGCGAAAGGGTCGGGGTGTGCCGCAATACCGAGCCTGGCTCGGTTTTCGCGGGAACGTCCGACCGCAATACTGCCGCAATACCGAGCCTGGCTCGATTTTCCGCAATACCGAGCCTGGCTCGGTTTTCGCGGGTACGTCCGACAGGTCCGGGCCTGGCTCGGCGATCGCCGTTTTCGGTAGACTCCACCCGATGACCTTTCCCATCGACGACACGCACGACCCCGCGCTGACGAGCTGGGTCGATTCGGCCAACGACCCGGCCACGGACTTTCCCATCCAGAACCTGCCGTTCGGGCGCTTCCGTCGCGCCGGCGAGGCGGGTTACCGCATCGGCACAGCCATCGGCGACCAGATCGTCGACCTCGCGCACGCCGGTCTCGTCGCCACCGACGACATGAACGCGTTCATGCGCGCCGGCGCTGCCGCGCGGCAGGCGGTGCGGCAGGCGCTGTCGCGCCACCTGCGCGCGGGCAGCGCCGAGCGAAGCCGCCTCGTCGCGAGCCTCGTGCCGATGGCGCAGGCCGAGATGGCGCTGCCCTGCCGCATCGGCGACTACACGGATTTCTACACGAGCATCCACCACGCCACCAGCGTGGGCCGGCAGTTCCGCCCCGACAACCCGCTGCTCCCCAACTACAAGTGGGTGCCGATCGGCTACCACGGCCGCGCGTCGTCGATCGGGGTGTCGCCTGCGACGGTCGTGCGCCCGGTCGGGCAGGCGAAGCCGCCCGACGCCGACACGCCGACGTTCGGGCCGTCGCGGCGCGTCGACTACGAGCTCGAGCTGGCGCTCTTCGTCGCGCTGCCCAACGGGCTGGGCGAGCCGGTGCCGATCGCGCGCGCGGAGGAGCACCTGTTCGGACTTGCGCTCTTCAACGACTGGACGGCGCGCGACGTGCAGGCGTGGGAGTACCAGCCGTTGGGGCCGTTCCTGTCGAAGAACTTCGCGTCGACCGTCTCGCCGTGGATCGTGACGCTGGAGGCGCTGGCGCCGTTCCGCGCGCCGTTCGCGCGTCCGGAGGCCGACCCGGCGCCCCTGCCCTACCTCGACTCGGCCGCCAACCGCGCGTCGGGCGCGATCGACGTCGCGCTGGAAGTCTGGCTGCAGACGGCCGCGATGCGCGCCGCCGGCCGGCCGCCGCAGCGCCTCATGCAGTCGAACTTCCGCGACAGCTACTGGACCGCGGCGCAGCTCGTCGCGCACCACACGGTCAACGGCTGCAACCTGCAGCCGGGCGACCTCCTCGGGTCCGGCACGCAGTCCGGTCCCGCGCCGGGGCAAGGTGGCTCGATGCTCGAGCTGTCGGTCGGCGGCCGGCAGCCGCTCCAGCTCGCCGACGGCGAGACGCGCAGCTTCCTCGAGGACGGCGATGCCGTGATCCTGCGCGGGCACTGCGAGCGACCGGGCTTCCGCCGCATCGGCTTCGGCGACTGCGCGGGCACGATCGCGCCCGCGCGTCCGCTGTAGAGGAGATCCCGCCATGACTGTCGAAACCGTGCTGATCACCGGCGCCAGCGGCAACCTCGGCCGCGCCGTGGCCGCCGCCTTCGCCGCGCGCGGCGCGAACCTGGCCCTGCTCGACCGCGACCGCGCGCACCTCGACGCCGCGTTCGGCGGCGAGAGCGACCGGCGGATGCTCGTCGCCGCCGACCTGCTCGACGCAGCCGCGGTCGAAGCCGCAGCGGCCGCGGTCGTCGCGCGCTTCGGCGGCATCGACGCCTTGTGCAACATCGCCGGCGGCTTCCGGATGGGCACGCCGGTGCACGCGACTTCCGATGCCGACTGGAACTTCCTGTTCGACCTCAACGTCCGCACGGTGCTGCACACGGCGCGCGCGGTGGTGCCGCGGATGCTCGCGGCGGGGCGGGGCAGGATCGTCAACGTCGGCGCGTTCGCGGCGCAGAAGGGCGCCGCCGCGATGGGCGCCTACGTCGCGTCGAAGAGCGCGGTCATCCGCCTCACCGAGACGATGGCCGCCGAACTGCGCGACCGCGGCATCAACGTCAATTGCGTGCTGCCGACGGTCATGGACACGCCGGAGAACCGGAATGCGATGCCCGGCGCCGACCCGTCGCGCTGGGTGGCGCCGGCGGACCTCGCCAGCGTGATCGCGTTCCTCGCGTCCGACGCCGCGCGCGCCATCCACGGCGCGGCGGTGCCGGTGACCGGATTGAGCTAGGCACCCGGCACGCCACGGCGGTCCGCGCCGGCGCACCGCGCAATCGAGCGACGCCGCGGCCGGCGGCGCCGTGGCCGCCTACTTCGGCGGCTTCTTCTGCTTCGGCTTCTTCGGTTCCTTCTTCTGGCGGTCGCGGTTGCCCATCGCTCAACTCCTCCGGTTCGGTGCGCGGACGGCGGCGGCGCCGCCGGCCACGGGTACCGCCGCTGCGCGGCGGCACCGTGTCGAATGGTGCGCTATCGGCGCGCGGGACGCAACGAAGCGGTGCTCACTCGCGCGGCTCCGGACGCGCATAGACGCGCGCGAGCCACACCGACAGCGCGATTCCGACCAGCCAGCTCGCGAAGAACGCGAGCCGCGTGTGCTGGCTGCCCACGGTGCTGCCGGCCAGGCGGAAGCCGCCGAACACCACGGCCGGCGTCACGAGCGCGCCGGATGCCAGGCACACGGCGATGGCCGGCCAGCGCCCCCAGCCGCGCAGCGCGCCCGCCGCAATGCAGCCGGCGACCGTCAGCGCGAAACCGAGCGCCAGCAGCGACCACTCCGAGACGGCCATTGTCGCGAGCGCCCCGTCAATGCCCTTCCGGCGGCTGCCACAGTTCGACCTTGTTGCCCTCCGGGTCGACGACCCAGCCGAACTTGCCGAACTCGGACGAGTCGGTCCGGTCGAGGACGCGGCAGCCCTCGCGCCGCAGTGCGTCCAGCAGCGCGGCCAGGTCGGCGACGCGGTAGTTGATCATGAACGGCGCGGTGCTCGGCGCGAAGTCGTCGCCGTCCGCGGCGCCCACCGACCAGATCGTCGTTCCGCCGGTGGGCTTGCCGCCTTCGTCGGCCCACGAGAAGGCGGCGCCGCCCCACTCCAGCACGTCGATGCCGAGGTGCCGCTGGTACCAGGCGCGCAGGGCGACCGGGTCCTTCGCCTTGAAGAAGACGCCGCCGATGCCTGTGACTCGCTTCATGCGCAACTCCGGAGGTCGGAAACCTTGCGGATCGGCACCGGGACGACACGCCGGACCGTCGGCGCCATGTGCCGCATCGCGTGCATGTTACCCAACGCGGGCCGCTCCGGCGTCAGAACCGGTAGAGCTTCCCGACCGCCGACGGCACGACGGCCTCGCCGAAGGCCGCGGCCAGCGCGCCGGTCGCGCGCCACCCCGTGCAGTGTCCCGCCGCGATGGTCGCGAGGTCGAACGCCCGCATCGCCTCCACGGTGTCCGGAATGATCCGCTCGTTGGGACCGGCGAGGTGGAAGCCGCCCATCACGCCGTGGAGCGGCACGCCGGCGAAGCACTCGCGCGCGTGCAGCAGCACGTTGACGACCCCCGCGTGCGAGCAAGCGGTGAAGACGACGGCGCCCTTGTCCTTCACGCGCACCGCGACGAACCGCTCGTCCAGCAGCAGCGTGTCGGGCTCCCAGCCTTCGCCGTCGTCGGTGCGGCGGAATTGTCCCGGCATGCCCGGCTCGAATGCCGTCACCCGCGGGATCTCGCCGCTCACGTAGAAGAGGTCGTCGAGGATGGCTTGCGGCGTCGTCGCGTGGACGACCCGCGCGCCCAGCTGCTCCAGCATGGCGGCCGTCGGCACGTCCTCGAACGGCCGCATGCTGCCGTCCGCCATCCGCATCGCGCGCGTCCTGTACATGCCGGGGTGCATGTACGTCGGAACCGTGCGGCCGCCGTTGCGCAGCCCGATCATCTCCAGCGCGCGCAGCAGCGCACCGCAGTGGTCCCAGTGCCCGTGCGACAGCACGATGCCGTCGACGCGGCCCATGTCGAAGGCGAGGCGGTCGACGTTGCGCTCGAACACCGCCACGTCCGGCCCGGTGTCGAACAGCAGCGTGCGCTCGACGTCGCCGCGCCACGCCGTGATCGCGAGCGACAGCCCGTGCGCCGCGCAGCACAGGCAGCGCCCCGAAAGGCGATGCATCCCCCGCTTCACGAGCCGTGGCAGCTCGTTCTCGACATAGGCCGGCACCGTCGACAGGTTGTCGGTCGCGTTGTCGACGAGGACCAGGACCTCGACGCGATCGACGGTGGCGGGTGCTGGCATGGCGTCCTCCTTCCGCATCAGGCATCCACGAGCGAGCGGAACATCACGTAGGCGTCGACGTAGCCCTTCTGCGGGTGGCGGAACGCGCCCGGGAGCGTGCCCACGATCGCAAACCCGAGCTTGCGCCACAGCCGGATCGCCGGCTCGTTGCAGGACACGACGAAGTTGAACTGCATCGCGCGGTACCCCAGTCGGCGCGCCTCGCGCAGGCTGTGCTCGCCCATCGCCCGCCCGACGTGGAGGCCGCGCGCCGCCGGCGCCACCATGAACGCCGCGTTGGCGACGTGCGAGCCCAGGTCGCGCTGGTTGGGCTTGACGATGTACGTGCCGACGACGGCGCCGTCGTGCTCGGCCACGTAGCACCGGGCCGCCGGGTCCAGCCAGTACGCGAGCGCGTCGTCGCGCGACGTGGAAGGATCGAACACGTACGTGTCGCCGGTGGCGACGACCGCGCGGAAAATCGCCCAGATGGCGTCGCGGTCTCCTGCAGCGGCTGCGCGGATCGACGGCAGGGCGGTCATGAAGTCACGGAGGGCCGGATCGATGCCCGAATCCTACGCGATGGCGCGGACCGGTGTCCGCCGCCGGGGATGCGGGCACGGTGACGCACGTGTGCGCGTCGTCGCCGGTGCGGCTCCGCGCTCCGAAGCCGATCGCGTCGGCGCGCTCCCACGCGATCCCGGCTCCCAGCGCCGCCTTGCAGACCCGGCTGGCGGACTCGATGTCGCGAACGGTGATCGAGACGTGGTCGAGGAGCTGCACTCGCAAGAGGCAGGCGCGGGGTGTGGCGGTCGCGGCCGACCGCGCGCGTCAGGAGGTTCCGATGGGAACTGCCGCGGCTCCTTCGGCGGCGCGGATCACGCCCGTGCCGCCAGCACCCTGGCCGCCGCCATGATTTCGCGCTCGCACTGAAGGATCAGGGGCGCGTTCGGGCTGCCGCCCTGCCCGGCGTTCCACCGGATGTCCTCGATGGCGCTGGCGTTGGACTTGAACGGCCACAGGTCGTCCGGGCACCTCGGCCCCATCCGGTCGATGATCTCCTTCCAAATCCGCATCGCGCCCGCGTACTCGGAGATTTCGCCGCAAGCGATGCCCCTGGCAATTGCGCTTGCCCGTCTGCGGGCCTCGGTGTCGTCGATGCGTTCCATGCGCTTCCGGATCTCCTCGTCGCGCCCGCACCCGCCCGCCACGCGCGAATCGCCGCCGGCCGACGCGCCGTGCGGCCGTCACGTGTTCGGCAGCCCGCCCCGCGCCGTCAGCCCGATCGTCGCGAAGAACTCGCGCCGCGTCGCGGCGTTGGTGCGGAAGGCCCCCAGCATCCGGCTCGTCACCAGCCCGACCCCCGGCTTGTGCACGCCGCGCGTCGTCATGCACTGGTGCGCGGCCTCGATGACGACGGCCACGCCCTTGGGCTGCAGCACGCTCTGCAGCGAGTCGGCGATCTGCACGGTCATCTTCTCCTGGATCTGCAGGCGCTTCGCGTAGATCTCGACCAGCCGCGCGAGCTTCGAGATGCCGACGACGCGCCGGTCCGGCAGGTAGCCGATGTGTGCCTTGCCGATGATCGGCACCATGTGGTGCTCGCAGTGGCTCTCGAAGCGGATGTCGTTCATCACGATCATCTCGTCGTAGCCGTCGACCTCGGAGAACGTGCGCGCGAGGATCGCGTTCGGGTCCTGGCCGTAGCCCGCGAAGAACTCGCGGTACGAGCGCACGACGCGCATCGGCGTGTCGCGCAGGCCCTCGCGTGCCGGGTCGTCGCCGGCCCAGCGGATCAGCGTGCGCACCGCCTCGGCGGCTTCCTGTTCAGTGGGGCGGGCTACCTTGGCCCGCGCGCGCGTTGCGGCCATCTCGAACTCCCGGTGTCGTCGCCGCGGCGGGCGGCTCGTCCGTAGTTTAGCAACGGTGCGGCGTCAGGTGCCGACGACTCCCGCGGCGACCAGGTCCCGCACGGCGTCCTCGGCGTAGCCCAGCTCGGCGAGCAGCGCCGCCGTGTGGCCGCCGACCCGGGGCACGTCGAGCCGCGCGCCGAACCGGCGTCCGTCCATTTCGAGCGGCAGCTTCGGCACGTGCGCGGCACGCCCGTCGGCGAGCGTGATGTCGGCGAGCCCGCCCGAGGCCGCGAGGTGCGGGTCGTCGACGAGCTCCTCCGGCTTGCGGATCGGCGCGAACGGCAGTCCCGCCGCCTCGCACTTGTCCATGATCTCCTGCTTGTCGAAGGCCGCAAGGCGCGCGCGCACGGCCGGCAGCAGCCGCTCGCGCGCCGCAACCCGCTGGTTGTTGGTCGCGAGCGTCGGGTCGGCGAGCAGGTCGGCGAAGCCGAACGCGCCGCAGAACGCCGGCCACTGCGAGTCGCTGACGCAGCCGACGAACACCTGCTCGCCGTCGGCCGTGGCGAACACGTCGTAGATCGCCCACGCGGAGAGCCGGCTCGGCATCGGCGCCGCCGGCTTGCCGGTCACCGCGTGCTGCAGCATGTGCTGCGCGACCAGGAACACCGTGTTCTCGTAGAGCGAGCTCTGCACGTGCTGGCCGCGCCCGGTGCGCGCGCGCTCCAGGAGCGCCGCGAGGATCCCGTAGGCCGCGAACATCCCGCCCATCACGTCGTTGACCGACGCGCCCGCGCGCAGCGGCCGCCCCTCGGGGCCCGTCATGTACGCGAGCCCGCCCATCATCTGCACGACCTCGTCGAGCGCGGTCCGGTGGTCGTACGGTCCCGGCAGGAACCCCTTCATCGACGCGTAGACGATCCGCGGGTTCTGCGCCTTCACGTCCACGTAGCCGAGGCCGAGCTTCTCCATGGCACCGGGCCGGAAGTTCTCGGTCACGACGTCGGCAGTGGCGAGCAGCCTGTGGACGACCGCCATGCCTTCCGGCGACTTCAGGTCCACGGCGAGGCTCTTCTTGTTGCGGTTGTACGTCGGCCAGAAGCCGGCGCCCGAGCCGGTGAGGCGGCGCGTGTTGTCGCCGTCCGGGACCGGTTCGACCTTCACCACGTCGGCGCCCAGGTCGGCCAGCAGCAGGCCGCAGGTCGGCCCCATCACCATGTGGACGAACTCGACGACCCGGATGCCTTCGAGGGGCAGCGCTTCGCTCATGCACGTGTCTCCGCTCCGTTGCGCGCTGCGCTCCGCGGGGGCGCGCGCCGGTGTCACAATGCCACATCCCGCGCCCGCGCGCCGCGCGCGCAAACCGACAAGGAGCCGCACGATGAAACTCGAAGGCCGCGTTGCCGTCGTCACCGGCGGCGCCCAGGGCATCGGCGCCGCATGCGCGCGGGCCATGGCCGCGGAAGGCGCGCGGGTCGTGGTCGCCGACGTGAACGACGAGGCCGGCGCCGCGCTCGCCCGGGCGCTTGCGGACGCCGGCGGGCAGGCGCGGTTCTGCCGCGCCGACGTCAGCGCCGCGGCGGACGCCGAGCGGCTCGTGCGCTTCGCCGTCGAGACCTTCGGCGCGGTCGACATCCTCGTCAACAACGCGGGCATCGTGCACGCCGCCGACTTCCTGGATCTCGCCGAGGCCGACTTCGACCGCGTGCTGCGCGTGAACCTGAAGGGCCCGTTCCTCTGCGGGCAGGCGGCGGCGCGGCAGATGGCGACGCAATCGCCGCGCGCGCACGGCCAGCGCGGCGTCATCGTGAACATGTCGAGCGTCAACGCCGTGCTCGCGATCGCCAACCAGGTGCCCTACACGGTCAGCAAGGGCGGGCTGAACCAGCTGACGAAGGTGATGGCGATGAGCCTCGCGCCGCTCGGCATCCGCGTCGTCGGCATCGGCCCGGGGTCGATCGCCACCGAACTCCTGCGGACGGCCGTGCTGACCAACGAGTCGGCGCGGACGCGCATCCTGTCGCGCACGCCGCTCGCCCGGCTGGGCGAGCCGGAGGAAGTCGCGAGCGTCGCGGTCTTCCTCGCGAGCGACGACGCCTCCTACCTGACCGGCACGACGCTCTACCCGGACGGCGGGCGGCTCGCGCTCAACTACACGATGTAGCGCGCGGCCCCGGCGGTCAGTCGACGCGCTCGAGCTCGGTCTTGTAGAACCCGCGCCGCTTCACGTACGCCTCGGCGGCGCTGCGCAGCATCGCGACGTCGGCGTCGGTCAGCATCCGCACCACCTTGGCCGGCGCACCGAGGATCAGCGACCGCTCCGGAAACGTCTTGCCCTCGGTGACGATGGCGCCGGCGCCGACGAGGCAGTCGCGGCCGATGACCGCGTGGTTGAGCACGACCGCCTGGATGCCGATCAGCGACCCGTCGCCGATCGTGCAGCCGTGCAGCATCGCCTGGTGCCCGACCGTCACGTTCGCGCCGATCGTCATCGGCACGCCCGGGTCGACGTGCAGCACCGCGCAGTCCTGTACGTTGCTGCCCCGCCCCACGACGATCGGCTCCGAGTCCGCGCGGATGACCGCGCCGGGCCAGACGCTGGTCAGCTCGTCCAGCACGACGCGGCCGACCAGCGTCGCGCTGTCGGCGACGAAGGCGGACTCGTGGACCTGCGGCGCGTTGCCGCGGAAGCGATAGCGGGCCATGCGGGATCTCCCGGTGGGCACGAACGCGAACGCGCGCCGTGCGGAACCGGCGCAATTATGACAGCGGCGACGGACCGGGCCCGGCCGGCGGCGACTCCGGCGCTCGCCGCACCGAACGCTCGCGTCGCCTCGGGGTCCGGCGCGAGCCGCATCGCCGGCAGAAGTTCCGCGAACCGCGCGCCCGACGTGGCGCCCGCGTTCCGGGCCGTGCCGCCCCGCCGCGTCGTTGCGGGCGACGCGCGGCGACCGCCGGCGCAACGCCCCGCCGGATCAGTCGGCGGCGGCGCGCGCCTGGTTCCAGATGGCGCGCAGGCGCGCCGCGACGTCGACCCTGGGCACGTCCGGCGGCACGCCCGGCGCGGGCGGCGGTGACGACACCGGCGGCGGCCACGCCTCCTCTGCGAACTGCGCGCACACGGCGCGCGTGAGGAAGCGGCTGCGCGACGCGTGGACGTGGCGGTCGCCTGCCGCCGCCTGCCGCTGCACGTGGAAGCGCTGCGGCAGCAGCAGCGCCAGGTGGTCCTTCGCGCGCGTCATCGCGACGTACAGCAGCCGGCGCTCCTCCTCGACCTCCTCCGCCCGGCCGGTCGCGAGGTCGGACGGGATGCAACCGTCGACGCACGACAGCACCTGCACCGCCGTCCACTCCTGCCCTTTCGCCGAGTGGATCGTCGACAGCGTGAGCCAGTCGTCGTCGCGGTACGGCGCGCCCGCCTCGGCGCTGGTGGCGGCCGGCGGATCGAGCGTCAGCTCGGTGAGGAAGCGCTCGCGGGACGCATACGTGTCCGCGACCCGGCGCAGCGCCTCGAGGTCGCGCGCGCGGCTGTCCGGGTCGTCGTAGAGGCGCGCGAGCTGCGGCGCGTACCACGCGAGCAGCGGATCGAGCTCGGCGGGCCACGCGTCCTCGCCGGCGGCGAGCGCGTCGTGCAAACGGCGGCCGCCCAGTCCGCTGCGGCGGCGGGCGGGACGCGCAGCGCCTGCAGCGCCGGCACGGGCTCTGCCGCGCCGGCGAGCGCGTCGAGCAGGCGCGTCGCGGTGGCCGGCCCCACGCCGGCCAGCAGCCGCAGCGCACGGAAGCCGGCGAGCCGCGCCCGGGGATTCTCGATCCAGCGCAGCAGGGCCAGCACGTCGCGCACGTGCGCCGCGTCGAGGAACCGCAGGCCCCCGAACTTCACGAACGGAACGTCGCGCCGCGCCAGCTCGAGTTCCAGCAGCGCGCTGTGGCTCGCCGTACGGAACAGCACCGCCTGTCGCTTGAGCGAAATCCCCTGCTCGCGCCACGCGAGCACCTGCGCCGCCACACACTGCGCCTGTCCCATCTCGTCGCGTACCGTGACGAGGCGCGGCCGCCCGCCGCCCGCGCGCTCGGTGTGCAACGACTTCGCGTGACGCTCTGCGGCGAGCGCGATCACCGCGTTCGACGCGGCGAGGATGGGCGCGGTGGACCGGTAGTTGCGCTCGAGGGTGACGATCGTCGCGGGCGGCGCGTATTGCGCCGGAAAGTCGAGGATGTTGCGCACCGTCGCGGCGCGGAAGCCGTAGATCGCCTGCGCGTCGTCGCCGACGACCGTGACGCCGCGGCCGTCGGGCTTCAGCGCGCGCAGGATCGCCGCCTGCAGGCGGTTGGTGTCCTGGTACTCGTCGACCAGCACGTGGTCGAAGCGCGCGCCGACCTCCGCCGCCAGCGCGGGCTCCTCCATCATCGCGGCCCACGCGAGCAGGAGGTCGTCGAAGTCGAGCACGTGCTGCGCCTGCTTGGCTTCGACGTACGCGGCGAACAGCCGTTGCAGCGTCGCTTCCCAGTGCGCGCACCACGGGAAGGCGTCGCGCAGGACGTCGGCGAGCGGCGCCTGCGCGTTGACCGCCCGCGAGCAGATGGCCACGCACGCCGCGGCGCTGGGGAAGCGCCGCGCCGCCGGGTCGTGCGGCAGCGCGCCGCGCACGAACGCCATCAGGTCTTCGGCGTCGCCGCGGTCGTGGATCGTGAAGTTCGCGGGCAGCCCGATGCGCGGCGCGTACTCGCGCAGGAGCCGCGCGCCGACGCTGTGGAACGTCCCGGCCCACGGCAGGGCGGTGGCGTCGCACCGTGCAGTGCCGGCAAGGGCCCGCAGCGCCTGGCCGGCGCGGCGCTCGAGCGTGGCCGCCGCGCGGCGGCTGAACGTCAGCAGCAGCAGACGCTGCGGGTCGGCGCCGTCGCGGAACAGACGCGCCACGCGGTGGGCGAGCGTGCTGGTCTTGCCGGTGCCGGCGCCGGCGACGACGAGCAGCGGCGCCGGCGCCGCCTCCCCGGCGCCGTGGAAGACGGCGCGGCGCTGCGCGTCGTTGAGGGTGTCGAAGGCGGCGGACCCCACTCGGCGTGCCCCGTGTCGAACGAACGTTCGACGACTATAGCACGCCCGCCGGAGCCGCGTGCGCGGACTGCGTCAGAGCCCGTCGGACAGCGCGACGCCCGCGCCGATCGTCGTCTGCTTCCAGTTGTAGTCGATCAGGCTCTCGCCGTAACCCGAGAAGAACTGCACGTACGCGCGCAACGGGCCGAAGAACGGCGGCGACGTCCAGCCGAGCTGGACCGCCCCCTTGCCGGTACTGACGTTCCCGCGCAGCCAGCCGGCGAAGCTGTGGCCGCGCCAGCGGTACAGCGCGGAGAGCATGCCGTGGCCGTAGTAGTCGGTGATGTCGGGGTTGTCGTCCTCCTCGTCCTTCTCCGGAATCCGGTACCAGACGTCGGCGAAGACGCCGAGGTTGCCGTTCTCGGCGCCGAACGAGGCGAGGATGCGGTCCCAGCTGCGCGACAGCACGTCGGTGCGGCCGTTCGACTGGTGGGTGTAGCCGAAGTTGACGAGCTTCCAGCGGAAGCCGCCCGGCAGCTCGACGTCGGGCCGGTAGCTGACGAAGAGCTCGGGCATGTAGTTGGTCTCGCGGAACGGCCGCGACGCGTCGCCGTTGTAGATCTGCCACTGGTTCTGCTGCGTGTAGGCGGCCCACAGGCCGAAACGGCGGTCGTCGGTCGTCCACAGCCGGCCCTTGAACGACAGCTGGAATTTCGCCTCGGTGTTGTTGACGTTCTCCGGCGGCACGCCGATCACCTCGTACAGCGGCCCGAACGGCGCCGTGTTGACGTCGCTCGTGTAGCGGCCGACGAGGAAGTAGTTCTCCTTGTAGAACCGGATGTCGTAGCGCGGCGACGCGGGATCGAAGTCCCATGCGGCGTCGATCATCGACGCGGGCGCCGCCCGCGCCGCCGCGGCGTTGGCGAGCGGCGTGGCGGTCTCCTTCGGCGGGATCACCGCCGGCGCGGCGGCCGCGGGACGGGCCGCAGCACCGCGTCCGCTCGCCCGGTCGTAGCAGGCGAGGCGCTCGCTGTCGGAGGCGATGCCGTGGCAGTCGGCGAGCGCCGCAGGGGCCGCTTGCGCGAACGCGCCGGCGGCCACGGTCGCGGCCGCGCAGGCAGTCAGGCGCCGCGCACGCTGCGCGAGTCGTCGGGAGGCCATGCTCGGG
This sequence comes from Casimicrobiaceae bacterium, assembly GCA_044223185.1. Taxonomy (GTDB): domain Bacteria; phylum Pseudomonadota; class Gammaproteobacteria; order Burkholderiales; family Casimicrobiaceae; genus VBCG01. The sequence goes on along the minus strand of JBGAMF010000008.1, from coordinate 15,054 downwards.
TTCCTTTCGGGTGGGACGCGCCGCGCGACGGCTGTCGTCGCCGCCGCGCATTATCCCCCAACGTGCACGCCGAGCCGTGCCGCCAGCGCGCGGACCGCGGACTCCGGTGTCGTCAGTACCGGCACCGGGACCGCCGTCGCGACGGCAGCCGCCGCGCGCGCCATGCTGAACTGCGCAAGCGCGACGACGTCGCAGCCTGCCGCTGCGGCACGCTGCGCGGCGGCAGCGACGAGGGCGTCGTGCGCCGAGGCGTCGCCCCGGTCCAGCGCGTCGAGCGCGCCCTCGGCGAGCGTCGGCACGACGTCGACGCCGGGCGGGAACTCGGAGGGCATCGACGCCAGCGTCGGCGCGAACGTCGCCACCAGCCCGATCCGCCGGCCGCTGGCGACGGCCTCGGCGATCATCGCCTCGTTCGGCTTCAGCACCGGCAGGCCCGGATGCGCGCGCGCCACCGCGTCGATGCACGGGCCGAACGCCGAGCAGGTGAACAGAAGGCCCTGCGCGCCGGTCCCGACCGCGTACGCGGCGAGCGCCTCGAAGCGTGCGGTCATCGCGCCGTCGAGCCGCCCGCCGCTCCGCGCGAGGTCGGCCGACAGGCTGTCGTCGAGCAGGTTCATCCGCACGCACTGCGGCCACGCGCGCTCGAGTGCCGCGTTGATCGGCGCGACCGAGTGCGCGAGCGCGTGGATCAGCGCGACGCGCGTCACTTCTGCAGCCGCCGTCCCTGCGCCCACCAGACGATCGCGATCAGCAGCAGCGCCGGCAGGTAGAACCAGTGCGCCGACGGCCGCCCCGACGGCACCTCGATCCGGTCGACGTCGAAGCCCTGCTCGAAGCCCGACTTCTTCGCGCGCGAGCCGAACTTGACCGCCGAGATCTGCACGGCGTCGCCCAGCTGCGTCAGCGTGAGCCCGGCCTCGGTCAGCCGCTTGCGGCCGTCGTCGCCCTTCGGTCCCAGCCGCACGGCGACCGTCTTGCGCACGTCGTCGCCCTCGATCGACGTGCCCTTGATCACCATGACGATGCGGCCCGCGTCGGGCGTGTCGCGGGCGACGTCGTACACCTTCGCGCCCGGCACGTGCACGTACTCGGGCGCGACGTAGTCCATGAAGAAGTCGGGCCGGAACAGCAGCGCCACGGCCACGGCCAGCAGCGCGGTCTCCCACAGCCGGGTCTTCACGCGGAACCAGTTCATCGTCACGGCGGCGAAGATCAGCATGGCGAGCGTCGAGGCAATGACGACGACGACGAGGTCGAGCACGCTGTCCACGTCGATCAGCAGCAGCGTCGGGTTGAAGATCCAGATGAACGGCAGGATCACCGTGCGCAGCGCGTACACCGAGCCCTGGATGCCGGTGGCGATGGCGCTCTCTCCGGAAATGGCCGCCGCGGCGAACGTGGCGAGCCCGACCGGCGGCGTGATGTCGCCCATGATCCCGTAGTAGAAGACGAACAGGTGGACCGCGATCAGCGGGATCACGAGTCCCGCCTGCGCGCCCAGCTCGACCACCACCGGCGCCATCAGCGTGGCCATCAGCACGTAGTTGGCGGTGGTCGGCACGCCCAGCCCCAGCACCAGGCAGACGAACGCGATGAACAGCAGCATCGTGATCACGTTGCCCTGCGACACGAACTCGACGAACTCGGTCATGCGCAGGCCGAGGCCGGTCAGCGTGATCGCGCCGACGACGATGCCGGCCGTGGCCGTCGCGATGCCGATGCCGATCATGTTGCGCGAGCCGTCGTTGAACCCGTGGACCACGTCCGCGCAGCCCTGCCGCCACGCACCCGGCGTCCTCCGGCCCCGGAACAGGTCGATCAGCGGCCGCTGGGTGGCCATCAGCACGATCAGCATCACGATCGCCCAGTACGCGGAGAGCGACGGCGACAGCTCCTCGACCATCAGGCACCAGATCAGCATGCCGATCGGCAGCAGGAAGTGCAGGCCGGCCTTGACCGCCGGCCACGTGTCGAGGGGCTTCGGGTTGTCGACGTCGATGTCCTCGGGGAGGTCCGGGCTCTTCGCCGCCATGTAGACCGAGAACAGGTACAGCGCGCCGACGATCGCGCCGGTGACCCACGGCGCCGCCGCGCCGAACGCCGCGTCCACGCCCGCGAGCAGGTAGTACAGCACGCAGACGACGAGGATCGTCCCGGAGATGCCGAGCAGCGTGCGCACGAGCCGGCTGTGCCACGGCCGCGGCTCCCGCCGGACGAGCGGCTGCATGCGGAGCTTCAGCGCCTCCAGGTGCACGATGTAGAAGAGCCCGATGTACGAAAGCGTGGCCGGCAGGATCGCGTTCCTGACGATCTCCGAGTACGGGATGCCGACGTACTCGACCATCAGGAACGCGGCCGCGCCCATGACCGGCGGCATGATCTGGCCGTTGACCGACGACATCGTCTCGATCGCGCCGGCCTTGACTCCGCCGTACCCGGACTTCTTCATCAGCGGGATCGTGAAGATGCCGCCGGAGACGACGTTGGACACCGACGACCCGGAGATGAGGCCGTTCAGCGCGGACGACACGACGGCGACCTTGGCCGGGCCGCCGCGCAGGTGGCCCAGCGCGGCGAAGCTCACCTGCATCATGTAGTTGCCGCCGCCGGCCCGGTCGAGCAGCGTGCCGAACAGCACGTAGACGAAGATCGTCCCGGTCGACACGCCGAGCGCGATGCCGAACACGCCCTCGGTGGTCAGCCACATGTGCGACAGCAGCCGGTTGAGCGAGGCGCCCTTGTGCTCCAGCACCTCGGGCAGGTAGGGGCCGCCCATGCTGTAGGCGATGAACAGCACGGCCAGCACCGCCATCGGCCAGCCGACGGCGCGCCGCGTCGCCTCGATCAGCAGCACGATGCCGGTGGTCGCGACGACGATGTCCATGGTCGTCGGCTGCCCCGGCCGCAGCGCGAGCTCGCGGTAGAACAGGATGAGGTACGCGGCGGCGAAGGCGCCCGCGAGCGCGAAGGCCCAGTCGAGGAGCGGCACCCGGTCGCGCGGCGAGCGGGAGAAGGCCGGCCACGCGGTGAACGCGAGGAACAGCGCGAACGCGAGGTGCAGCGAGCGCGCCTCGGTGTCGTTGAGGACGCCGAACTTGAGCAGGAACGGCAGCGGCGACGCGTACCAGAACTGGAACAGCGCCCACGCCAGCGCCACTCCGAACAGCAGCTTGCCGGTGAAGCCGCCCGGCTTGCGGGCGCCGGTGTCCGCCTTGGCGACGATTTCCTGCAGCTCGGCGGATGCCTTCTCGATGTCGGTGGCCATTGCGTTCCCCCCTGCCCTCTTGTCGCCGCGGTCACCCGCCCCTCACCCCGACCCTCTCCCCGTTCCGGGGAGAGGGAGAGCAGCGCCGCGGCGCGTCGCGCTGACGCGGCAGCGAAGCGCTCCCTCTCCCCGCATGGCGGGGAGAGGGTCGGGGTGAGGGGCGCACGGCGCCGCTCTCCAACCGCAAAAAAGGGGCGAAGTCGCCTTCGCCCCTCTGCGTTCCCTTTCAGGCGGTCCGCTGCACCGGACCCGGATCGCCGGCTACTTCACCCAGCCCTTTTCCTTGTAGTACTTGAGCGCGCCCTCGTGCAGCGGCGCCGAGTTGCCGTTCTTCACCATGTCCTCGGGCTTGAGGTGCGCCAGCGCCGGGTGCAGCTTCTTGAACTCCTCGAAGTTGTCGAACACGGCCTTCACGACCTGGTAGACGGTCTCGTTCGGCGTCTTCGACGAGGCGACGACCGTCGCCAGCACGCCGTACGTCTGCGTCGGATCCGGGTTGTTCGGGTACAGCGCGGCGGGAATCGTCGCCTTCGCGTAGTACGGCTTGTCGGCGACCAGCTTGTCGACCGCCGGGCCGGTCAGCGAGACGAGCTTCGCGCCGCAGGTGGTGGTCGGGTCCTGGATGTTCGCCGACGGGTGGCCGACCGCGTAGAAGAAGCCGTCGATCTTGCCGTCGCACAGCGCCGGGCCGTGCTCGTCGGCCTTCAACTCCGAGGCGAGCGAGAAGTCGGACATCTTCCAGTTCATCGCGGCCAGCAGCTCCTCCATCGACGAGCGCGTGCCCGAGCCGGGGTTGCCGACGTTGAAGCGCTTGCCCTTGAAGTCGGCGAACGACTTGACGTTGGCCTCCTTGCGGGCGACGACGGTGAACGGCTCCGGGTGCACGGAGAACACGGCGCGCAGGTCGGGGTAGGCGCCGCTGTCCTTGTACTGGCCCTGGCCCTTGATCGCGTTGAACTGGACGTCGGACTGCGCGAAGCCGAAGTCGAGCTCGCCGGCCTTGATCGTGTTCACGTTGAACACCGAGCCGCCGGTGGACTCGACCGAGCAGCGGATGCCGTGCTTCGAGCGGTCCTTGTTGACGAGCCGGCAGATCGCGCCGCCGGCCGCGTAGTAGACGCCGGTCACGCCGCCGGTGCCGATGGTCACGAATTTCTGCTGGGCCGCGGCCGGCAGGCTGGCGGTGCCGCCGAAGAGCGCGGCGGCGGCCAGGGCGGCAGTGACGCCGGAAATGCGAAGCTTCATCACGCGAGTCTCCTTCAACGAGGGCCGGCGGCCCGCCGAGGCGGCGGGGCCGGGGATCACCAAACCATAACGTTAAACCGTTGCGACGCCCAAGTCGACTGCGGCGTCGATGGCGTCGGAAAGCCGCTCGACGATGGCGTCGAGGTGCGCCTCCTCGACGATGAACGGGGGGGCGAGCAGGATGTGGTCGCCCTGCCGGCCGTCGATCGTGCCGCCCATCGGGTAAGTCATGAGCCCGCGCGCCATGCCCGCCGCCTTGACCCGGGCGTGGATCCGCTGCGCCGGGTCGAACGGCGCCTTGGTCGCGCGGTCGCGCACGAGCTCGACGCCCCAGAACAGGCCGCGCCCGCGGATGTCCCCGACGTGCGGGTGTTCGGCGAAGCGGTCGGAGAGCCGCCGCTCGAGCGCCGCGCCGCGCTCGCGGACGCGCGCGAGCAGCCCGTCGCGCTCGATCACGCGCTGCACGGCGAGCGCGGCCGCGCAGGCCACCGGGTGTCCGAGGTAGGTGTGGCCGTGCTGGAAGAAGCCGCTGCCCTGCGACATCGCGTCGACGATCCGGCGCTGCGCGAGCACGGCGCCGATCGGCTGGAAGCCGCCGCCCAGGCCCTTGGCGATCGTCACGAGGTCCGGCACCACGCCCTCCTGCTCGCACGCGTACAGCGCCCCCGTACGCCCCATCCCGCACATCACCTCGTCGAGGATCAGCAGGATGCCGTAGCGATCGCAGACCTCCCGCACGGCCTTGAAGTATCCGGGGACCGGCACCAGCACACCGGCCGTTGCCCCGCCGACGGTCTCGGCGACGAACGCCAGCACGCGCTCCGGCCCGAGCGCACGAAACGTCGCGTCGAGCTCGTCCGCCAGCCGCGTGACGTACGCGTGCGGAGTCTCGCCTGCGCGCAGGTCGCGGTACGGGTAGCACGGGGAGACGTGCTCGACGTCGATCAGCAGCGGGCCGAACTGCGCCCGCCGCCACGCGTTGCCGCCGACCGCGAGCGCGCCGAGCGTGTTGCCGTGGTAGCTCTGCCGGCGCGCGACGAAGCGCGCGCGCTGCGGCTGCCCGATCTCGACGAAGTACTGGCGCGCCATCTTGAGCGCCGCCTCGATCGCCTCCGAGCCGCCGCTCACGAAGTACGCGTGGCTCGTGCCGGCCGGCGCCGTGCGCACCAGATGGTCCGCGAGCGTCTCGGCGACTTCGGTCGTGAAGAAGCTCGTGTGCGCGTAGGCGAGGCGGTCGACCTGCGCGTGCATCGCCGCGAGCACGTCGGGGTGACCGTGGCCGAGGCACGACACCGCCGCGCCGCCGCAGGCGTCGAGGTACTCGTTGCCGGCGGCGTCGATCAGGTGCACGCCGCGGCCGGCGACCGCGACCGGCGGCGTCTGGTGCAGGTGACGATGGAAGACGTGCGTCATGACCGGGCTCCTCCGCGCGCATCGACAGGGTCCGGCGCCGCACGCGCGAGTTGCTCATTCTGCCACGCCGGCGATTGTCCGGCGGCAGGCGGCGCCGCGACCGCCCGCGCGCGCGCCCGCCCATGTAAAATCGTCGATTCCCCAAGAACAACCACGGGAGCCTCGCGTGGCAGTGCGCTCGGGCAATACTTCAGAACTCAATGGATGGCGCGCGGGCGTGCTCGCCGCCGGCGCGACCGCGCTCCTGCTGGCCGGGTGCAAGCAGACGGAAGCGCCGCAGGCTCCCGAGGTCCGCCCGGTCCGCGTCGTCGCCATCGAAAAGCGTGCGACCGGCGACACCGTGGCCATCACCGGCACCGTGCAGGCGCAGACCGAGGCCAACCAGTCGTTCCGCATCGACGGGCGGCTGGTCGAGCGCGCAGTCGGCGTGGGCGACAGCCTGCGCCCGGGCCAGCTCATCGCGCGGCTCGACCCGCAGAACGAGGAGTCGGCGCTGCAGGCGGCGCGCGCGCAGCTCGGCGCGGCCCGCGCCCAGCAGGCCGAGGCGCGCAACAACTTCGCGCGCATGCGCGACCTGGTCGCCGAGAACGCCGTGGCGCGCGCGACGTTCGAGCAGGCGGAAGCCGTGATGAAGACCGCGGACGCCGCGGTCGAGACCGCGCAGTCGCAGGTCACGCTCGCCGAGAACCGGCTGTCCTACACGCGCCTCGTGTCCGACGTCACCGGCGTGGTCACCGCGCAGGGTGCGGAGCCCGGCGAGGTCGTCGGCGCCGGCCGGATGATCGTGCAGGTCGCGAAGGACGGCGCCCGCGAGGCCGTCTTCGACGTGCCCGCGCGCGTCAAGGACGCCGCGCCCGCGCGCCCGTCGGTCGCCGTCAACCTGGTGTCCGATCCCAAGGTGACGGCGACGGGAACGGTGCGCGAGGTCGCGCCGCGTGCCGATCCCGTGACCGGCACGTTCCGGGTGCGCGTGCGGCTCGACAATCCGCCGCCGGCGATGCGGCTCGGCACGACCGTGACCGGGCGCATTTCGCTCGACTCCGCGCCGGCGATCGAGATCCCCCCTTCGGCCGTCACCCGCTCGGACCGGAAGGCCTCGGTGTGGGTGGTCGACCGCGCGACGGGCACCGTGTCGTCGCGTGCGATCGAGATCCGGTCGTCGGATCCGCTGCGGGTCGAGGTCGCCTCGGGACTCAACCCGGGTGACGTCGTCGTCACCGCCGGCGTTCAGGCACTGCGTCCCGGCCAGAAGGTCCGCCTGCTCGAGACCGGCAAGTGATCGGCCCCAACCTGTCCGAGTGGGGGTTGAAGCGCCCCTCGCTCGTGATCTTCCTGATGATCGTCGCCGTGGTCGCGGGCACGCTGTCGTTCCTGCGCCTCGGCCGCAGCGAGGATCCCGCCATCACGATCCGCACGATGGTCGTGGCCGCGGCGTGGCCCGGCGCGACGGTCGAGGAGACGCTGAAGCAGGTGACCGAGCGCCTCGAGCGCACGCTGCAGGAGACGCGGTACCTGCGCACGGTGCGCAGCTATACGACCGCCGGCCAGACGACGATCTTCGTCGACCTCGAGCAGTCGGCGCCGCCGGCGGCCATCCCGGACGTCTGGTACCAGGTGCGCAAGAACATCGGCGACATGCGCGGCACGCTGCCGCAGGGCGTGGTCGGCCCGTTCATGAACGACGACTTCGGCGACACGTTCGGCATCATCTACGCGTTCACCGCCGACGGGTTCACGTTCCGCGAGCTGCGCGACTACGTCGAGTCGGCGCGCTCGCGCCTGCTGCGGGTGAAGGACGTCTCCAAGATCGAGGTGCTGGGCGCGCAGGACGAGCAGGTGTTCATCGAGTTCTCGACCGAGAAGCTGGCCGGCCTGCGGCTCGACTACCCGACGATCGTCGCGACGCTGCAGGCGCAGAACCTGGTGCGGCCGGCCGGGGTCATCCAGACCGACCGGGAGCGCGTGTTCCTCCGCGTCACCGGCGCGTTCGAGACCGAGCGCGACATCGAGAACGTCAACTTCGTCGCCGGCGACCGCATCGTCCGCCTGGGCGACGTCGCCACGGTGCGGCGCGGCTTCGTCGACCCGCCGCAGCCCATGTTCCGCGTCAACGGCAAGCCGGCGATCGGCCTCGCGATCGCGATGCGCGACTCCGGCGACATCCTGACGCTCGGGAAGAACGTGCGCACCGTGATGGACGACATCCGGAGCGGCCTGCCGCTCGGGATCGAGCCCGTGCTGGTCGCCGACCAGGCGGTCTCGGTCGACGTCGCGATCGGCGACTTCATGACCTCGCTGTGGCAGGCGATCGTGATCATCCTCGTCTGCAGCTTCGTGAGCCTCGGCGTGCGCCCCGGCGCCGTGGTGGCGCTGGCCATCCCGCTGACGCTCGCGATCGTCTTCGCGGTGATGGACGTCACGCACACCGGGCTGCACCGCATCTCGCTCGGCGCGCTGATCATCGCGCTGGCGCTGCTCGTCGACGACGCGATGACGACCGTCGACGCGATGATCCGCCGGCTGGGCGCCGGCGACTCCAAGGACCAGGCGGCCACTTTCGCCTACCGGACGCTGGCCGCCCCGATGCTCATCGGCACGCTGGTGACGATCTCGAGCTTCGTCCCGATCGGCTTCGCGCAGAGCTCCGCCGGCGAGTACACGTTCGCGATCTTCTCCGTGGTCGCCATCGCGCTGCTCGCGTCGTGGCTGGTCGCCGTCCTGTTCGCGCCGCTGGTCGGCAAGGCGATCCTGCAGCCGCCGAAGGCCGGAAGCGACGAGAAGCCGAGCCGGATCACCGCCGCGTTCTCGGCGTTCCTCTCCGCGGCGATCCGCGCGCGCTGGATCACGATCGGCTTGACGATCGCGGTGTTCGCCGGCGCGATCTACCTGTCGCAGCACGTGCCGCGGCAGTTCTTCCCGGCGTCCGACCGGTCCGAACTCACGGTGAGCATGACGCTGCGCCAGAACGCGTCGATCCACGCCACCGAGGCCGAGGCGAAGCGGCTGGAGGCGATCCTGAACGCCGATCCCGACGTCGACCACTACAGCACCTACGTGGGACGCGGGGCGATCCGCTTCATCCTGACCTTCGACGTCCAGCTCGCGAATCCGTTCTTCGCGCAGTTCGTGATCGTCGCCAAGGATTTCGCCGCGCGCGAGCGCCTGCAGCCGAAGCTGGAGAAGGCGCTGGCCGAGCAGTTTCCGGACGTGGTGGCACGCGTGTCGCCGCTCGAGCTGGGGCCGCCCGTGGGATGGCCGCTGCAATACCGGATCCTCGGGCCGGACAAGGACGAGGTCCGCCGGCTATCGCTCGAGTTCGCGCAGATCCTCGCCTCCGACGCGCGCACGCGGCACGTCCACTACGACTGGATGGAGCCGGCGCGGCAGGTACGCGTGAAGGTCGACCAGGACGAGGCGCGCCGGCTCGGCGTGAGTTCCCGTTCGCTCGCCGCGGTGCTCAACGCGTCGGTCACCGGCAGTCCCGTCACCCAGCTGCGCGACGACATCTATCTCGTCAACGTCGTGGCCCGGGCGGCCGACGGCGAGCGCGCTTCGTTCGAGGCGCTCTCGGCCATCCAGGTGCCCACGCCGTCCGGGCGCATGGTGCCGCTGCGGCAGTTCGCGACGTTCGTCGAGGAGCAGGAGTTCCCGCTGGTCTGGCGGCGCGACCGCGTGCCGGCGCTGACGGTGCGCGCGGACGTCGCCGCCGGCGTGCTGCCCGACGAAGTCGTCGCTGCGCTGGCGCCGAAGGTCGCGGAGTTCGCCGCGAAGCTCCCGCAGCACTACCAGGTGGAGACCGGCGGCATGTACGAGGAGAGCCAGCTGTCGAGCGCCTCGGTGTTCGCCGTCATCCCGCTGATGATCGTGCTGATGCTCGCCACGATGATGGTGATGCTCGTGAGCTTCCGTCGTCTCGCGATGGTGGTGGCGCTGCTGCCGCTCGGGCTGATCGGCGTCGTGCTGGCGCTGCTGGTCTCCGGCCGTCCGCTGGGCTTCGTCGCGATCCTCGGCATCCTGGCGCTGATCGGGATGATCGCGAAGAACGCGGTGATCCTGGTCGTGCAGATCGAGACCGATCGCGCGGAAGGGCGCGGCGTCCTCGACGCGGTCATGGCGTCGGCAACCGGACGTTTTCGTCCGATGATGCTGGCGGCGATCTCGACGGTGCTCGGGCTCATCCCCATCGCGCCGACGGTGTTCTGGGGGCCGATGGCGTTCGCGATCATGGGCGGCCTCCTCGTCGCGACGCTGCTGACGCTGGTGCTGCTGCCCGTGCTCTACGTCGCGGTGTTCGACCGCGAGCCGGCAGCCCGCCCGGAAGCGGCGGCGAGCTGACGGGGAACGCGCCGATGGACCAGCCGGCCGCACGGCTCGACGTCCACGTCGGCGAGCTGCGGCAGCTTTTCAACTCGCTCGACCCGGCGCCGTTCCGCGAGCGCGACCTCGACCCGGAAGCGGAGCGGTTCATCGTCGAGTGGGGCCGCGAGGCGCCCGGCGACGGCCCGCTAGCGCTGGCCGTCCACGTGGCCGCCGCGGTCCCCGCGCCCGGCGAGTCCGGGCTGCTCGCGCAGTCCGTCCGCGACCACTTCGCGCGCGAGGCCGCGTCCACCCGCAACCGGTTGCGGCGGCTGTTCCGCAACGGCCGCGCGAGCCTCGCCGTGGGCCTGCTGTTCGTCGCAGCCGCGAACGTGGTCGGCGACGTCGTCGGCGAGCTGCTGCGCGGCCAGCAGTACGGGCGCGTGCTCGCCGAGAGCATCGTGATCGGCGCCTGGGTTGCGCTCTGGCGCCCGCTCGAGATCTTCCTCTACGACTGGTGGCCGATCCGCGCGGAAGCGCGCCTGTTCGACCGGCTGGCGGCGATGAGCGTCGACGTCGTCCCGGCGCCGGCGGCGGCGGGGTCGGCGCCGTGAGCCCCAAGGGCCGCCCCGAGGGCGAACACCGGAGCGCGCAGCGCGAAGGCAGCCCGGTGAGCCCGAAGGGCCGCCCCGAGGGCGAACACCGGAGCGCGCAGCGCGAAGGTGGCCCCGTAAGCGCGTGCGGCGTGCCGGGTTGGTCCGTGGCCGCCCGGCGTGCGCGCATCGTGCCCGGCCCGCGCACCGACACGTTCCCCCACCGTCGCCGGATGCCCGCGCGATGACCCGCATCGCCGCCCGCGCCCTCGCGTTCTACGCGCTCTGGGTCGTGCTGATCGGCACGGCGCCCCCCGACCTCGCGTTCGGCGTCGCGGCCGCGGCGGCGGCGACCTGGGCGAGCGTGGCGCTGACGCCGCCCGCCGCGACCAGGATCCGCTGGGGCGCCGCGCTGGCGCTGCTGCCGCGCTTCGCGTGGCAATCGCTCGCCGCCGGCTTCGACGTCGCGTTGCGCGCGCTCGCGCCGCGCGTGCGCTTGGCGCCCGGGTTCGTCCGCTACGCGGTCAAGGCGCGGCGCGGGCCCGCGCGCAACGCGTTCGCGATGTACACGAGCCTCATGCCCGGCACGCTGCCTGCTGCCGACGAGGAAGGCGCGCTCGTGTACCACTGCCTCGACGGCAATCCCGAAGTCGCCGCCCAGCTCGCCGACGACGAGCGCCGGCTCGCGGAAATCGTCGGGGACCGCTCCCGTGCCTGACCTCCTCGTCGTCGCCGCTGCCGTGGTGCTGGCGACCGTGGCCGGCGGCCTCCTGCGCATCCTGCGCGACCGTGGCGACGCCGAGCGGATGATGGCGGCGCAGCTCCTGTCCACCGGCGGCGTCGCGGCACTGCTGCTCGCCGGCGTGATCGCCGGGGTCCCGGCGGTGTTCGACGTCGCGCTGGTGCTGGCGCTGCTCGCCGCGTTCGCCGCGATCGCGTTCGTGAAGAAGGGCAGCGCCGACGAGCTGCCCGCTGCCGGCCGCGAGCGTGCGCCGGACGAGGAGCGCACGTGAGCGCGCTGCTTCTCGTCGCCGGCAACGTTGCCATCGTCGCCGGGCTCTTCTTCTTCGTGGCCGGCACCGCCGGGCTGCTGCGCTTTCCGGATACGCTGACGCGCCTGCACGCGCTCACCAAGGCCGACAACCTGGGGCTCGGCCTCGTCGTGCTCGGCCTGCTGCCGCGCGTGGACGGGGCGCTGGCCGGCGCCAAGCTCATCGTGATCTGGGCGCTCGTGCTGTTCGCGAGCGCGGCCGCGTCGCAGCTCATCGCGCGCGCCGCCCGGCGTGACCAGGCGGACGCGGAGCGCGCGCCGTGATCGCTGCGGACCTGTTCGACATCGGGCTGGCGGCGCTGGTCGTGAGCGTCGCGGCGTTCGCCGTCCTCGCGCGCGACACCTACTCCGCGGTCGTCGCGTTCGTCGCCTACGGGCTGCTCGTCTCGCTGCGCTGGGTGCTGCTGCACGCGGTCGACGTCGCGCTCACCGAGGCCGCGATCGGCAGCGGCCTGACCGGCGTGCTGCTTCTGGGCGCGGCGGCACGGCTGCGCGCCGGCGGCGGCGCGACGGAGCCCCCGCCGTCCACCGCGCGCGTGCGCGCGCTGGCCGCCGCGTGCGGCGCCGCCGTGACCGTGGGTCTCGTCGGCGCGGTCCTGAGCTTTCCCGATCCGGCGCCCACGCTCGCCGCACCGGCCACCGAGGCCCTGCCCGCGACCGGCCTCGGCAATCCGGTGACCGCCGTGCTGATCGCGTACCGCGCGACCGACACGCTGCTCGAGAAGGTCGTGCTCGTGCTGGCGCTTCTCGGCGTGTGGTCGCTGGCCCGCGACGCCGTGTGGGGCGGCCGGCCCGGCGCCAAGCAGCGGGCCGATCCGGACGGAATCCTCGCGTACTTCGCGCGGCGGCTGGTTCCGGTCGGCGTGCTCATCGGCCTGTACGTCTTCTGGGTGGGCGCCACGCACCCGGGCGGCGCGTTCCAGGGCGCAACGATCCTCGCGGCGATGTGGCTGCTCGCGATGATGGCGGGCGTGGCCGACGTGCCGCCGGTCGCGCGGCCGGACGTGCGCGCCCTCCTCGTCGCCGGCGCCGGCGTGTTCTTCGCCGTCGGGCTCGCGGGCCTTGCGTTCGGCGACGCGTTCCTCGCCTACCCGGTTGCGTACGCGAAGGCGCTGATCATCGCGATCGAGGTCGCGATGACCGCGACGGTCGCGGTGACGCTGACGCTGCTGATCGCCGGCGCACCCGAGCGGCCCGCCTAGGATGAAACGACCCCCACGCTCGCTGCGCTCGCTGCCCCCGGAGGGGGCAGGTCAGTCGCTCGGGGCGGCCCATCGCGACTGACATGGGCGACGTCACGCTGTTCGGGCTCGCCGGCGCCGTCCTCGCCGGCCTCGGTGTCTACGGCCTCGTCGCGAGCCCGCAGCCGCTGCGCAAGATCCTCGCGCTCAACGTCCTCGGCACCGGCGTGTTCCTGCTGTTCGGCGTCGTGGCGCGTCGCGGCGCCGCCGCCGGGCTCGGCGCCGACCCGGTGCCGCAGGCGCTGGTGATCACGGGCATCGTCGTCGCCTTCGCGGCCACGGCGCTCGGAGTGGCGTTGACGCAGGCGCTCGCGCGTGCCGCCGGCTCGACGGCGCTCGATGCCGAAGCACCGGCCGCCGGCGAAGATCCGCCGCCGCCTGCCTAGATGCAAGTCGCCGCCGACCTCGCCACGCCGGGCGGCGCGCTGCTCGTCCTCGCGATTGCCGTGCCGGCGATCGGCGTGCTCGCCGCGTTCGCGCTCGGCAGCCGGCACGCGGCGCGCATCGCCGTCGCCGTGATCGCGGCGGGCTTCGCGCTGGCCGTGGCGGTCGCGGCACAGGTGATCGCGCAGGGCGCGCCGCTCGTCTACACGCTCGGCAACTGGCGCCCGCCGCTCGGCGTCGCGCTGCGTGCCGACGGCCTTGCCGCGGTCATGATGCTGGTGACCACCGTCGTGCTGTTCTTCGTCGCGCTGTTCGCCCGCGCCGACTTCGCAACGCCCGCCGGTGCGCGCGACGCGCGCGCGCCGCTCGTGTTCTGGACGATGCTGCCGGCAATCCTCGCGGCGCTGAACGTCTGCTTTCTCGCCGGCGACCTGTTCACGCTCTACGTCGCGCTCGAGCTGCTCACGTTTGCCGCCGTCCCGCTGGTGGCGCTCGAAGGGAGCGCGGAGACGCTGCGCGCCGCGCTTCGCTACCTGCTGTTCGCGCTCGGCGGCTCGCTCCTGTACCTGGCCGGCACCGCGCTCCTGTACGGCGCCTACGGCACCCTCGACATCGTGCTGCTCGCCGGCCGCGCGCGCCCCGACGCGGCCACGACGGTCGCGGCGGCGCTGATGACCGCGGGCCTGCTCGCCAAGACGGCGCTCTTCCCGCTGCACCTGTGGCTGCCCCCGGCGCACGCCGGCGCGCCCGCCGCGGCCAGCGCGGTGCTGTCCGGCCTCGTCGTCAAGGGCTCGTGGTTCATCGTGCTTCGGCTGTGGCTCGACGCGCTGCCCGGCGTGATGACGCCGGCGGCCGCGCAGTTCATCGGCGCGCTCGGCGCCGCGGCCATCGTCGTCGGCAGCGTGGTCGCCATCGCGCAGGCGCGCTTGAAGCTGATGGTCGCGTACTCGACGGTCGCGCAGATCGGCTACCTGTTCCTGATGTTCCCGCTCGCCGCAGGGCTCGTCCACCCCGAGCCGGCGGCGATCACCGGCGGAATGCTGCAGGTGGCCTCGCACGCCACCGCCAAGGCCGCGATGTTCATGGCCGCCGGGCTCGTCTACGCCGCGCTCGGGCACGATCGCGTCGCGGACTTGCGCGGCGTCGCCCGCGCGCTGCCGATGACCGTCGCCGCCTTCGCGCTGGCCGGCATCGCGTTGATCGGCCTGCCGCCGGCCGGCGGCTTCGTCGCGAAGTGGCTGCTGCTGTCGGCGGCGCTCGCGACCGCGCAGTGGTGGTGGGCGGTGGTGCTCGTCGGCGGCGGCCTGCTCACGGCGTGCTACGTGTTCGGCGTGCTCGGACGCGCGCTCGCCACCGTCGACGCACCGCCGTCGCGCGGCGCCGTCACGCGCGGCCGCGAGGCCGTGGCGCTGGGGCTCGCGGTCGTCGCGACCGTGCTGGGCTTCGCGGCGTTCGCGCCGGTCGACCTCGTGCAGGTCGGCAGGCCCCCGGTCGCCGTGGTGCCGAGATGAGCGCCGCCGGGCCGCCCCAAGGCGCTCGCCCCCCCTCTGGGGGGAGCGGCGCGCA